>NZ_CAJPGQ010000050.1:0-55017 GCF_905339595.1 Burkholderia sp. BCC1977
TTTGTTGGGAAATCGATTAATTTTTGTAAGAATATGGGCGGATGGTGTTTCGGGGGTTTCTGGTGTTTCGGGGGTTTCTGGTGCCGCGGGCAAGGCGTCGGCTGCAATGGCGGTCGGTGCAGGCGGGACGGCATCGGGCGACGCGACACCGGACGTGCGCGCGTCGCAGCCTGAGCGGCCCGAGCGGCCCGAGCGGCCCGAGCAGCCGGACGGCCGGTCGAGCACGTCGAGCACGTCGGATATGCGGCCTGCCGAGCCCGCAGTGGCCGGCGACAAGCCGCAGGACGGCGCGGCTTCGGCGTCGAAGACGGCTGCGGGAGCGGCGGCTTCATCGGCTTCTTCGTCCTTGTCGCAAGCGTCGCCGTCCTCCGCGAAAACGGGGCGCTCGGATGGGCGTGACAGTGAGAGCAAACGCGCAACGGACGCTTCGCGGGATGCGCCGGCAGCGTCGAAGACCGACGCGCATGACGCCGCCGGCATGCGATCGGCAAGCGCCGGGCCGGACATCGGGCAGCGCGGGGCGACCGATACAGGGAACCTGAACGCAACGGCAGGCCCGATTGCTGGTGCTGCTGGTGCTGCTGGTGCTGCTGGTGCTGCTGGTGCTGCTGGTGCTGCTGGTGCCTCCACATCGACGTCCTCGCCGGGCGCAGCGCCTTCGTCCCGTACGCCACGCCGCCCGTCCTTCATCTCGGCTGGCAGACGGCGCATGCCGACCTACGTGGGTGGCGCGCTGATCGCGCTGATCGCCGTCGGACTCGCGGTGACCTATCTGTCGCGACCCGCGCAAGTCGCGGGCGAATCGGCAGCCGGCGCAAGCCAGCCGCAGGCCGGTGCCGCATCGTCGGCCGGCGCGTCGGACGCGACGCTCGCGCAGCACGGCCCGACGCCGATCGTCGTGCCGCCGTCGAGCCTGCCGGCCGGATCGTCCGCGCAGGTGCCGCCGCCAGCGCTGGCCGCCGCGCCGGCCAGCGCACCCGCCGTCGCGGCTGCCGGCTCCGCGCCGCAGGTCGCGACGACCGCCACGGACGTCGCGGGCGCGACGCCGTCGCAAGCCGGCTCACGCTCGACCATCGCGCCGGCCGGCAGCCTCGACGCGTCGGAGCGCGTCGTCAACGTGCCGCCGTCGGAGGCCGCCGCGTCGCCGTCGACCGCACCGGTGCCCGTGCCGACGTCGCCGTCGGAAGCCGGGACGGCCGTCGCCGCGGTCGACGCGCCGGCCGCCGAGCAGCGCCCGCCGAAGCAGGAAACCGTCCAGGTGCGCTTCAACGTGCGCCCGTGGGGCGACGTGTACGTGAACGGCGCACGGCGCGGCGCGAGCCCGCCGCTGCGCGCGGTGGCGCTGACGCCAGGCGTCTATCAGATCGAGATCCGCAACGGCTCGCTGCCGCCGTTGCACCGCACCGTGGCGATCGACTTCGGCAGCAAACCGGTGAACATCGACTATGCATTCGAATGACGTCAGCCAGGCGGCGCTGGCCGCCGCCACGTTGTCCTCTCCGTCGCCCGGTCTGTCGGCGGCAACGCCGCGCGCCGACCTGATCGGACGGCTGCTCGCGGACGTCGCGGCCGATGCGCCGTGCGGCGCCAACCTCGAATACGACGCCGATTTCATGCAGCTTCAGGAGCGGGCGACGCCGCGGGCCGAGCAGCAGTACGGCGACACCGTGATCCCGGCCGAGACGCCCGACTGGCGCGCGGTCGAGCGCCTTGCGCTCGCGCTGGGCGAGCGGACGAAGGACCTGCGCGTCGCCGCCTGTCTCGCGCGCAGCTGGACCGAGCAGCACGGCATTCCCGGCTACGCGGACGGGCTCGCGGTCGTCGCCGGCCTGATCGAGCGCTGGTGGGACGACCTGCACCCGCGCCTCGACGCCGACGGCGAACCGGACCCGACACCGCGGATGAACGCGCTCGCCGAGGTCGCCGGCGCGCACGAGTGCGCGCGTGCGGCGCGGCGCCAGCCGCTGTTCGACGGCGGCCCGAGCGTGCGCGACGCCGAACGCGTACTCGACGGCCGCGACGAAGCGGGCGGTCCGGCGGCCGGCAGCCGCGACGGCCTGGTCGCCGCGTTGTCGACCGCGCGCGACGACGGCCGCGTGCCGATCGATGCGGTGCGCGCGGCACTGCACGCGCTGGACGCGATCCGTGCGCACGTGACGGACCGGCTCGGCAGCGAATGGGCGCCCGAGGCGAGCGATACGGAGAAGGCGTTGCAACGCATCGTCCGCGAACTGCCGGAACCGGCGCCGGCGGTGCGGCCGTCCGCACCGGACGGTTCGATTCCGGTCACGCCGGCCGCATCCGGCGCCGCACCGGCCGCCGTGCCGAACGCACTGGCCTGGCGCGATGCCGAGGTCACGAGCCGCGACGACGTGCGGCTCGGCCTCGACAAGATGTGCCGCTATTTCGAACTGCACGAGCCGAGCCACCCGGCGCCGCTGCTGCTGCGGCGCGCGCAGCGGCTGCTCGCGCTCGACTTCTACGAAATCATCCGGGACCTCGCTCCGGAGAGCCTGCCGAAGCTGGACCTGCTGAGCGGCGAGCGGAGCGAGTGAGGCAGGCCGCCATCCACGCGGCGGCCACGTACACGCAATCTGAACGATGTGAAGGAGCGGACGATGACGGACAGAACCAAGGCGGCAGGCAGCGGACAGAAATTCATCGCGCGCAATCGGGCGCCGCGCGTGCAGATCGAGTACGACGTCGAGACCTACGGCGCCGAGCGCAAGGTGCAGCTGCCGTTCGTGATGGGCGTCATCGCGGACCTGGCTGGCAAGCGCGCCGAACCGCTGCCGGACCTGCCGGAGCGCAAGTTCCTCGAGATCGACGTCGACAACTTCGACGAGCGGATGAAGTCGGTCGCGCCGCGCGTCGCGTTCCAGGTGCCGAACACGCTGACCGGCGAAGGCATGCTCAGCGTCGACATGACGTTCGAGCAGATCGACGATTTCACGCCGGCGGCGATCGCGCGCAACGTCGACGCGCTGCGCCGGCTGCTGGAGGCGCGCACCGAGCTGTCGAACCTGCTGTCGTACATGGACGGCAAGCACGGCGCAGAACAGCTGATCGAGCGCGCGATCAACGATCCCGACCTGCTGAAGACGCTGGTGCGCGCGCCGCGCGCGGACGCGCAGGACGGCGACGCGACCCAACCGGAGGCCCGCGATGAATGACCCTGTCCAGTCCCGCGCCGATACCCGCGATGCACGCAACGCCGCGCAGCCGGCCGCCGCGCCCGGCGAGTTCGCCGCGCTGCTGCAGAAGGCGTTCAAGCCGAAGACCGCCGAGGCGCGCGAGTCGGTCGAGCGTGCGGTGCGCACGCTCGCACAGCAGGCGCTCGAACATACGGTCGGCATGACGACCGACGCCTACGGCAGCGTGAAGCAGATCATCGCGGAGCTCGACCGGAAGCTGTCCGAGCAGATCAACCAGATCCTGCATCACGACGACTTCCAGACGCTCGAAGGCGCGTGGCGCGGCCTGCATTACCTCGTCACGCACACCGAGACCGACGAGCTGCTGAAGATCAAGGCGTTGCCGGCGTCGCGCAACGAGGTCGCGCGGATGCTCAAGCGCTACAAGGGCGTCGCGTGGGACCAGAGCCCGCTGTTCCGCAAGATCTACGAGGAGGAATACGGGCAGTTCGGCGGCGAGCCGTTCGGCTGCCTCGTCGGCGACTTCTACTTCAATCACAGCCCGCCGGACGTCGAGATGCTCGGCGAGCTGTCGAAGATCGCGGCGGCCGCGCACGCGCCGTTCATCGCGGGCGCGTCGCCGGCGCTGATGCAGATGGATTCGTGGCAGGAGCTGTCGAATCCGCGCGACCTGACCAAGATCTTCCAGAACACCGAATACGCGGCGTGGCGCAGCCTGCGGCAATCGGACGATTCGCGCTACGTCGGCCTCGCGATGCCGCGTTTTCTCGCGCGGCTGCCGTACGGCGCGCGCACCAATCCGGTCGACGAATTCGACTTCGAGGAAGACACCGACGCGGCGAATCACGACCGCTACACCTGGGCGAACGCCGCATACGCGATGGCAGCGAACATCAACCGCTCGTTCAAGCTGTACGGCTGGTGCTCGTCGATCCGCGGCGTCGAGTCGGGCGGGGCGGTCGAAGGGCTGCCGAGCCACACGTTCCCGACCGACGACGGCGGCGTCGACCAGAAATGCCCGACCGAGATCGCGATCAGCGACCGCCGCGAGGCCGAACTCGCGAAGAACGGCTTCATGCCGTTCGTACACCGGAAGAACTCGGATTTCGCGGCGTTCATCGGTGCGCAGTCGCTGTACCAGCCGGCCGAGTATCACGACCCCGACGCGACCGCGAACGCGCGGCTGTCCGGCCGCCTGCCGTATCTGTTCGCGTGCTGCCGCTTCGCGCACTACCTGAAGTGCATCGTGCGCGACAAGATCGGCTCGTTCCGCGAGCGCGACGACATGGAGCGCTGGCTCAACGACTGGATCATGAACTACGTCGACGGCGACCCCGTGAACTCGTCGCAGGAAACCAAGGCGCGCAAGCCGCTGGCGGCCGCACAGGTGGTCGTCGACGAGGTCGAGGACAACCCCGGCTACTACACGTCGAAATTCTTCCTGCGGCCGCACTACCAGCTCGAAGGGCTCACCGTGTCGCTGCGGCTCATCTCGCGGCTGCCGTCCGCGAAGGCGGCGAACGAGTGAGCGGCAACTGGTATTCGATACAGCACGCAATCCGGCATTCAACCTGATTTCGCACCGAAACGGAGACGGCAATGGGCGTGGCAATGTTTATGAAGGTGGACGGCGTGACCGGCGAATCGGCGGACGCGCAGCACAAGGGCTGGACCGACATCGAATCGTTCACGTGGGGCGCGAGCCAGCCGGGCGCGATGGCGAGCGGCAGCGGCGGCAATGCGGGCAAGGCGAGCTTCAACGATCTCGTCGTGGCTGCGTACATGGACAAGGGCGCGCCCGCGATCGTCAAGAACTGCGCGAGCGGCAAGCACTTGCCGAAGGTCGAGATTTCCGCGTGCAAGACCGGCGGCACGCAGGTCGAGTTCATGCGCGTGACGCTGCAGGAAGTGCTCGTCACGTCCGCGCAAGTCGCGGGCGTCGATCCCGGCGACGCGGCGGACCGGCTGATGATGCATTACGGCTTCCAGGCCGCGAAGGTGAAGAAGCAGTACTGGCAGCAGAACGACAACGGCGGCAAGGGCGCCGAGGTGTCGGTCGGCTGGAACATCAAGGAAAACACCGAAATGTGACCACGGACCGACGACGATGGACGACCCGAAAGCCCGCGATGGCCGCCACGGCCGCCACGGCGGGATGCGCGACCGGCTGCAGCCCGCGCTGCTCGACCGGCTGACCGACGACGCGCCGCGGCGCACGACCGATCTGCCCGGCACCCAATGGATCGACGCCGAGCGCCTGCGCGCGGCCGTGCTGCGCGATCTCGCGTGGCTGCTGAATACGCGCAACGCCGAGGACGGCTTCGTCGACTGGGCCGCATTCGCGCACGCGCAGGCGTCGGTGCTCAACTACGGAATGCGGCCGCTCGTCGGCAAGCCGATGTCGGGCGTCGAGCGGATGTCGGTCGAGGCGTCGATCCGCGACGCGATCGTCCGCTTCGAGCCGCGCATCGCGCCCGACAGCGTCGAGGTCCGCAGCATGGCGGATGCAGCAGGCGGGCGGGCCGGCGAACGGCGTCACAACGTGCTGCTGTTCGAGATCCGCGGCACCCTGTGGTCGATCCCGCATCCGGTCGAATTCGTGCTGCGCTCCGATCTCGATCTCGAGACGGGCGCGATGTCGCTGCAGTCGTCAGCGGGACACTGACACGATGGATACGCGCCTGCTCGACTACTACAACCGCGAACTCGCGTACCTGCGCGAGCTCGGCGACGAATTCGCGCAGCAGTTCCCGAAGGTCGCCGCGCGGCTGCGGCTGCACGAATCGGGGCCGCCCGACCCGTACGTCGAACGGCTGCTCGAAGGCTTCAGCTTCCTCACCGCGCGCGTGCAGCTGAAGATGGACGCCGAGTTTCCGCGCTTCACCCAGGCGCTGCTCGATGCCGTGTATCCGGGTTACCTCGCACCGTTGCCGTCGATGGCGATCGTGCGGTTCGCGCCGATGCTGAACGAAGGCAGCCTCGCGCAGGGCTGGCGGTTGCCGGCCGGCACCGCGCTGCGCGCGCGGCCGGCCGCGTCCGAGCAGACCGCGTGCGAATTCCGCACCGCGCACGACCTGACGCTGTGGCCGCTCGAGCTGACCGATGCGGCCGTCACCGGCGCGCCGTCGTGGCTGCCGCGCGGCGCCATGCCGGCGCGCCGGGACGTGCGCGGCGCGCTGCGCATCCGGCTCAAGGCGCGTGGCGGCGCCAGGCTGTCGCAACTGCCGCTCGAGCGGCTGGCCTTTCATCTCGCGGGCCCCGAGCGCGATGCCCTGCACCTGCTCGAACTGATCGCCGCGCATGCGCTTGGCGTTTGCTGCCACGATCCGGGGCAACCGCCGCGCTGGCAGCATACGCTCGACGCGGATGCGATCGTCCATGAGGGATTCGACCCGGCGCAGGCAATCCTGCCCGACGACGGACGCAGTTTTCACGGCTACCGGCTGTTGCGCGAGTATTTCGCGTTTCCGGCGCGCTTCCTGTTCTTCAGCATCGGCGGGCTGCGCGCCGCGCTCGCGCGTGCCACCGGCGACGAATGCGAGCTGACCGTGCTGTTCGACCGGCACGACGCGGCGCTCGAGGCGGCCGTCGACGCGCGGCATCTGGCACTGAACTGCACACCGGCCGTGAACCTGTTCGCGCGCCGCGGCGACCGCATCCGGTTGCAGCCGGGCGCACGCGAGCATCATGTCGTGGTCGACCGCAGCCGGCCGCTCGATCACGAGGTCTATGCGGTGCAGCGGCTCGCGAGCGAGCAGCGCGACGACGGCCAGTCGCGCGAATTCCGGCCGTTTCACGCGTCGTTCGCGCGCGACGACGGCAACTACGGCGCGTACTACACGGTGCGGCGCGAGCCGCGGCTGGTGTCCGCGCAGGCACGCGCGAACGGCACGCGCACCGGCTACGTCGGCAGCGAAGCCTATGTGTCGCTCGTCGACAGCCAGTGTGCGCCGTACGACGAGACGATGCGCTATCTGTCGGTCGACACGCTGTGCACGAACCGCGATCTCGCGCTGCTGCTGCCGGCGGGCGACGCGAACGCGTTCACGCTGCGCATCTCGGCGCCCGTCGAGCGCATCGTCGCGATTCGCGGCCCGTCGCGGCCGCGCCCGCCGATCGCCGATGCGCAGACCGCCTGGCGGCTCATCCGCCATCTCGGGCTGGCCCGCCAGACGCTGACCGATCTCGACGACGACGAGGGCGCGCAGGCGCTGCGCGAGCTGCTCGGCCTGCACGCCGACCCGGCCGATGCCGCGATGCACCGGCAGATCGACGGCGTGCGGCGCGTCGCATTCTCGCCGGTGTTCCGGCGGTTGCCGGCGCTCGGGCCGCTGATGTTCGGGCGCGGCGTGCAGGTCGACGTGACCGTGGACGACCATGCGTTCTCCGGCGACAGCCCGTTCCTGCTCGGCGCGGTGCTCGAACAGTTCTTCGCGCGTCATGTGTCGATCAACGCGTTCGCCGAATGCGTGCTGACCAGCGCGCAGCGCGGCACGCTCGCGCACTGGCCGGCGCGCATCGGCAGGCGGCCCGCGATATGAAACACCGCACGCCGCCCGGCGCTCGGCCGGCCACCGAAGCCGCACGCCGCGACGCGTGGTGGGCACGGCTGCGCGCCGCGCCGCATGGCTACGACCTGTTCCAGGCATTGCGCTGGCTCGACGCGCTGTCGCCCGGCCGCGCACCGCTCGGCCATGCCGCGCGGCCGCGCGACGAACCGGTGCGGCTCGGGCAGCAGCCGTCGCTCGCGTTCGCGGCATCGATGCTGGCCGGCGCCTGCGATGGCGAGGGCGGCGCCGCGCGGCCGCGCATCGCGATCCACGGCTTCGGGCTGTTCGGGCCGAACGGTCCGTTGCCGACCCACCTGACCGAGTACGCGCACGAGCGCGCCGCCCAGCACGACGACCCGACCTTCGCCGCGTTCGCGGACCTGTTTCATCACCGGCTGATCCTGCTGTTCTACCGCGCATGGGCCGACGCGCAGCCGACGGTGAGCCTCGATCGCCCCGGGCGCGCACGCTTCGACGCGTATCTCGCGAGCCTGGTCGGACGCGTGGCGCATGGCGACGGACCGGCCGCGCGGGCCGATGCCGGACCCGCGGCGACCGACACGCTCGCGCCGCATGCGCTGTATTTCCATGCCGGCCATCTCGTCCGGCACACGCGCAACCCGGAAGGGCTGGTGCAGATCCTGCGACGCCATTTCAGCGTCGACGCGCGCATCGTCGAGCACGTGCCGCGCTGGGTCGCGATCGAGCGCTCGCAACGCTGCGTGATCCGTGCGACGCGGCCGACCCTGCGCGTCGGCGCCGTCGCGCTCGGCATCGCGGTGCGCGATGCGCAATCGCATTTCCGGATCGTGCTCGGGCCGCTGTCGCTCGACGCGTACCGCCGCTTCCTGCCCGGCGGCCCGTACGCGCGGCAGCTTGCGCACTGGGTGCGCGAATACGTCGGCATCGAGTTCGACTGGGACGTGCAGCTCGAACTGGCGGCCGACGCGGTGCCGGCGATCGCGCTCGGCGCGCCGCAGGGCCTCGGCCGCACCGCATGGCTCGGGCAGCGGCTCGACGCGGGACCCGCGCGTGATCTCGTCGTCCGTTACGACGCGCGGCATGGCGGCCCGCCGCGCGCCGGCGCCGCCTTTCATCGCGAAACCGCCTAAACGGGAACCGTCATGTCCGATATCGGCCGCGTCAACCTGTTCGGAAAGCTCGATCCGCTCCTCTACGAGACGCTCGAACAGGCGACCGGATTCTGCCGGCTGCGCGGCAATCCGTACGTGGAACTCGCGCACTGGTTCAAGCAGCTCCTGCAGCGGCCCGACGGCGACCTGCAGCGCGTGCTGCGTCGGTTCGAGATCGACGAGGCCGTCATCGAACGCGGAATCGTCGTCGCGCTCGACCGGCTGCCGCGCGGTGCGGGATCGGTGTCGGACCTGTCCGTGCACATCGACGACGCGGTCGAGCGCGCGTGGGTCTATGCCACCTTGAAATACGACGCGACGCGGATTCGCGGCGCCGTCCTGCTGCTCGCGATCCTGAAGACGCCGCAGTTGCGCAACGTGCTCTACGCGATCGCACGCGAGTTCGAGCGCATCGTGCCCGACGTGCTGGCCGACCAGCTCGAAGCGATCGTCGACGGCTCGCCCGAGGCGCAATCGGCCGCGCGTTCCGCTTCGGGTTCCGGCGACGCCGCGACGCGCGGTGCGCCCGCCGCCGAAGGATCGGCCCTGGCACGCTTCGCCGTCGACCTGACCGCCCGCGCGCGGGCCGGCGAGATCGACCCCGTCATCGGGCGCGACGCGGAGA
Organism: Burkholderia sp. BCC1977; assembly: GCF_905339595.1. NCBI lineage: Bacteria > Pseudomonadati > Pseudomonadota > Betaproteobacteria > Burkholderiales > Burkholderiaceae > Burkholderia > Burkholderia sp. BCC1977. The sequence goes on from NZ_CAJPGQ010000050.1 coordinate 9,464, forward strand.
TTCGCCAGATCGTCGACATCCTCCTGCGGCGCCGCCAGAACAACCCGCTGCTGGTCGGCGAAGCGGGCGTCGGCAAGACCGCCGTCGCGGAAGGCTTCGCGCTGCGGATCGCCGCCGGCGACGTGCCGCCGGCGCTGGGCGACGTCGCGCTGTACCTGCTCGACATCGGGCTGCTGCAGGCCGGCGCGAGCGTGAAGGGCGAGTTCGAGAGCCGGCTGCGCGGCGTGATCGACGAAGCGATGTCGTCCGAGCGGCCGGCGATCCTGTTCGTCGACGAGGTGCATACGCTCGTCGGTGCGGGCGGGGCGGCCGGCACCGGCGACGCCGCGAACCTGCTGAAGCCCGCGCTCGCGCGCGGCCTGCTGCGCACCATCGGCGCGACCACCTGGTCCGAGTACAAGCAGTACATCGAGAAGGATCCCGCGCTGACGCGGCGCTTCCAGCTCGTGCACGTGCTCGAGCCCGAAGAGGCGGCCGCCGTGACGATGCTGCGCGGCCTCGCCGCGCAACTCGAAGCGCACCATCGCGTGCTGGTGCTCGACGACGCGCTGCAGGCCGCCGTGACGCTGTCGCACCGGTATATTCCCGCGCGGCAGTTGCCGGACAAGGCCATCAGCCTGCTCGATACGGCCTGCGCGCGCGTCGCCGTCAGCCAGCACGCGGTGCCCGCGCCGATCGAGGACGCGCGCCGGCGCATCGACGGCCTGCGCGTCGAACGCGAACGGGTCGCGCGCGAGTGCGCGCTCGGCAGCGGCGACGCCGCGCGGCGCGATTCGATCGATGCCGAAGTCGCCGTCGTTCAGGCGGAACTCGACCGGCTCGACACGCGCTGGCAAGCCGAGCGCGCCGCGTTGGCCTCGATCGTCGCATCGCGCGCCACGCTGCTCGACGACACGCCGTCGCAGCAACGCTCCGCCGCCGCCCGCGCCGAGATTCAGGCACGCCTCGCCGCCGCGCAGCAGGTGCTCGCCGACCTGCAGGGCGACGCCCCGCTCGTGCTGCCCGCCGTCGACACACATGCGGTTGCCGCCGTCGTCGCCGACTGGACCGGCATTCCGCTCGGCCGGATGGTGCGCGACGAAACGCAGGCCGTGCTGAAGCTCGCCGAGACGCTGGGCGAACGCGTCGTCGGCCAGCGTCATGCGGTCGAGTTGATCGCCAAACGGATTCAGACCGCACGCGCGAAGCTCGACGATCCGACCAAGCCGCACGGCGTGTTCCTGCTGTGCGGGCCGTCCGGGGTCGGCAAGACCGAGACCGCGCTCGCGCTGGCCGACACGCTGTACGGCGGCGAGCGCAACGCGATCACCATCAACATGAGCGAGTTCCAGGAGGCGCACACGGTATCGACGCTGAAAGGCGCGCCGCCCGGCTATGTCGGCTACGGACAGGGCGGGGTGCTCACCGAGGCCGTGCGCCGGCGGCCGTACAGCGTCGTGCTGCTCGACGAGATCGAGAAGGCGCATCGCGACGTGCACGAGATATTCTTCCAGGTGTTCGACAAGGGCTGGATGGAGGATGGCGAAGGGCGTGACATCGACTTCCGGCATACCGTGATCCTGCTGACCTCGAACGTCGGTGCCGATCGCGTGATGCAGCTGTGCCGCGATCCCGACCAGCTGCCCGACATGCAGACGCTCGCCGATGCGCTGCGCGCGCCGCTGCTCGACGTGTTCCCCGCCGCGCTGCTCGGCCGGCTGACCGTCGTGCCGTACTACCCGCTGACCGATGCGACGCTTGCGCGCATCGTCGAACTGCAGTTGCGCCGCTTCGAGAAGCGGATCGACCTGCATCACGGCATCCGGCTGCGCTGCACCGACGCCGCGACCGCGTTGATCGTCGAGCGCTGCCGGACGATCGAATCCGGCGGCCGCATGGTCGACGCGATTCTCACGCATACCGTCATGCCGAGGATCGGCCGCGCGATCCTCGAGGCCACGCTCGAAGGCCGCGCGCTGGCGTCCATCGAGGTGAGCGCGTCCAGTGGCGAATTCGCCTACCGGTTCGACGAGGAGGGAACGACGTGAATCGCGTATTCACACTCGACAGCCCGCACGGCGACGACCTGAAATTCCACACGCTCGACGGCAGCGAAGCACTCGGCCAGTTGTTCGAATTCCGGATCGAGACGCTCGCCGACAGCCACAGCCTGTCGCTGAAGGACCTGCTCGGCAAGCCCGTGACGGTCCGGATCGAGCAGCAGGATCATTCGACGCGCTACCTGAACGGAATCGTCGCGCGCGCGTCGCTCGGCGGCCGGCGCGCCGAGCGGCACTACGGTTACGAGCTCGTCGTGCGGCCGTGGCTGTGGCTCGCAACGCGCCGCTCCGACTGCCGGATCTTCCAGAACCGCACCGTGCCCGACATCGTGCAGGACGTGCTGGCGCCTTACGGTTTCCCCATCGAGAACAAGCTGACCGACACATACCCGCCGCGCGAATACTGCGTGCAGTACAACGAGACCGATACCGCGTTCGTGTTGCGGCTGATGGAGTGCGAGGGCATCTATTTCCATTTCCGGCACGCGGCGGACCATCACACGCTCGTGCTGTGCGACGCGATGTCGTCGCACGTTGCGTTGCCCGGTTACGAAACGATCCCGTACATCGCACGGGATCGCACCGCGATCGCCGACGAGGAGCATATCGACGGCTGGCTGCCCGCGCAGGAAGTGAGCGTCGGCAAGCATCAGACCACCGACTACGACTATACGAAGCCGCGCGCCGACCTTTCATCGCAGAAGGTCGATCCGCGCGGCCACGATCACGACAGCTTCGCGTCGTTCGAATGGCCGGGCGGGTATCGCGACGATGCGCCGGGTGCGCACTACAGCCGTGTGCGGCTCGAGGAACAGCAGGCCGAGCACGAGCGCGCGAGCGCCGATACCGACGTGCGCGGCGTCGCGCCCGGCTATCTGTTCGCGCTCGCGCATTGTCCGCGGGCCGACCAGAACCGCGAGTACCTGATCGTGCAATGCCGGTATCGCTTCCAGGAGAACGCGTATGCGAGCGACCAGGGTGCCGAGGCAGTCGTGCATCGGACGATGCTGCTCGTGCAGCCGTCGAGCCTGCCTTACCGGTCGCCGCGCGATACGCCGCGGCCGCGGACCAACGGGCCGCAGACGGCGACCGTCGTCGGGCCGCCGGGGGAGGAAATCTGGACCGATCAGTACGGGCGCGTGAAGCTGCAGTTTCGCTGGGATCGGTACGGGCAGGGCAACCAGGATTCGTCTTGCTGGGTGCGGGTGTCGAGTCCTTGGGCTGGCGGCGGGTTTGGGGGCGTGCAGATTCCGCGGGTCGGCGATGAAGTCGTGGTCGATTTTCTCAATGGCGACCCGGACGAGCCGATCGTCACCGGGCGGGTTTACAACGGCGAGAAGATGCCGCCGTGGGGGTTGCCGGGCAGTGCGACGCAAAGCGGGCTGCTGTCCCGGTCGTCGCCGGGCGGGACGACCGATCATGCGAACGCGTTCCGCTTCGAGGACAAGAAGGGCGCCGAGCAGCTGTGGATGCATGCGGAGCGGAATTTCGATGCGGAGACGGAGCTCGATCATTCGCTTTCCGTCGGGAACAACCATACGCATACGGTCGGGAATGACGAGACGATGCAGGTGAAGAACAACCGGCAGCGGACGGTCGGGCAGAACGAGACGGTGAATATCGGACAGAACCGGGTGGCGCAGATCGGGGCGAACGAGACGCACGGGGTGGCGGGGAATCGCACGCGCACGGTCGGACAGAACGAAACCGTGACGATCTCCGCCAATCGCGACGCGACCATCGGTGGTACGCACAGCGAGACGGTCGCGAAAGGCAAGACGGAAACGATCGGCGAAGGCAAGACGCTGAACGTCGGACAGATGTATCAGACGACGTCGCAGGACATGACGACGTTGGTTGCAGCGTCGCACACCGAGGAAATCGGTGCGAGGACGTCGACGATTGCGAAAGCGCATACGCTCACGGTCGGCGGAGAACACACCGTCAACGTTGGCGCGAACCACACGACGAACGTGCAGCATCAGGTGCTCGTCGCGGCCGGCGACCAACTGGTGCTCATGTGCGGCGCATCGAGCATCGTGATGAAGCGCGACGGCACGATCGCGATCCAGGGCATCAACGTGACATCGACCGGTACGGAAAGCCATAGCGTCAGCGGCAAGACGGTCACGTCGTCGGCGACGGGCGAGCACACCGTCGAAGGCACGATCCTGAAACTGAATCCGTGACGGAGGTTCGCACGAATGCAGAACTGGCAGCCGACCAATCCGGTGGAGCGCAGGTTCATGGATGCGCATTCGGACTGGATGCGTTTCGCGCAGGAGCGGGATGCGCGCTTGATGATCTGGCAGACCGACGAGATGGATGCGCAGCTCGTGCGGCTGTATTTCCAGGTTCAGGATGAAACGTCGTGCGCGGTGCGGACGATGCGTGCGCCATTTGTCAATGAGTCGGGTTATGCCAAGGCATTGACGGACGAACTCATTGCGTTCTACGACAGCCGGCGCGACGCATCCAGTGCGCATGGCGTGCGCGCCGATTGGCAAGCGCCGCACGACGACCGCAAGGATCCCGTGCTGTATCTGCTCACGGTTGCGGAGAGCCTGATGCAGCACCATCCGGAAGTGTTTCCGTCGATGGTGTTCGTGCTGGAGCCGGCGAAGGTGCGCGATGACGCCGCGTGGGTGCGATGGCTGGACCGCTTATTGTCGATCATCGTGGCGGCACCGAAGCTGGGCGAGCGCGTGCGTTTCGTCGTGCCGTGCACGGAGGTCACGCGCTTCGCACCGGTGATGCAACGACATCGGGCCGCGGTGCACGTCGTGCAAGGCAAATACGCGATGGCGAGCGTGCCGCGCGAATTGCTGGCGGAGTCGGGCGAGCGCGGGCCGAGCGGCGAATTCCGTCGGCAATTCGTGATGCTGACCGAGACGATCGAGGGTGGCGATCCTTCCCGGCTGGAGGAGTTGCGCACGGCCGCGCTTAAGGTTGCCGAGCGCGAGCAGTGGTTCGATCAATGCGTCGTCGTGCATCTGATTGCGGGCGCCGCGTATCTGAAATGGCGCGACCTGGAGCGTGCGATCGAGGCTTACCGGAGCGCCGCCAGCAGCGGTATGCGCGCAGTCGAGGCGGGGCATCCGGCGGGGCACAAGCTCGTTGCGAACGGATTGTTCGGCGAGGCGAGCGTGCATTTGACCCACAAGGACTATGCGCACTCGGCGTATTGCTATGAGCGTGCGGCGGCGTCGACTACGGCGGCGAACGACGGTCTGATGACGGTCGAGGCGTGGCGGATGAGCGCCGTGTGCTGGGAGCGGGCAGGGGCGCGCGAGCATGCGCTGGAGGCCGGATTCAATGCGCTTGATGCGGGCTTGATGATCGACGAGCCGATGCGGGCGAACAGTAATCTGCCGCTTGTCGTCGAGTGGATGGCATCGCAATTGGGCGCGATGGACCGGCGGCGTCATGCGCTCAGCGAGAAGGTCGCGGCGTTGCGCGGCGGACGCTGAACGGGGAGGGCGACGTGGGGCTGCTGGCCGTCAAGCATCTGGATCCCGTCGTCGGCATCGACGTTCACTCGGTATTGGTCGCGCCGAGCCCGACACCGGTGTTTCTGCCGCATCCCCATGTCGGATTCATGCTCGATCTGCGGGAGTATGTCGAGGCGGCGAAGGGCGTCGTGGGCAGCATCGCGATGGCGCTTGTCCAGGAGAAGGTCGGCAAGTATCTCGAGGATCATCCGGATGTCGTGAAGAAGCTCGACGATGCGACCTCGTTCGCATCCGGAAAGCTTACCGATATCCAGGACAACGCGATCGTCGCCGAGGGGCTGAAACTCGAGCAGCAAGCGGCGGCGCTTCAGAGCAGCATTGGAAACGCGATCGGCGCAGGCGTCGGAATGGGCGGTGCGGCAGGCCGGCCGATATTCGTGAACGGGTTGATGCGGGCCACGGTCGGCACACATTCATATCACGTGCCGGGGCTGCATTTCCCGCTCGGGGAGTCGTTTGCGCCGCCGCCGGAGCCGGATCCGTTTCCGTCGGACGACGCCGAATCATTTATGGGGAGCCGGACGGTGCTCGCCAACAACGATCCGATGTCGTTCATGGCGCTGCCGGCGCTGAGCTGTTGGGCGGTCGGGATGGAGCCGCCAGGGCACAACAGCGCGCATACGGAGCGGACCTATCCGTCCATGCCGAGTGCGGTGATGCTGCCGATTCCCGCTGGAAGGCCGGTGATGGTCGGGGGGCCGCCGGTGCTGAACATGGCTGCGGCCGCGAAGGGGCTGTTCAAGGCGTTTCAAGGGTCCAAGTGGGCGAAGTCGCTGGCGGACAAGCTGAATTTGAAGTCGGGGTTCTTGCGGTGCAATGTCCTGAAGGCGGAGCCGGTGGATACAACGACGGGAGAGGTTGTCGTTCAGCAGTGCGATTTCACCGTGTTGGGGCGGTTGCCGCTCGTTTGGGATCGCCATTACGCCAGCCACGATACGTATGTAGGTGAGATCGGCGCAGGTTGGCAGACGCCCGCAGATATCAGGCTCGAGTTGATGGAATACGAGATCGGGGGCGGTGTCGTGGCGCACTTTCCGGATCATGCGACAGCGTTCAGTGCAATGCCGGCCGACAGTGGCTGGTCGGGCCGTGTGTATGACTGGCAGCATGGGCATGCGCTGTATTGGAGTGACGATCGGCTGGTGCTTCGCACACGTACCGGGCTCGAATACGAGTTTGCGTTGCCCGCGCACCGGTCTGTGCTGGAATGGCATGCGGATGGCACTCCATTGATCTTGCCCGTTGGACAGGTGGCCGATCTTAACGACAATGCGTGGCAATTTGACCGCGGACCGTATGGCAACCTGGCGCGCCTTGTCGAGTGGAAGGGCAAGGAAGCGACCGGCCGCGTGATCGAGTGTCAGGCGGGCTCGCTCCCCGGCGCCGAAGGCCGTGCGAGCCTGCTCACCGAGCTGACGCTGATCGATACCGACGGCGGTGCACATCCGCTCGTCGGCTACGAACACGACCGGAACGGGAATCTCGTTGCGGCGCTAGACGCGATGAGCCAGCCGCAGCGTTTCACCTACACCGACGGGCACCGGATGGCCAAGCACACAAGTGCCCGGGGGATATCGTTCTACTACAGCCACCATCGGCATGAAGACGGCATATGGCGCGTCGATCACGCGTGGGGCGACGATGGCCTGTTTGATTATCGCTTCGTATTCGATCTCGGACATCGGGAAACGAAGGTCATCGATTCGCTAGGGCACGTGACGATCCTGCAGGCAAACGAACGCGGCATGCCGGTGTCGCTGGTCGACCCGCTGGGGGGGCTGACAAGTTACAGGTATGACGCACAGGGGCGCACGTGCGCGGAAACCGATCGCTCCGGGCGCACCACCACGTGGGCGTACGATGCCTATGGCAATCTGGTTGGACAGACTCTCCCGGATGGGAGCGTCACGCATACCGCGTACAGCGCCCACCATAAACCGGTATGCGTGACCGCCTCGGGCAGCAGGCAGTGGCACTATGCCTGGGACGAGCGCGGCAACCTGCTGGCGCAGACCTTGCCGTCACTGGCCTGCGCTCGCTACGGATACGACCGGTTCGGCCAACTTGTAACGCACATGGGGCCACGCGGCGCGGTGACGCGCTTCGATTACGACCTCGATGGAAATCTCTCACAGGTCATCGATGCACTTGGTCATTGCACCCGGTACACCCATGATGCGCGGGCCAACGTCATTCAGTCTGCCAACGCGCTGGGTCAAGTGAGTCGCTATGAATACGATCGAAACGGCAACATGACACGGGCATTCGAGCCTGGACAGCAGGAGATGTTTTGCAGTTATGACGCCGACGACAACCTGGTGCGCTACTGCGATCCGAATGGCCAGGTGACGCAACTGGAGTATTCCGCTTTGGGGCAAATCGTCAAACGGCTAACGCCGGACGGCGGCGTGGTCGAATACCTGTACGACACCGAAGAGCAATTGGTCGGCGTAGTCAATGAGTGCGGCGAGCACTACCAGATGAGACGCAACGCGTTGGGGCAGGTCATCGAAGAAATCGACTATCGTGGGCAGGTACGCATGTATGAATACGGCCTGAACGGAAGACCCGTATACAGCACCGATCCCTTGGGTCAATCGATCGCCTACCAAACCGACGTGCTTGGACGCATCATACAAAAGCGCATACCCGATCCGCGCCAACCGGACGGATTTCGTATCGAAGTCTTCGAATATGACGCCTGCGGCAATCTTGTAGTTGCAGAGAATCCCGATTGCCGCGTCGAGTTCACCTACGATGCAGCTGGCCGTGTAACTGAAGAAAAGCAGGGGACCGACTTCAGGATCACAAACTGCTACGACGCGTCGGGAAATCGCGTTAAACGCCGCACACATTCGACAAGCCGCGGTAAGCCGGAAATCCATGAGATTCGCTACACGTACGATGCGTTGGACTCAGTCAGTTCGATCCAAATCGACGGCAACGTTGCGATCACTCTGGAACGAGACGAACTAGGCCGGATTTCTGCCGAGCGTCTGGGGAGCGAACTTCGGCGTGAAATGTCATACGACTCGAGCGGATTCCTGGACGCCCAGACTGTCCTTTCAGCATCTGGAACCCTCTTTACGAGCGAATACACCTACGATGTGAACGGGGAAATGATAGAGAAGCGCGACTCCCGGTCCGGCATCGAGCGTTTTGAGTACGACCCGGTAGGAAAGTTGACCGGACACCTCGACCGGGTCGGCAAGCTTCACCGCTTCCTGTATGACCCGATTGGTGATCTGCTGAAGACGCGAATCCGTGAGGGTACCCAGACCGGCGTTTTTGGACAGGGGCAGCAGACCGCCACGTGGATTTGCGAAGGCGAACATGACAGTTGCAGGTATGCGTACGACCGGATAGGCAATCTCGTGCGAAAGAAAGATAAACAACAGGACCTTTTCCTTCATTGGGATGCCGCAGGTCTACTGATTGAGACCCTGACAGTTCGGCAGTGCCTCCGGACGTCCGGTGAATCAGGTCGGATGCTCAACGAATGCACGCGTTATAAGTACGATGCATTTCATCGACGAGTAGCAAAATTCACGGAAATTCATGATGAAACTGTCATGATCACCGATGAACGGCGCGCAATTGTTCATCAATTTTTTTGGGATGGTGATAATTTGGTGTCGAGCCGGATAATTCGCGGCACACAAATCATCAACTCGCTCACACCTGAAAATCAGGCCTTGGCAAATGCCGACGATCATGGCGAGATTCTGTATTTTTATTATCCGAAATCCTTTCGTCCTGTCGCGCTAATTGAGCGTGCTCCGGACCGCAGCGATCCGACATCGTGCGCCGACGCGCGGTTCTTTCACAATGATCCCAATGGAGCGCCGATGCGCATTACGGATATTCGCGGCGAAATTGTCTGGGATGCCGACTACCAGGTTTGGGGGGCGTCAACGTCCCAAAACGGAACAGAGCAGCCTCTGCGTTTTCAGGGGCAGTACCGTGACCACGAAACAGGATTGCACTATTGCCGATATCGCTATTACGACCCGTCGAGCGGGCACTTTATTACCCCAGATCCGATCGGGCTGCTGGGAGGGACGAATGTCTACCGATACTCGCCAAATCCGATCGCCTGGATAGATCCGCTTGGACTTGCACTGCATCTAGTTCAGCACAATTACCACGAGCTACCGGATTATGATGAAATTGCGGGGTACCTGGCTGGGATGCCGCAGCAGCAGTTCGACGCCATGAATTTATTCAAGAAAGGAAATGCTCAGGCAGTCCGGAATCTTGCCGCAATGAGGTTGAGATCTACCGACTCCGGATTAATCATCTCTCCCAGCATTCCCAGCGTACTCCACGGTGAGATTAATACCCTGATGTCTCACCCGAATTACACCGACATCGATTACTTGATGTCGGAACGCGCCCCGTGCCCGAACTGCGCGTCCGATTTGAGATATTTGAGCCAAAGGTTGGGGCGCGACATCACCGTCCATCATGTCTATCCATACATCCGTGGCGATCATGCTACTGGTCAGCGGATTATCACCGCGCGATGTGCGGCGCGCGCGGGCATGTCAGCGCCATGATTCGGGAACACTCCGTACGGGCCCTCTGGTAGTTGACATAACGTGAAGAAAGACCGCTAACTTTAGCTGGCGTTACACCTGCGGGACCCAAGCCCCACAAGCGTTAGCGGGTAGCGCCAGCCACCGAAAACCCTTGGAAAATTTTTCCAAAGCGTCCATCCAGAAATCGCGATGACGATCATCGCGGGCACGCTCTGCGTGCGTCGCTGCAACGACTTCAAACGCCCGAACACCGAGAATTTCCGCAACGCGGAAGCAGGTGTCCTCATCGAAGGTGGATTTGCCGTTGCGGTAAGCGCTGACGGTCGAGCGCGTCACGCCGAGCGCCTTCGCGGCGGCGTAGTCGGAAGGCAAGTCGAGCGCCACTTTGACGGCGTCGAGCCATTCAATCGTAGTTTTCATTGACAACCCCAGTAAATTCAACCCGGTGTCAAGCCTATCCGAACGCTCGACCCGTGGCAACGTTCGCACGTAGCAAACGTTCGGATGGGGTTGACATGTTCGACTGGGTCGAACTATTCTCCGTCCGTCGACCCGGCCCCGGTTTCCAACCCCGCCGGTGACGGACTAGCTATCCGTCTGCCGGGCGACTTTCACGCTGTACACCGTTTCAGGGGTTGAACAAGGGGAAGTCAAATGCAGCACATTTCGTTGCAAGTCTCACACACCGATAGCAGCGCGCTCGCGCTGGCTCAGAAAGCAGCCGACGCCGCGTGGCGTGCGCTGATGGACTCGATGCAATGCATCGTCCAGACGTGGACTAGAGTGCGCGAAGGCGAAGGCGAAGGCGATGGCGTGTGGGGTGTGGCATGAGGGCACTCACGGCAGAAGGTACCGGCGCACACCGCTATTTCCTGTTGCGCTCGATTCTCGAAATGAGAGCGGCAGACGGGCAGCAGGAATTGAACTTCGCCGGGGTTCTGCTTCGTGTTGAGGCACGTAGATCGCTGGCCGCCCTCGGCGGCCTGGCGGGGGAGTGGTGAAGCGATGACGAACTGCACCCGGCCGCCGGCCGGGTTTCACCAGGGCGGCATGCCGGCCTAACTCGAACAACGCAGAAAACCAGCGGAGTTTCTATGTTGCATATCAATCGGAGTACTAACGTAATGCGCGACGAATCCGACGCGATTCGACGTGAACTGAACCAACACAACGAAGTGCAGCGCGTGCGGTATCGCGCGCGGCGCGCGGCGCTGTTTGCGATGCGCGCACGTGAGCAAGGTCGCTCGCACCTGGTCGCGGTAGGTGCGGAATGACGAACGACGAAATCGAAGAGGCAATGCCGCGCGTCGTCGCACCTAGCGTCATCGAGTGCGGCCCGTACACCGATCGATTCGGAAGCGGCGGTTACTTCATCGCGAAGTGCCTGGATGCGCGCCGTGAATTCCACTGGTTCACCGACTACGTGCAAGAGCACGCCCAATTCTTGATGACGCGGGACGAAGCGCTCGAGGCCGCGCTGGCGGCCGTCGACGCGCCGCGAACGAACGGCGCACTGCGGGCCGCGTGATGGGCGCCGCGATCGGGGAGGGCGACAGCGTTGCGGCGCGCGACTTTCTGGCCGCCGACCTTGCCGAGTTTGGCATTGGAGCCGGGGTGTTGGTACCCCCGTTCGTCGTTTACAGCCCGCCGCGCACGCATTGTTCCGACGATGCGGCCGCGCGCGCGATGCACGAACTGCGGCCGCTTCTGGCGAAGCTGAAGCGGCGCAAATGGGTGATTCGATAGGAGAATGTAATGAAGCAAAGCAAGGACCGCAAGCCGATGCCCCTGTGGGCAATCTGGCTGATTTCATTGGTGTCGGTGATCGCCTGGTGCGGCGTCAACGGCGAACCGGCCGAGCAATCGTGGCCGATTCATCGCATGCAGCGCGCGTAACAGGGAGCCGGTCACATGAAAGAAAAAGCGAAATACCTGCTGTCCGTCTTGTGTAGCGCTGCGGTCTACGTGGCGCTGTTGTCCGCATGGACGATTTTCTCGCTCGTTGGCGCGCGCTATGTACTTCTCACATGGGTGTGGTGCTTCATCGCCCTGACGATCGCATTTTCCTTTTATGCGAATCCGAAAGACGTACGGCCCGCACCGTCGATTCTCGCCTTTGAAATGCGAAGCGGCACCCGGATTGCCGTGGGCGTCGTTTTGATCTGGTGCGGCGATGTACTCCCAGGGGCACTGTTCGTCGCGGCCGCTCTGTTCATGCGTGCGGTGAAGCTCGCAGCGCAGCGACGCCACCGCGTCGCCACGGTCGGGAGCTGACGCCATGTACGTCTATATCGAATCGGAACGCTGGCGCGACGACGAAGGATTTACCCGCGTGACATACACGGTCGGGTTCTACGATCCGGCCGGCAAATGGCATTCGGAATCGGACCACGGCGACAGCGCAGCTGCCGCAACCCGCACGGCCTGGCTGAACGGCAAGGCCGAATAAACGAAGTTTCTCCAACCTGAGGTGAGCAATGAAGTTGATTCTGTGTGACAAGTCCAAGGCCGTCGTCGACGCTCTGCGTTCCGCGTTCACTGACTTCCCCGAAGTCGATGTGATCCAGGGCGACATTCTGGAGGTCGACGCCGATGCGATCGTCGCCACGTCGACGAGCTTCGGCAGTCTGGTCTACTGCGCCCCGTTTGGCCTGGGCGTGGTTGCGGACTATCGTGATTTCTTCGGCGTCGAGACGGAGCGCAAGGTGATCGCGGAGATTGCGAATCGGTGCCCGAATTTCGAACTGAACGTCGGTCAAGCACTCGTTGCCAAGATTGCCGTCGGTGCGTTCAAGCGCATGATCGTGACGCCGACCATGCGGGAGCAAGGCTGCGTTGCAAACACGTCGAACGCGTACGAAGCGTTCCGTGCCGCGCTGACCGCCGCACGCCAGGACGGCGTTCGCCGCCTTGTTTCGCCTGGCATCGCGACCGGCGTCGGCGGCATCCATCCGGTTCGTGCCGCTGAAATGATGCGGCGGGCGTGGGCCGAAGTGAACGGCTATGATGCGCCGGGACCGGTGCTGCGCATCAACGCCGGCATGCTGTATAGCGGGGCCGTCGATCCTGGTCATTCGCACGCCGTGACCCTCAACGGCTCGCACGCGCATCCGATCCGCTAAGTCGGGAACAACGGCGGATCTAGGCGATGTGGATTTACGCACGCGATGCGGCCGGCGCGTTGCCTGAAATACCTGAAGCGCAGGCCGCAATCAAGCGCCTGCCGACGAAGTGGTATCGACGGGCGATTCGTCAGGCCGAACAGGCCGGCCGCGACAGCGCGGCGAAAATCGTCGTGCCTGACCGGCCGGTCGCCGATCGACTGTTCGACCTGTCGGAAGCCGCACGCTCGATCCGCGAATTTCTGGACGAGCACGCGCCGGAGCATCTGCCGGTGCGGCCGGACGCGAACGATAACGAAATCTGCATGAAGGCGCGGCGCATCGCCAACGACGTATCGATGCGCGTGCACGGCCTAAAGCTGGCCGACGCGCTCGTCGTCGCGCGAAACGCATGCGCCATCTACGGCGTCGCGCTGCCGGCCTTCGATCATCCTGCCGACCAGGTCGCGCGTGTGCGCTGCGAACTCTGGTGGCGCCGCCAGCTACGCAAGCTCCATATTCGCGCGCTCGAACATAGCAACATCCGTCTCCATTACGTCCACCGTCGCGCCGAGCCATACGCGAGCGACGAGGCGGTGCGCCGGCGCGTCGCGCAGAACCGGCGCAACACGCGCACGCTGGAATCGGTCACGGTCGAGAACGAGGACGGCCAGCAGTTCACGCTCGCCGAGCTGGCGGCAAAGGGCATTTCGAACAAGGCGTTGAAGCGCGGCGAGCTGTTCACGCGTCTGCGTGGCCTTGAGGACCTGGCCGACGATGCGAAATTCCGCGGCGTCATGTTCACGCTGACGTGCCCGAGCCGCTTTCACGCGGTGAGGACGACCAACGGCGTCGTCGAGCCGAATCCCACTTATACCGATATGTCGCCGCGCGACGGTCAGGCGTATCTGCGCAAGGTGTGGCAACGAATTCGCGCCGAGCTGAAGCGCGAGGGCATCGCGTACTTCGGTATGCGTGTCGCCGAGCCGCATCACGACGGCTGTCCGCACTGGCACGGCCTGGTGTTCGCCGACAAGGTCGAGCGCTTTTGTGCGGTCATGCGGAAGCACGGATTGAAGGATTCCGGACATGAGCCAGGCGCGCAGCTGCATCGCGTCCGGTTCGAAATGATCGATCGCGCAAAGGGCTCAGCGGTCGGCTACGTGGCGAAGTACATCAGCAAGAACATCGACGGCCATGCGGTCGGCGAACACCGAACGCAAGACGGCTATGTGATCCAGGCGGATATGTGGGACGGCGACGAAATCACGCCGTCGCAGCGCGTCGAGGCGTGGGCGGCCCTGTGGGGCATTCGCCAGTTCCAACAATTCGGCGGGGCGCCGGTCGGTGTGTGGCGCGAGCTGCGGCGCGTGAAGGAACACGACCTCCCGAGCGAGGCTGAATCGCCGCGCATTCGCGCCGCGTGGCGGGCTGCGCAGAAAACCGACGAGCACCAGGCCGATTGGGCGGAATACTCGCGCGCGATGGGCGGTATCGCCGGTGAAGCGCGCATGGTGTACGTGCGACATACCGTCGAGCATCGCGAGGGGCGTTACGGCATCGCGCCGGTGCGCGTACCGCACGGCGTTGAGGCGATCGGTGTCGCTTATGTCGTCGACGGCCTCTGTTCGTACTCCCGCGAGACGAAAATTTTCGTGCCGTCGACGCGGCACGTATGGCGGGTGGTTCGGCGCGGCGGCGAAGCCGCCCGCCCTTGGACTGGTGTCAATAACTGTACGCGGACGGACGGGCTAGGGGTGGCCGGGACGACCGCCAGAAGCGATAGAAGCGTCAGCGGGGAAGGAAGCGACGCGAAACGGGGTCATCGGAACCTGTAGAGCGAGGAAATTCCCATGTCTGGAATGAAGATCGGTTGTCCGTGCTGCACCGGTGAGATTGAGGCGCG
The DNA here is from genome assembly GCF_905339595.1 of Burkholderia sp. BCC1977. Classification (NCBI taxonomy): domain Bacteria; kingdom Pseudomonadati; phylum Pseudomonadota; class Betaproteobacteria; order Burkholderiales; family Burkholderiaceae; genus Burkholderia; species Burkholderia sp. BCC1977. The sequence continues at coordinate 24,563 of NZ_CAJPGQ010000050.1, forward strand.
GCACACGGAAGCCATGTCGGTGACGATGCGCCGCCTGTACTTCGTCTGTGACGACTGCGGCTTTCGTTCGCCGGCGACGCTGGAAATCCTGTTCTCGCTGTCGCCGCCGGCGCGGCCGCGGGACGGCGTGGCGCTTGCAGTCTGTCCGTCCGACCGTCTGCGCGGCGCGGTGGATTCGCGAACGACGTTGAGCGTGCTGGAGGTCGGCGCATGAGATTCACGATTGCATGCCCGCATTGCGGCGCGCGCGGCATCGCGCGCGTGCTCGAACAGAAAACCGAGCTGGAGTGGGAAATCGACTACCAGTGCGACGACGTCGTGTGCGGTCACACGTACCGCGCACGACTTGGCCTAGACCTGGCCGCGCCTATTGAGCGACGGCCGCGGCTCGGCGAACAGATTCCGCTTGTATAGCGGTGCCATAGAGGGATATCGACGTGCCATCCAACAGATAGTGCATCGATATCGATTCGATATCGTTTTGATATAGGGGTGATAGATGATTGTAGCGGTCGGAAATCCGAAGGGCGGGGTAGGGAAATCGACGGTTGCCGTGCAGCTCGCGCTCGGCGTCATGCTGGCCGGCCAGCGTGCCTGGCTGGTCGACGGTGATCCGCAAGGCTCAAGCGCCGGCGCCGCGCTCGTGCGCAGCGATGCCGGTCTCCTTGGCCTGGCGTCGCTGTACTGCGATGACGGGCAGGAGCTGCACCGCGCGATCCTGGCGAACTCGCAGAAATACGATCACGTCGTTATCGATATCGGCGCGCGCGATTCGAGCGCATTTCGTGCCGCGCTCGCGGTCGCCGACGTGGTGCTGATCCCGGTCATGCCGCGCTCGTTCGATGTCTGGGCGCTGGATGACATGGCGAAACTACTCGGCGAGGCGCGCAAGGTGAACCGGGTCCGCGCGCTCGCCTTCCTGAACGCGGCGGACACTCAGGGCGCCGACAACCGCGAAGCGGAAGCGGCTATTGCCAGCTACGACGCATTCGACCTGCTGCCGTGCCGTCTGTATCGGCGAAAGGCGTACGCCAACGCCAGCGCGGCCGGTTTGCACGTCGAGGAAATGGGGCGCCGCGATACGACCGCGTGCGCGGAAATTGAGCGACTGCAAGACGCGGTGTTCGGGGTGCTGGATAAGTCGGCTGCCGGTGCATAAGCGCGGGCCGGTATCGGCTCGATATCGGCCCAACATCAAACAAGAAGCGAAACGATATCGAATCGATATCAGAACGATAGGGGTTCATATGTCCATTACGCGAAAGCCGGCGATACGCATCAGCGCAGAGGCTGAGGCCTTCATTTCTGCCGCACCGGACGCGCCCTCTGTGGCGTCACATCGCCCGACTGCCGAACAGTCATCCGCTCGTAGGCCAACAAAGAAGAAGATAAGCCTTGATATTGACCGGCACTTGCTGCAACGCATTGACGATTGCGCTCACAAACTCGGAATTTCGAGGAATGCAGTGCTTGCGCTTGCAGCAGCCCGTTATGTAACGGAGTCTCACACTCGCTGAGCGCTGAGAGGGTCTGGAGCGTCGACTCGGCGCTATCATGTTGATATCGACTAGAGGTAGCCACGGTGGCGCACGCGCCGGCTCGCAGTGCGTGCGTCGCAAAGGCGATTTCCTATCGAATTTGCTACGGGGACATGATGACGCACGATTTGGATCTAGACAAAATGATTGCCGGGGTAAAGAAAACCGGCTACCCGCTTGAGTATGAAATTTCGGCAATATTAAAATCCCGAGGTTGGACGATCATTTCTGGAACGTACTACATAGATTCTGATCGCGATCAGCCGCGGGAGATAGATATTGTTGCCTACAAGATCAGCAATACTCCGGTAAAGGTCGTAACAGCACTAATAATTAGCTGCAAAAAGAGCGCAAATGCGGCATGGGGCTTCCTTGCAAGATCGGCGGACCACTCGAATCCGAACGTCGTCTACGATCCGTTTCATTTTTGGACTGACAACAAACCGATGCAGTACTATATCGAAAAAGAAAACTGGAGAAATATTTACCCTCGATTTGCCGCAAGCCGCCGGGTGAATGGAATTTTAGATAAACCGGAATTTGAGGTTTTTGCACTTCAACCTATGGAAATGGGCGCGCAGCGCGAAGACGGGGCGAAGGGAAAAGATCAAGGAAAACCCTCAGACTCCCCTGCGATGTTCGAGTCGGTCATGTCGCTTATGAAGGCGCAGCAGCACTATTTGAATAGAGGGAGCAAGGGTAGAAAAGTGCCGAGGTTTTATCAATACAATCTCATTTCCCTTGCTGATACCAAATTTATTAGATTTGATTTTTCAGATTCTGGAATTGGCGCCGAATTTGCTGAGCGGATTCCCTATATCGGCCGATACATATTTAAGGACGATGATGTTTTCTCTAAAATTTGGTTCGTGACAAAGAATGACTTTCCATCCTTGCTGTCCGAATACGATAGGCTGCACGAGGCAAATGTGAAACTCGTCAAGGGGAAAACTGAAGAATTTTACAAAAATATAATGAAGGACAGCGAGCGCGTTGACGTACTGCTGCCCGAGTTCCAGAAGAAATTGGTCGCAGCTATTGGGACGCGAATCAAAACAGAGAGACCGATCGCCCCAGATGATTTTTATTTATTCTTCGTGGCGGACGATGTTTTGGAGATTTGCTACGTTTCTTTCGAGGATATTTCTAAAAAGTTAAACTCGAATAAACATATTCTCGCTCGAACGGCTGAAATTCTAAAAAGCTTGTTTAAGTACGAAGGCCCGTTCAAGTTCACTGACCTGTAGCCGCTCGCCGCGACTGCATGGAAGCGCACAGAGTGTGCATAGAAGTGCACAGAAATATCGCATCGTGAAACGGCCGCAGGCCCGCGCTAGTTGCCGCCCGCGGTCCGCCGCCCAGGTGCATAGAAAGTGCCCTGATAAATGAAGCGGGCAGGCGGGGAGGGGACTGCGCAGTGGCGCCGGTGCCGCCGGCGTGCCAGTACCCCCCCGCCCGCCCCTGAGGGTGCCCGCTCAGCGCGCTGTCACCCCTACAGCGGCTTCGCTGGCGGCGTCCGACGGCTCGGCTGCCAGTCAACGGACAACCCGGTATAGGCCGTCTATACGCCCCCTACACATAACGCGAAAAACCGTGCGGAAATGATGCGCGGGCGGCCACTGGTCCGACTGCCGCCCGCCGCGTCCGGCGCCGAACCGGCGAACCGCACAAAGCAGTAGCCATAGTGTCCCCCATGGGTTACAATTGCGCTATGTTCAAAGTCTTGACCACCCCCCAATTTGATAGCTGGCTCGACGGGCTTCGCGATCCAGTCGGCAGCGCGGCAATCAGCCTGCGCATCGAGCGGGCGAAGCTCGGCAACCTCGGCCAGTGGCGCGCAGTCGGTGGCGGCGTCAACGAAATGAAGATCGACGTAGGGCCGGGATACCGGGCCTACTTCGTGCGGCGCGGAAAAATCATCGTCGTGGTGTTGTGCGGCGGGGACAAGTCGACGCAGAAGAAGGACATCAAGACGGCGAAGCAAATCGCCGGCGAACTGGAGGATTGAGTATGAAAATCAGCGAACTGGCCGAATTCGACGGCTCGAAGTACCTGAAGGACGAGGAAACGATTCGTCACTACCTGGCGCAAGCGTTCGAAGATGGCGATCCGCGCCTGATCCAGGCCGCGCTCGGGAACGTCGCAAAGGCGCGCGGCATGACCGCGCTTGCGCGCGAGTCCGGCGTAAAGCGCGAAGCGCTCTATCGGGCGCTGTCAGAAGGTGGGAACGCGGAGTTTGCAACGATCATGAAGGTTGTCGGTGCGTTGGGATTGCACCTGACCGTTGCGCCGGCACAGCCGGCGGCCGAAGCGGCGCCGGTGCCGGCACCGACACCAACACGCGCACGCACGCGCGCACGCGCTGCGGCGCACGCGTAGCGCGCCGGGGCCGGCCGCGTATGTCGCGCCGGCCCGCCGTCGACTATGCCGCGGGCGACGCCGGCGGAATGGCGTACGGATCGAAGCTCACGACTTCTTCGCCGAGCCAGTCGTTCAATTCCAGGAACCGCGACTGCAGCGGCACAATCTCATTTCGCCCGAACACGCGCGCAGCGGTGTCGGGCGTGCCAAACCCGCCCGAATTGCTCGGCACGATGCCGAGCAGCTGCGGCGGCACGCGATGCGCGGCGAGCAAGTCGTCGCGCGTCACGTTCTTGATATTGAAAAATTCATCCTTCGCGGCAACCTCGGAAACGGGGATAAGCTGGATGCCGTCCTTCTTGCCGCCCGGTGCATACATGAACACGTTTCGGAAATTGCCCGGTCCCTTGCTGTTCTTCAACGCGGAGCGCATGTTGTCCACGTCGCTCTGAGTTTGCGCGGCGTCCGTCATGTACAGGATGAAGCCCGCATGGCTTCCGTTCTCGTAATACTTCCGGCGGAACAGCGTCGACGATTCGTTGAGCCAGGCCGAATGGAGCGAGCTGAGATATTCCGGCAGGCCGTACACCTCTTGGTTGATATCCGACTGCATCACATGAAACACGCTGTCCGGCTCGAATTCATGTTCGATCCGCCAGCCGTTCGCGTATACGTAGCCGCTGAAGTCGGCCTTCCGGCGGGTGTACTTCGCGAGTGAGTTCTCAAGGCGTAGTGTGTTACCGAGCCGATTCCGTCGCCGTTCGAGATAGCCGTTACCGAACACCATGAAGTCGAGCGCCAGGCGCCCGAATTGCGCGCGCGAAAGCAACCGGTGCGGCCGGAACGTCGACGCCAATACGTTCGCTTTGAAGTACAGCGCGGAGCTGTGGTGTGTGCTCGCGCGAAATGACTTCGCAATCCCGTGAAAGCTCACCGGCGGCTCGAACCACTGACCATTCGACCAACATTCAACGTAGTCGAGAATTTCGGCACGATCCATGACCGGAATCGGATCGTCGAAGGTGAACACTTCGGCACGCGCCGGCGCTGGCGCGACCGGCGCGAGATGCGAGGATGCTGCGGCCGTGTGGCGGCCGCGCGTGCGCTTGCTCACGAATAAATCTCCATGAAGGATTGAGAATTCAGGCCGCCGCCGTCGAGCGGTTCGCGGTCGATCGCATGCAGGCACGCCCACGCCAGGTCGGCGTGGCCGGTTTCCTCGGAGCGGTCAGCCGTGTACGTCGCGCGGTGGCCGCCGGCCGTGATGGTCTGTTTGATCGCCATGAAGGCGGCCGCCAGGTCTGTCCATCCGGCGTCGAACTGAAATCGGCCGTTGCGAATCACCGACTGGCCCTTGAGAACCAGACGGGTTTTCACCTCGGGCGAGTAATTGATAGCGACCGCGCCGGGGTAGAACTTTCGGACGAGCTGATAGACGCCCTGGCCCATGCCGGTCGTGTCGATGCCGATATGCCCGACGTTGTAGCGCAGCGTGACCCGGCGAATCGCTTCGGCCTGGGCCTCGAAGTCGTTACCGCGGAACTGGTGGCGTTCGAGCACGCGGAACGGACCGCCTTCAACGCGTGGCGGTGCGATAACGGCCAGGCCGGCCGAGTCGCCGGTTAGCGCAGGGTCATAGCCGACCCACACTTCGCGATGGCCGAACGGGCGCAGTAGCAACGGCGAAAAGTCGTCGGCCCATTCTTCCCAGGAATCGACCATGCAGTTCTGCAGCTCGGTCAGCTTGAACACCGACAGAGAATCGTCGATGAACGCGCACATAAGCAGATTGGCGAATTCCTCGGCGCTGTACTCGCGGCGCAGCTCGTCGATGTCGAACAAGTCGCAGCCGCCCGCCATCGCGTCCAAGATCGTCACGATTTGGCGCCACTGCGCGTCCTTGCACAACATGCCGCGTACGAGCGCTTCGTGGCTCGTGTCGATCTGAATGCGATCGGCCGCCGCGCGGCCACGGTTCGCGTGCGCACCGCTCCAGAACGCGAACGCCTCATGCATCACGCTGGATGGCGTGCTGAAGTATGTCTTGCGCCAGCGCTTGTGCATTGCCATGCCGGACGCGACCTTGTTCAGTTCGCGGAACTTCGGTACCCAGAAATACTCGTCGAAGTAAAAGTTCCCGTGGTACGACTGCGCCGTACGTGCGTTCGTCCCCAGGAAATACAGGATCGCGCCGTTCGGGATAACGATCGGATCGCCGGTCAGCTCGACGCCCGCGGCATCAAGCGCAAACTGCGTGATGTACTGCTTGAACACGTGCGCCTGTGCCTTACTGGCCGACAGGAAAATCTGATTTCGTCCGGTATCGAGCGCGTCGACGAAGGCTTCGCGCGCGAAGTACCAGGTTGCGCCGATCTGGCGCGACTTCAGGATGTTCCGCGTGCGCTGATCGCCGTTTCGATACCAGACCTTCTGGTAGTCGAACAGTGAATCGCGGAACGCTTCAACGATGCGCTGGTGCTGTTCTTCGGTGATTTCATTGCGGACGGGTTTGCGCTTCGGTCCTGCGCCACGGCCGGCAACCTTCGGATTCAGGTCGCTTTCCCTGCCGCTGCCTTCGTAGTTGCGCACACGGGCCAGGCGTTCGAGCACGCGGCCCAGCGCGTCCATTTCTTTGTAATCGCCGCCGTCCTTCTTTTCCTTCTCAATCAGCACGACCATGCGCGCTTCGGCTGTCGCGGCGACGCGCTCCTGGGCGGTCGCTTCTTTCCATTGCTCGCGCCGACACCATGACGCGACGGTGGCGTACTTCAGTTCGAGATGACGCGCGATTGACGACACGCGCCAGCCCTGCCAATAGAGCGTGCGCGCAATCTTTCTAACGTCCTTTTCGCGTTTGGAATGGTCGGTGGTTTCGAGCATCCGGCAAGGGTAGGGCGACGCGCGCGCGCGATCACGCCGAGCGCGCTGTACCCGCGAGCGCAACGAACACCGCTCGTTGAGCGCGCGACGCCGAACGCCGAATATGAGAACCACGCTCAATCAACCACGGTTCGAAACCTCTCTATGCCGAAATCGAAATTTTTCCGTGTCGCAGTGGCCGGCGCGACCATCGACGGCCGCGAAATCAAGCCCGAATGGCTGACGCAGATGGCAAAAAACTACGACCGAAATCTGTACGGTGCCCGCGTCAACCTGGAACACGTTCGCGGCGTGACGCCGCTGTCGGCTACCACACCATTCGGCTCCTACGGGGACGTGATCGCGCTGGACGCTCGCGTTATCGATGACGGCCCTCTCAAAGGGAAGATGGCGCTGTTCGCGCAAATCGACCCGACCGACGACATGGTCGCGCTGTCGAAGAAGCGCCAGAAGATCTACTCGTCGATCGAAGTGAATCCGTCGTTCGCGGATACCGGCGAGGCGTACCTGGTCGGCATTGCAGCGACCGACACACCGGCGAGCCTTGGCACCGAAGCGATTCAGTTCGCTGCGCTGCGTTCCAGCAATCTGCTTTCGGAAGCGCATGAAACGACGATCGATTTCGAAAGCACGCAAGAACCCGGCGGCCGCGGTCTGCTGGCGCACGTGAAAAGCATGTTCGCGAACAGTCGCACCGGCGACGAGAAGCGCCTGCAGGAAATTCAAAGTGCCGTCGAAGAAGTGGCGAAGTTCGCGAGCGAGCAGTCGGGCGAACTGCGCACCGCGCTCGCGAACGCCGAGCAACGCGCGACGGCCGCCGAAAAGAGTGCTGCCGACGCGCTGTCGGCCGTCGAAAAGCTGACTGAAACGCTCGCGGCAACCGACAAGAGCCAAACGTTCAGGCCGAAGTCGACCGGTGGCAGCGGCGAAACGGTCACGGACTGCTGACCGTCAAATCTGATCCACGGAGAACAACCACATGCAGAAACTCACGCGCCTGGCGTACGAGCGATACGCCGCGCAAATCGCGAAGCTCAACGACACGACCGATCCGTCGACAAAGTTCGCGGTCGATCCGACCGTGCAGCAAAAGCTCGAATCGAAGATGCAGGAATCGAGCGCGTTCCTGAAGAAAATCAACGTGCTGCCTGTGACGGAACGTGAAGGCGAAAAGGTCGGCCTGAATGTCGGTCGTCCGATCGCAAGCCGTACCGACACGACGAAAGGGCCGCGCAAGCCGATCGATCCGACTGCGCTCGAAAGCAACGGTTATCGTGCGGAAAAGACCGACTTCGATACGGCAATCCCGTACGCGAAGCTCGACGCCTGGGCGAAGTTTCCCGATTTCCAGACCCGCATCCGCGACCTGATCCTGACGCAGAACGCGCTCGACCGAATCATGATCGGCTGGAACGGTACGAAGGTTGCGCCGGAAACCGATCGCGACGCGAACCCGCTGCTGCAGGACGTCAACATCGGCTGGCTGCAACAGTACCGCGCCAAAGCAGCGCAGCGCGTGCTGCATGAAGGCAAGCAAGCCGGCAAGGTGACGGTCGGCAAGGGCGGCGACTACGCGAACATCGACGCCCTGGTGATGGATGTCGTGTCGTCCATGATCGACGCCTGGTTCCAGGAAGATACGGGCCTGGTCGTGATTTGCGGCCGCGATCTGCTGCATGACAAGTACTTCCCAATCGTGAACGCCGATCAGGCGCCGACCGAACGTCTCGCGGCCGATCTGATCGTGAGCCAGAAGCGCATCGGCAATCTGCCGGCGGTGCGCGTGCCGTTCTTCCCGAAGGGCGCGCTGATGGTGACGAAGCTCGAAAACCTGTCGATCTACTACCAGGAAGGCGCCCGCCGGCGCACGCTGAAGGACGTTCCGGAGCGCGATCGCATCGAGAACTACGAATCGTCAAACGATGCGTACGTGGTCGAAGATTTCGGTTGCGGTTGCGTGGCCGAAAATATCGAGCTGGTGACGGCATGACGATCAAGACGCCGGCCCGGATCCATTTCGAGCGCGTGAGCGCCGCACGTGCAGCGGCTGCGGCCGCACCTGGCGAAACGATGGCCGGGGCAACGCCGTACGAGCTGATGCTGCGCAAGCTCGCGATCGACCGCCGCGCACTGAAGGGCGTGCAGTCGGTGACGCGGAAAATCGAGCAGAAGCGGAAGCTGTTGCCGGAGTATGCCGATTACGTGGCCGGTGTCTTGGCGGGCGGCCGCGGTGCGCAGGACGACGTCCTGGTGACGGTCATGGTTTGGCGGATCGATGCCGGCGACTACGACGGTGCGCTCGCGATCGCGACCTATGCGCTGAAACATGGCCTGGTCATGCCTGACCAGTTCGACCGCTCGCTCGCTTCAGTCGTCGCCGAGCAGTTCGCCGACGCGGCGTTGCAATCGTTCATGGAGGACGGCTCGTTCAACGCCGCGAGCCTCGAAACGATTGCCGAGCTGACGGAGCAGGGCGACATGCACGACCAGATACGCGCGAAGCTGTACCGCGCGCTTGGCTATGCCGTGCAGGAGGACGAGCCGGTACGCGCGCTTGAATATCTGCGGCGCGCGTTGAAGTACAACGAACGCGTAGGCGTGAAAAAGGACATCGACCGGCTGACGAAGCAGGTCGAAGCCTCGGGCCGTCAGGGCGACGGCACCGGCGGCACGTAAAGAGCCCAACCCGGCATGGCGGCACCGACGCCCCAGGTCCTACGCCTGACGGACACGGACCTTGTGCGTCGGTCCACCGCCGCCTCACCTATCCCCGACCATGAGCAGCTTTATTGCAACCGCATCGCCGGCGCCCGCCGCGTCGCCGATAGACGGTGTCGTTATCAACGACGGTTGGTATCCCGACGTGAGCCTCACGGACATGCGCGACGCTATGCGCCTCGACGGTACGTTGACGGCTGAACGCATCCGGCATGCGACGCGTGACGCCGTCCTGAGCGTGAACTGCGAGCTGTCCGCATGGCGCATGCACCAGGTCGCAGCCGGTCATGCGGCGCTCGACGATGTGCCCGCGGTACGCGTCGACGGTGAAAGCGCCTTCGTGCATCACTACCTGCGTGCGGTGTATCACCGCGCGTATGCCGACGTGACGGAGAAATTCCGCGGCTACGACTCGACGAAATCGGGCGGTCAGGATGCCGCCGACCTGGCCTGTACCGTCGAAGAAGCCAGGCGCAACGCCCGATGGGCGGTAAGCGCAATCCTCGGCGTCCCGAATTCGACTGTGGAATTGATTTGATGAAGGTTGCGGCCCTGCAAGGTGAATCCCTCGACGCGCTGTGCTGGCGCCACTACGGAACGACGGCCGGCACGGTTGAAGCCGTGCTCGAAGTCAATCCGGGCCTGGCCGGCCTGGGCGTCGCGCTGCCGATGGGGACGCTCGTCGATATGCCCGACCTGGACACGATCGCGCAGACCAAGCCGCTACTGCAACTGTTTGACTGACCTGGAGCCGCCCGTATGGCTGAACCGAACACCTCGACCGCTGCAGCGTTGCTTGCCGCGGTTGGCCTGGCCGGCGTTGCGCCTGGCATCGACGGCGACGCACTGATCGGCGCATTTGCTGGCGCTGCGCTCGTTGTCGTTACGTCGAAAGACCTGGGCATCGCGAAGCGGGCCGCCTACATGTTGATTTCCCTGGTCATGGGCTATCTGGCCGCGCCTGAAATCATCAACGTGATTCCGATCCGCTCGACCGGCGTCGCCGCGTTCTTCGCCGCGGCGCTCGTCATCACGGTCACGCTGACGCTTATCGAGCGGGTGAAGCGGATGGACGTTTTCGATTTTCTCCGCAAGGGGAGGTGACATGCATCTGTCCTATGCCTTGCTCGCGCTGGCGGCGCACGTTGCCGTGATTCTGCGTGTGCTGACGTACCGCAAGAGCGGCGCTCGACACCGTTTCCATGTCGCGTGGACTGCCTGGTTGATCGTCGCGATTTCCGGCGGCTCGGCGATCGAGCTGCTACTGCATCCGGAGCCGGTCGGTGCGTTTCAGGCGCTCCGCGACGTGCTGCTGGCGCTATTCGTACACCTTGCGCGCGGCAACGTCGCGCGCCTATTGCGGAGTGATGACGCATGAACACCCTACGATTGGACGCCCGCGGCGCGGAAGTCGGTCTGCTGCAGCAACGACTCTCGCGGGCCGGCTATCCCGTCGACGTGACGCACGTTTTCGACGAGCAGACAGAGCAGGCGGTGATTGCGCTGCAACGTGCGGCCGGCCTGGTCGTCGACGGCGTCGCGGGCAAGAACACCTATGCATTTCTGGCAACCGGCATGCGCGACCCGAAGCACATGACCGACGCCGATATCGAGCGTGCGGCCGACACATTAGGCGTGCCGATCGCGTGTGTTCGCGCCGTGTCCGCCGTCGAATCGCGCGGCTCGGGATTCCTGCCGGACGGCCGGCCGGTGATTCTGTTCGAACGGCACGTCATGTTTCGGCAGCTGGTGAAGCATCGAGACAAGGGCACCGCGTCCCTATACGCGGCTTCGTGCCCGAACATCGTTTCGATGTCGGCCGGCGGCTATCAGGGCGGCGCTGCGGAATATGTTCGCCTCGACCTGGCGGCACGTATCGACGCGACGGCCGCGTATGAATCGGCTAGTTGGGGCGCGTTTCAGGTCATGGGTTTCCATTGGGAACGGCTCGGCTACGTGAGCGTCGACACCTTCGTCGCGGCGATGGAGACGAGCGAAGGCGCGCAGCTCGACGCGTTCGTGCGCTTCGTCGCGGCGGATACTGGCTTGCTGGCTGCGCTGAAGGGGCGAAAGTGGGCCGCGTTCGCGAAGGGCTACAACGGCCCGGATTACGCCCGAAACCTGTACGACGCGAAGCTGGCCCAGGCATACGCACGCTTCGCCGCCGACGCAAAGGCAGCCGCGTGACCGCGATCCGTGCGCGCGCACTCGTGACCTTGGCCGCCGCTGCCGTCCTGGTTGCAGGCTGGCAGTACATGCGCGCGCTGCGGCTCGAACTGCACCAGGCGAGCGCGGCGGCCGAACAGGCTACAAATAGCCTAAAACAGCGCGACGATGTAATCGACGGGCTGCTGCGCGATGCGAACGAGAAGGACGAGCAGCGCGCACAGCTCGAAAGGACCCGGCAGGCCGTCGACGCGGCACTTGCTGCCTACAGGAAGGAACTACGGAGCCTGATTGATGAAAATCCCGCTGTCCGCGAATGGGCTGCTACTTCTTTGCCTGACGACGTTCGCCGCCTGCACGCCCGTCCGGCCCTCACCGGCGCCGACGATTACGTTCAACGAATGCGCGGCGGTGACGCGCTGCACGCTCCAGGCGACGGAGCCCGAGACAAACGGGGAGCTGAGTGACGCACTCGAAATCGTGCGCGCGGCGTGGGCGCGGTGCGCGGCCGTGGTCGACATGATCGTGGCGTGCCAGGAAAAGAAACACGGAGCGGGCGAGGCGCATGAATAAGATCAACAGCCTGCGCGTCGCGCTCACTGCGGCGGTGCCGGCGTTGGTCCATGCACCGGACCAACTGACAGTGTTCATCAATCACGGGCGGATCGTCGTGACCGGCACGCGCTCGCCGTCGTTCGAATATCGGTACGAGGGCGAAATCATCATCGAGAAGTTCACGGGTGATGCCGACGTCGTGTTCGTTGCAGTGGTGGAATGGGTGCGGGCCAATCAGCCCGACCTGGTCGCGAACCCGGACGAGCGACACCACGGCATTTCGTTCGTGGCCGACGTGCTCGACAATCAGGCAGTGGATCTGTCGATCAAGGTGCAACTGACAGAAAACGTCGTGGTCACGGACGGCGACGGGGGCCGCACAATCGAGCATGTCGACGACTCAGCGGATCGCGCGCTGTCGGATTCGAACGCATGGATGTGGGAATGCAATGGCGGAGCTGACGGCACTTGAGAAATGGGCGAGTGGTTTGCTCGCGAAGCTGTCGCCGGCGCAGCGCATGCGCGTCGCGCGCGACATCGCAGGCGAGCTGCGCCGCGCGCAGCAGTCTCGCATCGTCGCGCAGCAGAATCCGGACGGTTCCCGATACGAGCCGCGGAAGGCGAAAGCGGGCAGAAAGCGGCTGCGCGACAAGAAAGGGCGCGTGAAGCGGGCGGCGATGTTCCGCAAGCTGCGCACCGCCCGCTATCTGCGCATCGAAGCGAACCCGGCCGGCCTGGCGGTCGGCTTCGACGGCCGCCTGGCCGGCATCGTTCGCGTTCACCAGGAGGGGCTGACAGCACCGGTCGAACCGGGCGGCCCGGTGGCGAAGTATCCGGTTCGGATGGTGCTCGGGTTCGCAAAGCACGACCGCGATCTGGTGCGTGACCGTCTGTTACGCCACCTGACCGATTGACCGATAGTGGGCCTCGGTCGACGCCAAACGCCGCGATGCCACGTCGAAGTAGGCCGGATTCGTTTCGCAGCCTATCCACTTCAGGCCGGCGTCGCGCGCGGCAACCAGGAATGTCCCGGAGCCGGCGAACAGGTCACATACCACTCCGTTTTCCGGCACCAGGCGCACTACGTCGCGCGCCAGCTCGAGCGGCTTCTCGGTGACGTGCTGTTTCGGCAGCGTCAGGCGTGTCGGGAACACGCCCGGCAGATACACGCTGCTGTCATTCATCGAGCCGCGGCTCGCCCACACGATGAATTCGGCTTGTTGCGCGAACCCGCCGCGCCGCGGCCGCGTACGACCAGGCGTTTTGTCCCATACCGCGATACCGCGCAGGGTCAGGCCGGCCGCCTGCACAACGTCCGTCAGCGTCGCGAGCTGGCGCCAGTCGATAAAACAGACCAGCAGTGCGCCCGGTTTCATCGCACGCCGGCATTCGGTCAGCCAGGCATGGCACCAGAACGCCCAGGCTCGCTGATCCATGTTGTCGCCTTCGAAATCGGTATAGACGGCTTTCGTGTCGCTGTTGATGTACTTCTGGCTCGGCGCGCGCGTGCGCGCCGATAGGTGCAGCCCGCCCGACGCATACGGCGGATCGGTGAATACCAGGTCGACGGACTGATCGGGCAGTGTGCGCGCCAGGGCGAGCGCGTCGACGCGATGAAGGTGATTGAGTATCGGGGAAATGTCGGCCGCGGGTGCGGCGTTGGAAATCTGAATCGTCATGGTTCTGAGACAGCGTGGAAAGGGCACGCGCGACGCGCACCAGGTGCGCAGTGAGCATGTGACGGCGATTGTCGGCGCACGTTTGCTCGCGCGCGCGGCGAGCGCCCTGTACCCGCGAGCACGACATTGAGCGTTGCTCGCTTCGCGCGCGGGCGATCGGCAACATTGCCGATATGGATTCGAACGAAATTAACCGCCAAATTCGCAACGCCGTCCGGAAGGGATCGATTTTCGATATCGATTTCGCGAACGCGTTGTGCCGTGTCTCGATCGGCGAATCGGACGAGGATGGCCTGCAGACGAACTGGATGCCCTGGTTGACGCCGGCGGCCGGTGACACGCGCGAATGGTTGCCGCCGTCGAAGGGCGAGCAGGTGATGGTGCTCGGCCCGATGGGCGATCTCGCCCAGGGCGTCGCGCTGCGCGGCTTCTTTTCCGATTCGTTCGGCGCACCGGACCAGAGTCCGAACGCACACACCCGCACGTACAAGGATGGCGCGCGCGTGTCCTACGACTTCGCCGCCCACGCGCTCACTGCCGTTTTGCCGGGTGGTGCAACGGTTCGCGTCGTCGCGCCCGTCAGCGTCACTGTCGAAACTGATGCCGCAACCGTCAAGGCGAAGGCCGTCACGATCGACGCGAAAGATACGACCGTCACGGGTGCATTGCTCGTCAAGGGGCCGTTCACGTTCCAGTCGGGCATGACCGGTTCGGACGGTAGCGGCGAGGGCGGCGCCGGCCCAGTGATGGCGATTCAGGGCAGCGCTCGATTCACGGGCGTGGTGACGGCCGACACCGACGTGAAGTCGAAGGGCGTCAGCCTCACGGAACACCCGCACGATGCACGCGGCGAGTATGGCCGCACGTCGGGACCCGTCGCGGGGGCGTCGTGAAAGGAATGAACGCCGTCACGGGCCGCTCAATCTCGGGCCTCGAACACCTGGCGCAATCTGTTGGCCGGATCATCGGGACGCCGCTCGCGAGCTGCATTCAGCGCCGCGAATTCGGTTCCGAAGTTCCCGACCTGATCGACGCGCCGACGAACGGCGAAACCCGCGTGCGCCTGTACGCCGCCGTCGCCACTGCGCTGATTCGATGGGAGCCGCGCATTACGGTTACGCGCGTTCAGCTCGTCGTCGATGCAGAGAATGCGTATGCGGGGCGCCAGTACATCGACGTGGAAGGCTGGACCGATGAACGCGACGAGCCGGTGACGGTTCGCGTGCCCGCATCGAAGGGGACCGGGCAATGAGAACGACTCCGATCGACCTGTCGCAACTTCCGGCGCCCGATATCGTCGACACGATCGACTTCGAAACGCTGTTCGCGCAGCGCAAAGCGCGCTTCATTTCGCTCTACCCGAAGGATCAACAAGCGGAAATCGCGGCAACGCTCGCGCTCGAATCGGAACCGCTGGCGCGCTCGTTGCAGGAAAACGCCTATCGCGAAATGATCCTGCGAGCGCTCCTCAATGACAAAGCGCGTGGCCTGCTGCTGGCCTATGCCACCAAGACGACGCTCGAACACCTCGGCGCGTACTTCGACGTGGAGCGCTTGCAGGTTTCGCCTGGCGATCCGGAAAACGGAATCGATCCGGTCTACGAAGATGACGACAGCCTGCGCGAACGCATCCAGCTCGCGCCCCGTGGATTCTCTGTCGCCGGACCTGACGACGCGTACGTATTTCACGCACGCGCCGCTGATGGTCGCGTGTTGTCGGCGTCCGCCTATAGCCCGAAACCGTGCGTCATGGTCGTGACGATTCTGTCGCGCGAAGGGGACGGCACTGCGTCCGAAGAGTTGCTGCAGGTCGTGCGGAAAGCGCTTGAAGGAAAGCGCCCTCAAACGGACCAGGTCATCGTGCAGAGCGCGAAGATCGTGCGCTATGCGATTCGCGCAACGCTGCGGTTTTTCACCGGCCCCGATCGATCGGTCGCGTTGGCCGAAGCGAAGAAGCGGACGCAAACATTCGCCGATGCAATGCACCGGACGGGAATGGAAGTCACGGTGGATGGTCTGCATGCCGCGATGCGCGTCGCCGGCGTGCAGAAAGTGATTCTCGACACACCGGCGAACGGCGTGCCGATTGGGGTCGACCAGGCGTCGTACTGCACTGGAATCGAGCTGATCGACGGCGGGGTGGCCGATGAATAGCCTTTTGCCGCCGAACGCGACGCCGCTGGAACGGCGCCTGGCCGAGACGAACGCCGCAATCAGCGATATCCCGGTGACGCTCGACGTGCTGATGGATGCCGATGCGATTCCGTTGCGCTTCCTGCCGTGGCTCGCCTGGCACCTTGGCGTCGCGACCTGGCGCGACGAATGGCCGGAAGCGGTCAAGCGCGCACGCGTGAAAACGGCAATCAGCGTCGCCAGGAAGAAAGGAACCGCGGACGCGGTGCGCGAAGTGTGCGCGTCGTTCGGCGCGAACGTTGTCATGCGCGAATGGTTCGAGACGACGCCGCCGGGCGAGCCGGGAACGTTCGAAATCATTCTGACCGTCGGTTCGCGCGATGGCGTGCCGGTCACGGCGGAATACGTCAGCGACATCATCGCCGAAGTGGATCGTGCGAAACGCGGAAGCGCCCACTACACCTTGACGCAGGGCTACGCCTCGATCGGAACGATCGGCGTCGCGGCCGGCGCGCGCGCGGCACTCTATCGCCGCCTCTCCCTCACGGATTGAAACATGGCAGGAAACGTAATTCAGCTGACGGACGCAGGCCGTGCCGCCCTGGTCGCGCCGGGTAATACGGGCACCGCCGCACGGAAGATCACGCAGATTGGCCTCGGAACCGCATCGTTCGTGTTCAAGCCCGACATGAAGGTATTGCCGAACGAGTTGAAGCGCACGACGACGTTCGGCGCATCGAACGTCGCGAGCGACACGATGCACGTCATGATCCAGGACGACACGAACGCGCAATACAAACTCTATGCGTTCGGCCTGTATCTGGACAACGGCGTGCTCCTGGGCGTGTACGTGCAAGACACCCCGATTCTTGAGAAGGCGCCGGCGGCAATGCTGCTGCTGGCCGCCGATATGGTCTTCAAGTCGATCGACGTGACGAAGCTCGAGTTCGGGCCGACAACGTTCCTCAATCCGCCGGCGACGACCGAACAGAAAGGCGTCGTGGAACTGGCGACGCAATTGGAAGTCGACGCCGGCACCGACGACACGCGCGCCATCACGCCGAAGGGCGCGGCGACGCGCTACATGCCGTTCACTGGCGGCCGCTTCACGGGACCGGTGAAAATTTCGAAGGGCACCGGCGAGGTTTCGGACGATGGTTCGAGCGCCCTGCAAACGTTCGGCGATTCGCGCACGACCGGAAAAACGCTTTTCGGAACTGGCGTAAAAAGTGGCCGAGCCTATGCGGACAACGATCGGTTCTACGTGTGCGCGGATGGTGACGTTCGCATCGGATCGAGCGGCGCTGCCGGCCAGCTCCAGCTCGCAGCTGGCAACGCGGTACATGGCGTGCTGACGAAGGATGGCCGCATTCTGTTCGGCAAGAATCAGACGGACGACGGCAATGCTGCGATGCAGGTCATGCCGGAGACACCTGAGGGGTTTGGCCTGGCGATTTACCGGGCTGCGTCATATCCGCAAGCGATCAAGATCGGAGCATCGCCGAGCGCGTCGACCAGAAACGAAAACGTCATTGAATCGTACTCTGCGCTCGACAATGCGAAGCCGCTCGTTATCAGTGCGACGACCGACGGAAACAACGCAGAGCCGACGCGCGGCGTCGTCGCGATCTGGATGCAAGTTCTCGGGCAAACGGTGGCCGTGCTGAACAAGGACGGCAAGTTCTTGTTGGGCAGCGGCACTGCCGCCAGCGGTGCAGCGTTGCTCCAAGTCGGCGGCTCGTCCCGCTTCGCTGGCCCGATCTGGCGCGGCGGCACCAATGCGATGTTGGTTGGTTCGTCGGATAGTGCCGGTATCCAGAACTACGGAACCGGCGGCGATGCCGCGATCAACAATGCGCGATTCAGTGCGGACACGGTCGGCGCGGCCGTCAATCTCGGAAAATCGCGCGGCGAAACAGTCGGCGCCCAGGCCGCCGTAAAGAGCGACGACGTTCTCGGATCGGTCTATTTCAACGGGTCTGACGGCAGCAAGATGTTGATGGGCGCCGCGATTCTCGGCGTTGCATCGTCCGGCTTTACGTCGGCTTCGCGTGCGGCACGGCTTGATTTCCATACCGTTGCAAACGGCGCGGTTGGTTCGAGTCTGCGCATGCGGATCACCGCCGACGGTCGCGTGTTGTACGGCACTACCGACGACAACGGCGAGGACAAAATCCAGGCGCGCGGCTCGATCTACGCGAGCGGTGGCGTGCGAAGTGCAGGGTACGACGCGAGCGGTAGCGGCGCGCAGTTTCGCGCGGTCAGCACGGACTACGGCGCCATGATCCGCAATGACAACAAGAGCGTGTGGTTCCTGTCGACGAAGAAGGGCGACGCGTACGGCACCTACAACGATTACCGCCCGCTCGCCTGGTCGCTCGACACGGGCGCGGTTCGTATCGACGGATCGGGCGCCGGCACCTCGTTCGGCGGATATGCGCGTGTCGCCGGGAATCTGGAGGGGGCAGGAATCGGGTACTTCGCCGGCGGGGCCAGTCAGGCGAAGACGTACGGTTCCGGTGTCATCTTGGGCGCCAACGCAGGCGGCGGCGTTGTTCTGAAATGCGCGACGGCCGACGTGAACATGAAGATGTGGGACGTGCAGTCGAACGAGCGCCAGCTCAACATGCGCGCGGTCGACGACGAATGGACCCAGGGTATTCCGTTCCTGACGGCGACGCGCGAGGACAAGAGCAACGCGATTCGCTCGCTGGCGCTCGTCCCTGCCGGCGGCCGCGTACAGGTTGCCGGTGCACCTGACGACGGCTCGTCAGCGTTCGCGGCGCGGGGCTCGATCAAGGGCATCGGATCGACTGGCGCACTCGTCGCGTCGAACGGTGGCGGCACGGGGCAAACGTCGGTTCAGCTTAAGCGCGACGGTGCGCCCGTCGACCAGAAAACCTGGGAAATGCTGACGTACAGCGATGGCTCGTTCGCCGTTCGCTCGACAAACGACGCCTATACCGCCACGCAAACCGCAATCAACGTAAGCCGCTCGACGAGCTACAACCTCAGCGCCATGAAGCTGATGCCCCAGGGCGGCCGCGTGCTGGTGGGTGGCGCACAAGACGACACATCGGTGCTCGTCAACGTCGGCGGCCTGGTCGCGGCGAGCGCACCGCCGGCCGGCGACAGTTCGAACAAGCTCGTCACGTCGGCCTGGGTGTCGACGGCCATCCTGAATTCGCAGATCGGACAGATTGTTTGGGAGGCGCGAACGGCGGCACGCGCCGGCTACCTGAAGTTGAACGGCGCCGAGCTGAAGCGCACCGATTACCCGCTGCTGTGGGCCTATGCACAGGCGAGTGGGGCGATTGTCGCCGATGCGGATTGGCACAAGGCCCGCAACGGCTGCTTCTCGACCGGCGACGGCAGCACGACGTTCCGCCTGCCGGACCTTCGCGGGGAATTCATTCGCTGTTGGGACGATGGCCGCGGCGTCGACGGCCAACGTCTGATTGGCAGTTGGCAAGACAGCCAGAACCGCAGTCACGCACACGGCGCGTCGGCGTCGGCTGTCGGCGACCACACACACGGCGCGTGGACGGACGCGCAGGGATTCCACGCGCATGGCGTCCACGATCCAGGACACGCTCACGGCGTAAGGATGGGGCGCGTCGGCATCGTCGCTACGTCGTACGGCCAGGGCTGGGGACCGTACAACTGGGATCGTCAGGACATGCACGGCACGGAGGGCGCAGGCACGGGCATTTCGATCGCTGGTGACGGCACTCACGGCCACAACGTCGGCATCGGCGGTGCGGGCAACCATTCGCACGCGATTTCGGTCGCGGCTGACGGCGGAAACGAAGCGCGGCCGCGAAACATCGCGCTTCAACCTTCTATTCGAGCATTCTGAAATGAACGGCAATCTCGTACATCAATACGACCGCGAGACGGGGCAATACCTGGGGAGCATTCTTCCCGATCCCGATCCGCAAAACCCCGATCGCTGGATCGTGCCGGCATTCAGTACGGCCGATCCACTGCCGACGTGCCCGCGCAGGCAATGGCCGTTCCGGCGCGGTGATGCCTGGACGTTGCTCCCCGACTTCCGCGGCGTGAAGCTCTATCGCAAGTCGGACGGGATGCCGTCCGAAATCTTCGCGGCAGGCATCGCGCCTGACGACGCGGAGCTGACGGAGTCGCCGCGCCCCTCGTCGGAACACGTATGGAACGGGACCGCCTGGGTGGTCGATGAAGCCGTCGTGGCGAAGCGAATCTACGACGAAGCGATGGCCGAATTCAATCGCCGTATGGATCACGCTCGCGACATGAACCAGGGCAAGGCCGATGCATACGCCGCGGGTCAGCTGTCCCGCGAAGAACGCTACTACTTCCGGGCCTGGTCGGCATATCAGCTCGACATGGTGCGCGCGATCAACGCGAAGGGTTTCCCGCAGACCGTCGCATGGCCGCAAGAGCCGGCATCGTTCGAAGTGGCGTGCGGTCCGGTCATGACGGACTACGCCGCCCGCATGACGAAGGCGAAGGGAATCACCGATGGCATGGCCGACGCCCACAAGGGCGGGATGCTGTCCGATGAGGAAACGCGCATCTACGAAGCCTGGACGGAGTACGAGCGGCGGCTTACGCAGGCGATCGACGGCGACAAGTTTCCGAACGACGTTGTGTGGCCGGACGAACCGACGAAGCACGAGCCGGCCGCGGCCGACGAAAGCAACGCAACCGACGACGCGGCCCAGGCGCCCGACGCGGACGACACGCTGTAACGCCGTGGCGTTACGGAATTTCCATTTCACATAGACCAGGGAAAGACATGGCAACTACCTATCACCACGGCGTACGAGTCTACGAACTTAACGACGGCGGCCGGCCGATTCGCACGATCTCGACGGCCGTCCTTGGCATCGTCTGCACCGCAGAGGATGCCGACGCTACGGCATTTCCGCTGAACACGCCCGTGCTGCTGACGAACGTTCGATCTGCCGTAGGGAAGGCGGGGACGAAGGGCACGCTGAAGCGGACGCTGGACGCGATCGGCAAGCAGACGAATCCGGTCACGGTCGTGGTGCGCGTCCCGCAGGGGAAAGACGAAGCGGAAACCACGTCGAACGTGGTCGGCAAAGTCACGCCGGAAGGCAAGTACACCGGCGCAAAGGCACTCATGACGGCGCAGGCGAAGTTCGGCGTGAAGCCGCGGATTCTGGCCGCGCCTGGCCTCGACACGCAGCCTGTCGCGGCTCAGCTCGCCATCGTTGCGCAATCGATGCGCGGCATGGCCTACGTGTCCGCGTATGGCTGTAAGACGAAGGAAGAAGCGACCGCGTACCGGAAGCAGTTCGGGCAACGCGAAATCATGGTCATCTGGCCTGATTGGCTCGGTTGGGACGACGACGCAAATGAAACGGTCGTGATTCCGGCGCCGGCGATCGCCGCCGGCCTGCGCGCGAAGATCGACAACGATATCGGGTGGCACAAGACGCTGTCGAACATCGTCGTGAACGGCGTCACGGGTATCAGTGCCGACGTGTCGTGGGACCTGCAAGACCCGGCTACGGATGCGGGCTACCTGAACGAGCAGGAAGTGACGACGCTCGTCAATCGGAACGGCTATCGCTTCTGGGGTTCGCGCACGTGCTCGGACGATCCGCGGTTCGCCTTCGAAAACTACACGCGCTCGGCGCAGGTCGTCGCGGATTCGTTGGCGGAAAGCGAAATGCCGAACATTGACGGCCCGCTGAATCCGTCGCTGGCGCGCGACGTGGTCGAAAGCAACAACGCCTGGTTCCGCGAAACGGTGTCGAACGGCTACCTGATCGGCGGTGAGTCGTGGTTCGACGCGGAGCCGAACACAAAGGAATCGCTGTCGTCCGGCCAGGCATACGTCGACTACGACTTTACGCCGGTGCCGCCGCTGGAAAACCTGATTCTGCGTCAGCGAATCACCGACCGCTATCTCGCCGACTTCGCTGCGCGCGTGGCGGCATAACAGGAGAAACGAAATATGGGTATGCCGCGAAAACTGAAGGGCTTCAACCTGTTCCACAACGGGACGAACTTCATGGGCGAAGTCGCCGAAGTGAACCTGCCGAAGCTCAAGCGAAAGATGGAAGCCTGGCAGGGCGGGGGCATGGGCGGGCCGATCAAGATCGACTTCGGCAACGATGAGTTGCAGCTCGAATGGACGTGCGGCGGCTTCATGGAGGACGTCGTTTCGCAGTACGGCATCCTGAAGCATGACGGCGTGCAGCTGCGATTCGCCGGCGGCTATCAGCGTGAGGACAGCAAGCGCTTCGATTCGATCGAAGTCGTCGTGCGAGGTCGACACGAAGAAATCGACATGGGCCGCGCGAAGGCAAAGGAGGACACCGAATTCAAGGTCACGACGAACGCCAGCTACTACAAGCTCACGATGAACGGGCGCGTGCTGATCGAGCTTGACTTCGTCAACATGATTCAACGCGTCAACGGCGACGACCTGATCGCCGATCTTCGCGCCGCGATCGGCCTGTAACAACGTGCTCGCGCGATACGCACGGGCAATCGAAATCATCATCCAAAGGAAAGCACATGAAAACGACGAAAACCGACGAAGCAGTTCTGCAGGCGACCATCATCGAGAAAACCGACGTTGCCGCGCCGGCGAAGCCGTCGACGGCGTTGTCCGTCGCGGCAACCGAAGCCCCGCCAGCGGTCAAGGACGATCCGAACACGCACGTGCTCGATACGCCGCTCGAAAACGGTGACAACGTGATTACGCGCGTCACGCTGCACAAGCCGAATTCCGGTGCGTTGCGCGGCACGTCGCTGTCGGCCCTGGTCAATCTCGACGTGGATTCGCTGCGCAAGGTGTTGCCGCGCGTCAGCACGCCGACGCTCACCGAATGGCAGGTGACGATGATGGACCCCGCTGACCTGGTCGCCCTGGGAGGTATCTTCATCGGTTTTTTGATGCCGAAGGCCGTGAAAGCGAACATGGAATCCCTGAGCGCGTAGAGGACGCGATTGCGGATATCGCGACGGTGTTCACCGGCTGGACGCCGCCGACGATGTACGAGTTTGAACTGGCCGAACTGATGGAATGGCGCGAGCGCGCCCGGATACGAAGCGGAAGCGACGATGGATAACGCCCTGAAACTGCGGGTCATGTTCGACATGATCGACAACTGGACGAAGCCGATTCGGAACGTCCTGAACAGCAACAAGGGGTTGGCCGAGTCGCTGAAGCGCACCCGCGGCGAGCTGGCCGAACTCGGAAAGAAGCAGAAGGAAGTCGCGTCGTTTCGCGACATGCGCTCGGGCCTGGCCGAAACCGCAACCAAGCTCGGCGCGGCCCAGGCGAAGGTGAAGGCGCTAGCTGGCTCGTTGCATACGTTCGGCCCGCCGTCGCAGCAGATGGTGGCCGACCTGGCGCGCGCACGACAGGCGGCCTCACGCCTACGTGCAGAACAGAAGAAGCAGACCGAATCCGTCGACGCGCTGCGCCAGCGGCTCGCGCGCGCCGGCATCGATACGCGCAATCTTTCCCAGCATGAACGAGACCTGCGCGCGAACATCACGACGACGACGGTTGCGATGCAGGCGCAGACGCGCCAGCTTGAAGCCATGTCCGAACGTGAAAAGCGGTTGGCGGCCGCGCGAGGGAAGATGCAGGCAATGCAGGGCGTCGCCGGCGGCATGGCGATCGGCGGCTATGCCGCGCGATCGACCGGCATGCATACGCTGACCGATATGCGCGAAACGCTCGACGAAGCGAAGAAGATGATGAACGAGCGCGCACGTATTACCGCGCTCGGCCTGGGCGACGTTGCAACGCGCGACGCGGAGAAGTACGCACGCGCCATGAAACAGATGGGCGTGAGCGCGTCGGACAACATGACGTTGATCCGCGACGCGCTGTCGATCTTCGCTGACGAGCATCACGCGCAAATGGTGATGCCGACGCTCGCAAAGATGAAGTTCGCAAACGAAGCGCTGTTCGGCGCCGAAGATGCACACGCGAACGAAGAGAAGTTCATGAACATGCTGAAGGTCATCGAGCTGCGCGGCGGCACGAAAGACGAAGCCACGTTCAAGAACGAAGCCAACATGGTGCAGAAGGTGCTGTCGGCGACTGGCGGCCGTGTCGGCGGCGACGAGTGGCGAAACTTCATCCAGACGGGTGGCGTCGCTGCAAAGCAGATGCGCCAGGACGCGTTCTATTACCAGATGGAACCGCTGATCCAGGAAATGGGCGGCCACGGCGTCGGCACGGGTCTTATGTCCGCGTACAGCAACGTCTACCAAGGTAAGACGACCGTGCGCGCAGCTCAGGAGATGATGAATCTCGGGTTGGTCGACAAGAAGAACGTGGAGTACAACAAGATCGGGATGATTAAGCGGATCAAGCCCGGCGCGTTGCTCGGCGGCGACCTGTTCAAAGCGTCTCCGCTCGAATGGCTCGAAAAGGTGCTGTTGCCGAAGATGGCGGCGAAGGGCATCACCGACCCGGATCGCGTGAAGGACATGATTTCGACGATCTTCACGAACCGAACCGCGGCGAACCTGTTTTCGACGATGTACATGCAGCGCGAGCAGATTCACAAGAACGAGCGATTGAACACCGGAGCGTACGGAATCGACGACGCGGCGCGGCTCGGCGCTGAGCAGACGCAAGGGAAGGAACTCGACGCACTCGCCAAGATTCGCGAAGTCAAGCGCGAGATCGGCGAGCGCATCGCGCCGCTGTACAACGCCGGCCTGGACAAAACGCGCGAGCTGCTGGGGGCCACTATTTCCCTTATTCAAAACCACAGTGCGGCCGCGACGGTCGTGCTGTCCGTCGTAGCGGCAATCGCTGCGCTCCTGGTCGTGATGGGAACGCTTACGATCGCGCTCGCCGGCGTGCTCGGGCCGCTTGCAATTGTTCGTTTCAGCATGACAACCCTCGGCATGGGAGGCGGCATACTCGCGCGCTCGCTCGGCATCGGCGGCGCAGCGTTGCGCATGTTCGGAACCGCCGCGATGTTCGCAGGGCGCGCGATGTTGATGACGCCAATCGGCCTGGCAATCACGGCCATCGTCGCAGTCATTGCTGGTGCCGCCTACCTGATTTACCAGTATTGGACACCGATCAAGGCGTTTTTCGCGGGTGTCTGGAACGGAGTGAAAAACGTGTTCAGCAGCGTCGTCGAATGGATCACGCAATACCTGATGAACTGGACAATCATTGGCTTCATCGTCGCCCATTGGGAAGACCTGAAAGCGATCACGCTTGCCATTTGGGAACTCATCAAGGCCGGCATCGCTTCTGCGGCCGGCGCCGTAGTGGACTTCTTCATGAACTGGACGCTCGTCGGCGTCATCGTTCGCCATTGGGACACGATCAAGGCGGCAGCGGGCGCAACGTGGGATTGGATCGCGAGCACCGCCGCAGCGGTCGGCCGTGGCATCGTCGACTATTTCATGAACTGGACGCTGCTCGGCGTTGTCGTGCGACATTGGGACCAGATAATCGGGTTTGTGTTCGGCTTGGTCGGACGCTTCAGGACGATTGGCGGTCAGATTATCGAGGGCATGATTGCAGGGTTCATGGGCGGCATGTCTGCGATGCGCCAGGCGCTGAACAACATTGGCGAAAGCGCGATTTCCTGGTTCAAACAGAAGCTCGGCATTCATAGCCCTAGCCGGGTGTTCGCCGAACTCGGCGGATTCGTCGGGCAGGGCGCGGCGATCGGGATCGACGGCGAGCAGCATCGAGTCGCACGCGCAGCACTCGGTGTCGCCACGGCCGCGGTTACAGCGTTCGGCACGCCGGCGTTCAGCATGCCGGCACTGACGTTGCCGACGACGAGTGGTGCCGCGCCGGCGTCGCAGCTCGGCGAAGCGGCGGCCGCGGCCGTCGTACGGCAACCGATAGCGATCGACCGTCGACCGCCGCTGACGCTCGCACCGGCCGCGCCCGTGGCCGCAACGGCCGCCAGCATGGCGCCGGCGCCCATCACGATCCACATTCACCCACAGCCAGGAACGGATCCGCAGGCGATCGCGCGTGCGGTCGCGGCCGAACTCGACCGTCGCGAGCGAGCGAAGCGCGCACGTAGCGGCTCGCGGCTGTCGGATTGACCTTCACGGAGATAAACCGATGCTGACATCGCTACTGTCGCTCGACCAATTCGCCTTCAACCTGACGACGGCGCCGTATCACGAACTGCAACGGCACCGACAGTGGAAGCATCCGAAGAAATCGCGAATCGGTGTACGCGACTCACGCCAGTACACGGGGCAGGGCGACGACACAATCACGCTGCACGGCATGGTGGCCCCTCAAGCCATCGGCTCGATCGCGTCGATTAAGCGCCTTGCCGACATGGCCGACGCTGGCGACGGCTACGTCCTGGTCGATGGAATGGGAGTCGTTTATGGGGTATTCGTAATCACCAGCCTGAACGAAACGCAGCGATATCACACGCCCGAGGGGGTGCCGAAGAAAATCGACTTCACGCTAACACTCGAGCGCGTCGACGACGATGCGCTGCGCGTCGACCAGGAGCCGGACGCTAACACGGACGACGAGGTGGGTAATGACGACGGTAAGTGAATACGGAGTCGACGAGCGGCGTCGATCGGATCGCATCGAGCCGAAGCCCGACTACCGCATTACGCTCGGCGGCAAGAACATTTCACGCCGGTTCCTGCCGCGGCTTGAATCGCTGACGCTGTCTGAGGCTCGGTCTGACGAGGCCGACACAATCGACCTGGTGCTGGACGATTCACGGAATGATCTGGCAATTCCGAAGCGCGGCGACGAAATCAAGGTATCGATCGGATGGGCCGGCGACCCACTCGTCGACAAGGGCACGTTCGTTGTGAACGAAGTCGAACACAGCGGGGCGCCTGACACGATCACCGTGCGTGCGCGGTCGGCCGCGATGACGAACGGGATGCAGGAACGCCGTGAAAAGAGCTGGCACAAGCAGACGATCGCAACGATCGTGCAGACCATCGCGAAGCGTTATTCGCTGACGCCGACGGTCGGCGACAAGCTCGCGAAAATTCAGATTGCACATATCGACCAGACACATGAAAGCGATATGTCGTTCTTGACGCGGCTCGCGAAGCGTTACGACGCCGTTATGAACGTGAAGGACAAGCGGCTGCTGTTTATGCCGATCGGCACGGGCAAGACCGCGAGCGGGAAAGCGCTGAAGGTGCTCAACCTGACGCGCGCGGATGGTGACACGCACCGCTATCATGTGTCCGAGCGCGAAAATTACTCGGCCGTGCGCGCGCACTACCATTCGAACGGAAAGGCGAAACGGAAATCAGTCATCGTCGGCGGCGAAAACAATCACAACGTGAAGGTGCTGCCGGAGGACTACGCGACCGAGGCCGAAGCACGCGCTGCAGCGCAAGCAGAATTCACACGCACGCAACGCAGCCAGGCGACGCTCGATTACTCGCTCGCGCGTGGGCAGGCCGACCTGTTTCCGGAAACGCCTGTCACGGTGAGCGGCTTCAAACCGGAAATCGACGAAACGGCGTGGCTGGTGAAGAAGGCAACGCATCGGATCGGTAGTGACGGTTTCGTGACCGACCTGGAGCTGGAGTTGCGCGACGACCCGACGACGGATAGGCATCGGTCGCACTTTCGGAAGGCGAGGTAGAGCAGTGTGATTTGCGGACATTTCTGGAAGCTCATGCAAATCTCACAGAGAAAAGCGACGAGGCCCGCGATGGCGAGCCTCATAGCGACAGCGGTGACTAGCTCTGATCGCTCCAGCACTTCAACCGATGACGCTGGAGAAAATCTGCATAGCGAACGGCGTTCGATGTGAAGAACGGGCTTTGCGCAACGAACCGATCGTCACGCCGCTCGAACAGTATCTGCATCTCGACTGGTTCACCAGTGTCGGCCCGTCGGAGTGTCGGGTAATATCGAACGTCGAAGTAGGATACGTTAGTCTTGGTGTCGTATGCGGACTCAGCGCCATCAAGCGAATTGAAGCCCGTTGCGCAAGTCGTCATGAAGTCGAACAGCGTCTGACCGTTCGCGAGTTTGATCTGCTTTGCGAAATAGAGACCGTGGACGAATTGCTCGCGACGCATAGCAACCGTGTCTGCATCATTGGCTTCGTCCTGGAGTGGGTGGTACTTGATTTTCGCGAGATCCGGATAGCGTTTGAAAATATCGCGCTCGAATCGCTTCGGTCCATAGCACTCCGATTCATCAAGACACGTTTGGTCTGCGACATAGCGTTTCTCTTCGCCAAGCCGCGGCACATCCATAGTGGCCGGCGTGGGCCATGACTCGTGCGACTTCGTCGTTGCATCGGCGCTCGAAGCGGCGCTGGCTTTCGCGGTCTCGACTGGAACAATTGCGGATGCCGCGTGTTCAGTCTCGGCAGTCACGGCGGCCGGTTTCTCCGACGTCTGCGTCGATTCGCTGGGCGGCAGAATTATGCCGGCGGCGAAGATGCACAGCACGAATCCGACAATCGCCGCAGCCGCATGCGAGACGACCGCATTCCATCCTTTACTTCGCCAGTGCCGCGCGAGAAGCCGCCACGTGGCGACCCATATTGCGAAGACTACGAGTAGCAGCAGGAATTCTTTCATCGTGTGGTTTTGCCCTTTCGTTTGTTGTGTAAATGAAAGGCGCGAGCCTAGCACAACGAAATCGCGCCTGGATTGACGATGCATCAACACACACGTTTGTTAGAATCATCAGGTACGGTAACGTATGGTTCTTCGGCATTCAGCGGGTAGGGCGATGGCGAAAACTCACAAAAAGCAGCACTTCGTACCGGCTTCGTACATGAAAGCATGGTGTGACCCGGACTGCCCACCGGGGCAAGACCCGTACGTATGGGTTTATCCGCGCGCTGGTGGTACGCCCTTTCGACGCTCACCACGGAAACTGTTCACGGAAACGGACATGTACACGATCGAGCGCGCAGACGGCACGCGCGATTTGCGTATTGAAGCGACGTTGTCGACGCTGGAAGACCGATTCGTGGGTATCCGCAAGAACGTGTTTGAGGCGAGGCGACCACTCGAACACGACGAACACCTATACTTGTGCTTCTTCGTGGGCGCAGCCCATTTTCGGACGCCCACATCGCGAGATCACCAGGCGCAGCAGTGGGGAAATGTCTTGCGAATTGCAGATGATTTAGCGCAAAAGATGGCATGCGCGAGCCACGAGAAGCGTGCAGCTGCGGCACAAATGGCTACGCCCGGCAACGGGCATAGCCTCACGCACGAGCAGGTGCGCGCGCTGGCCACGAAACCTATTCAAAACATGATAGCCCCGATGTTGGCCGCGGTTGTTCCGCCCTTAGCGAAGATGAATCTGGCCGTCTTATGTACCGATGATTCTATCGGATTCTTGACGTCCGATCACCCATGTGCATGGTTTGATCCTGAGCTGTACAAGCTTCCGCCGCTACTCCGAAGCCCCGCGCTCGGAAGCTCAACCATTGAAGTCACGATGCCAATTTCTCCACGACAATGCCTCTATCTTTCGTGGAATAACATGGTGGGCTATCTCGATATACCAGCGTACGCGCTCCAGGAAATGAATCGCCGCCACCGCGGTTATTGCAACGAGCACGTCGTTATTCGAAAAGAATATTTCAGCGACTACTGGCTACGGGAACGACCGCTGCCGCTCGCCGAGTGGGAGCGTCGTTACCACAAGGGTTAGCACGAACCAAAGTACACGCCGGACAGTGGGCAGGACGAGTATTAGCACCTGGGACTCGCACCGGCCGAACCATGTACTCGAAGCGGTAGGGATCGCGATCTGGTCGCGATCCGGGTCACTTTGACGTGTATGCTGGCGGGCCGATACCGGCCCACATTGGACCGGAGCGCCACATGCGTGGCAGCTCGACGACCAGCGTGCGCCAGCGCGCCAACACGGTCGTGAACGTTCCGTCAGCCTTCGCGCGACGGATTTTGTCCACGACGTTCCATCCACGCACGTAGTGCGTGAGGCTCCGTTTGCTGGACAGATGATGCGGCGAATGGACGCCGACCCATGCCAACATTTCGTCGGGGGTCACGTCCGGCGCAGCCGGATCGGGATCTAGAGTTGCAACAACGGGAGCTTCTTCGGCAGTTGAATCATGGCCGATATCCCCAAGCGCTTCGAGCGCGAGCAGCCGCAGCATTTCAATGCGGTGCCAAGGGATCGGGGAGCGCCCGGCCAGGTAGTTGCGTACAGTGCGTGTGCAGCAGCGCAATCGGCGGGCGATTTCGGCAGTCGATAGACCGTCGATCAGGTCGAGAAACTCCCGCAGTGCGCCGTGGCGTGGTTGGTCAGACACGTGGCGTTTTGTAGGGCTGCGGAAAGGCACGCGTAAACTAGCGTAAACCCTCGATCATTGCTATGAGGAATGCCGTTCGACAACCGATGACGAACATCGGGAAAGCTAGCGATCTGACTTTACATAACGTGAATTATCGATAGTTTTGG
>NZ_CAJPGQ010000051.1:0-51670 GCF_905339595.1 Burkholderia sp. BCC1977
ACACCGAACACCGAGCACCGGCCCCGTACCTGCCTCGAACCACGATGGAGACACCGCGATGCGCGCAGCGCCGCAACCGGAGCACGCCGGCCGAGCACGGCCGGATGCCGGCGCCACCGAACCCGACCGGATGGCCGCGTGGCGGCTCGCGATCTGCCTGTCGCTCGGCAGCGCGATCGCGCTGGGCCTTGCGCGTTTCTCGTATGCGTTGCTGCTGCCGCCGATGAAGGCCGATCTCGGCTGGACCTTCGCACAGGCCGGCGCGCTGAACACGGCCAACGCGGCCGGCTACCTGATCGGCGCGCTCATCTTCCCGCTCCTGTCGCGACGCTGGCGCGCCGGCACGCTGCTCGCGGCCGGCTGCGCGCTGACCGCGGTGCTGATGGCCGCATGTGGGCTCACGCCCGACATGAACGCGCTGCTCGTCGAGCGGCTCGCGACAGGCGTCGGCAGCGCGCTGATCTTCATCAGCGGCGGCGTGCTGGCCGCGCGGCTCGCGTCCGCGTCGCCGCGCGATGCGGGGCTGCTGCTCGGGCTCTATTACGGCGGCACCGGGTGGGGCATCGTCGCGTCGTCGCTGCTCGTGCCCGCGACGCTCATGCCTCGCGCGCACGGCTGGCAACCGGCCTGGTTCGCGCTTGCGCTCGCATGCGTGCTGTTCTCGGCGATCGCCGCGTCGGCGGCGCGCCGCATCGAGCATGCGCACGCGGCACCGGCCATCCGGCACGACGGCGCCGCGCCGGTGGCGGCCGCGAGTCCCGCGCGCTTCGCACTCGCGCTCGCGGGCTACGGACTGTTCGGCGTCGGCTACATCGGCTACATGACGTTCATCGTCGCGCTGCTGCGCGGCGCGGGGATGAGCGGGACGGTCGTGTCCGCGTTCTACGTGATGCTCGGCGTCGCGACCGTCGTGTCGGCGCGGCTGTGGTCGGGGCTGCTCGACCGGATGCGCGGCGGCCAGGCGCTGGCCGTGCTCAATGCGCTGCTCGGCGTCGCGACGCTGATGCCGGCGCTGTTCGTGCATCCGGCGGCCGCGTTCGCGTCGGGCGTGCTGTTCGGTGCGACGTTCCTGTCGGCGGTCGCGTCGACGACCGCGTTCGTGCGCCACAACCTGCCGCCGGAAGGCTGGGCGAAGGGTATCAGCGCGTTCACGACGATCTTCGCGTTCGGGCAGATCGCCGGGCCTGTCGCGATCGGCTGGGTGTCGGACAGCGCGGGGCTCGCGCGCGGGCTGGTCTATTCGGCACTGACGCTGTTCGCGGGCGCGGCCCTCGCGGCCGGACAGCGTGCCTTGAGGGCGTCAGCGTAGCCGACCCCGGCCCGCGACATCCGGCGAGCCCGGCAACGCTACCGCTACCGCTACCGCTACCGTTACCGCACGCAGGCCGTGCGCGACACGCGATGGAACGCGCGGCTGAAGTAGATGAGGCTGTCGCCGTCATTGCGCACGCGGATCGACGTCGCCTCGATGAACATCACCGAATGCGAGCCGACTTCCTTCATCTCGGCGATCGTGCCCTGCAGGCTCGCGAGCGCGTCGCGCAGCACGGGCACATCCTGCTCGCCGCGATCCCACACCGGCAACGCGAAGCGGCGCTCCATCGGCAGCTCGGTCGTCCCCGCGAAATGCCGCGCGAGCAGTTCGTGCTCGGCCGGCAGCACGTTGATGCACACATGACGATTGCGCTCGAAGATCGCATGCATCGCGCTCGACCGGTTCAGGCACACGAGCAGCGTCGGCGGCGCATCGGTGACGGAACAGACGGCGCTCGCGGTGATCCCGCAGCGGCCGTGCGGCCCCGCGGTGGTGATCACGTTGACGGCCGCGCCGAGGTGGGCCATCGCTTGCCGGAAGGCCTTTTGCGCGTCGGTCGGTTCGGCGCGCGCCGGTTGCGGGGTATCGGTCGTTGCGGACATGGGCGCTCCTGGGTGAATGAGGGCGGCGATCGTGCGTGCCGTGGATGCGGCAGCGGATCGTCGACGATGTCCCAAGCGTACGTCGCGAAAAAGCCGGCGAACATTCGCACGATTGACGATGAGGATGGCGTTCCCGCCAACGCATCTAAAGGTTCTACCTAGATGCGCGGCGCGACGCGCGAAAAAAAGTGCGATCGGGCGTTCGAGCGGTACGTAAAGGGGTATTCAGCGCATTTTCGGCTCGCTATGATGTGCCGCACACCCCCCGACGAACGACGCTTGCCTCACCCGCGGCGCGTGCGATACCGATAGCGATATCTTGCGAGACACCCCGATGACGTCACCCGCTCCGATCGTATACATCGTCGACGACGACAGCGGCATGCGGACGTCGCTCGCCTGGTTGCTCGAATCGGTCGGCATCGCGTCCGAGGGATTCGCGAATGCCGCCGATTTTCTCGCGCGCTTCGACGTGAACCTGCCCGCGTGCCTGGTGCTCGACGTGCGGATGCCGGAGAAAAGCGGGTTCGACGTGCAGGCGGAACTGAACGCGCGTGGCGCGACGCTGCCGGTGATCTTCGTCAGCGGGCACGGCGACATTCCGATGTCGGTGCGCGCGCTGCAGAACGGCGCGATCGATTTCGTCGAGAAGCCGTACAACTCGCAGCAGATGCTCGAGCGCGTGCAACGCGCGCTGCGGCTAGCGCAGCAGCGGCACGCGGTCGACCAGCGTCACCGCGAACTGCGTCAGCGGCTCGATGCGCTGACCGCGCGCGAGAAGGAAGTGCTGCGCGGCGTCGTCGACGGCAAGGGCAGCAAGCAGATCGCGTCGGACCTGTCGATCAGCGTGAAGACCGTCGACGTGCATCGCGCGAGCATCAAGGAGAAGCTCGGCGCGACGTCGATCGCCGCGCTGGTGCGCGACGTGATGGTCGTGTGGGGCGACGACAACGACACGCCGCGCTAGGGCCTGTTCACGCTGATAACGGGCCGGCCCCAAGCGGGATTTTTGGGTGACGGGAACGTGCGTTGCCGGCCGTATTGCGGTGTCGCACGCCGCTTGTTCGGCTCGGCGCAAACGGCGCGCCGTGCGCCTTGCACGACGGCCGTCGACGCACGTTCGCAAGCCCGTTATCGGCGTGAACCGGCCCCGGGGCGTTCGTTCACGCGCCGCAGCGCGCGACGCTCAACGCATGTACAGCCCGCCGTTGATGTCCCAGCACGCGCCGTTCGCGAAATGCGCGTCGCCCGACGCGAGCAGCACGGCCGCATCCGCGACGAAGCCGGCCGACCCGAGCTTGCCGCCCGGCAGGCTCGCGAGCACCTGGCGCAGCTTGTCGGGTGCGACGCTTTCATGGACGATCGGCAGATCGAGCGGGCCCGGCGAGATCGCGTTGACGGTCACGCCCTGCGCGGCGAGGTCGCGCGCGAACACCTTGGTCAGGGTCAGCGTGCCGCCTTTCGCGGCCGCATAGTGCGCGCCCGTCGCCGAGCCGCCGTTCTGCCCGGCGAGCGATGCGATGTTGACGATGCGGCCCGCGCCGCGCGTCGCGAAGTACTGGCCGAACACCTGGCAGCCGAACAGCACGCTGCGCAGGTTCACGTCGATCACCTGGTCGAACTGCTCGGCCGTGATCTCCATCGCGGGCACGACCTTCGATGCGCCGGCATTGTTGACGAGCACGTCGATCGCGCCCCAGCGCGCGACGAGCGCATCGCGCGCGGCTTCGAAATCGCGTTTCGACATGACGTCGAGCGGCAGCGCGAGCGTGCGTTCGCCGCTCGGATCGAGGTCGCGCGCGTGCGCGTGAATGGCGTCGACGGCGATGTCGGCCAGCGCGACGCGATAGCCGGCCGCATGAAAGCGTTCGGCGATGACGGCGCCGAGCCCGCGCGCGGCGCCGGTGACGAGGACGACTCGATCTGACATGGTGCGTGATTCCGTGGTTCGCGGGCGCGTGGCCGAAGCGGCGCCCGCATCGTGGTTCATGCGGCGAGTGCCGCTTCGAAGTGCGCGGCGACCGCGCACACCTGTTCGTCCGCGCCCTTGCGTCCGACGATCTGCAATCCGGCCTTCAGCGGCGTTCCCGCGAGCGGCAGCGGCAGGCTGAGCGCCGGATGGCCGCTCAGGTTGAACGGCCGGATCAGCGACGACATCGCGATGACCGATACGCCGTCGCGTGCCTGCGCAAGCGTGATCGGCAACGCGGGCAAGGTCGGCAGCACCAGCACGTCCGCGCGTTCGAGCGCGGCGTCGACCTGCGCCGTGAAGCGTGCGCGTACGGCTTCCGCTTCCGCGAGCGCGGCCGGCGCCGTCGTCGCGGCCATGCGCAGCCGCGCATCGAGATCGGCGCCGAGCTTGCCGGTTTCGACGAGATGGCCGAAGGCACGCGACGTTTCCGCATTGATGACGGCGAGCCCGGCCGCGAACGCGGCGGGCAGTTCGTCGAGCACGACATCGTGCGCGCGCAGGCTCGACGCACGTACCGCCGCGTCGAGCGCGGCGGCGATGGCCGGATCGGCATCGACGATCACGCGCGCGATCGTGCAGCCGGCAACGGGTGCTGCCGCACGCGCCCGATCGAAGCCCGGCGCGATCGCGGCCATCACGGCCGCGAGCGTGCGGATGTCGCGTGCGAACGGCCCGACGCAATCGAGCGTGGTGTCGGCAGGCGCGACCCCGCGCCGCGACACGCGGCCGAACGTCGGCTTGAGCCCGGCCACGCCGCAGCAGGCAGCCGGTCCGCGGATCGAGCCGCCGGTATCGGTGCCGAGCGCGGCGTCGACCACGCCGAGCCCGACGAGCGACGCCGACCCGCTCGACGAGCCGCCCGGAATGCGCGTCGGGTCCTGCGGATTGACCGGCGTGCCGGTGGTGTCGTTGATGCCCGTCATGCCGAACGCGAGCTCGTGCATGTTCGCCTTGCCGGCGATCTGCCAGCCGGCGTCGAGCAGCAGGCGGACCACGTCCGCGTGCCGCGCGGCGGGCGGCGCGTCCGCCAGCGCGCGGCTGGCCGCGCGGGTCGGATGGCCGGCGATGTCGATCGTGTCCTTGATCGCGACCGTCGGGCCCGGGCCGCCCAGCGTGAAGGTGTCGATGAAGCCTGTCATGGTGCGATGGCGTGCGAGCGCGGTGAAGGGGTTCAGGATTGCGGCGCGGCGGCGAGCGGCCACGGGCCGTCGAGCACGCGCTCGGTGCGGAAATGGCGGATCAGCCAGGTCGCGGCGTCGGCGGCCGGCGCGAAATCGACGGTCAGCCGCGCGGCGATCAGCTCGGCCGTGCCGTCCGCGTGGCGCGATGCCTGCAGCATGATCCAGCGGCCGCGCGCGGTCGCGCGGTCGAGGTCGACGTCGATCGACTCCGACGTCAGGAAGTGCAGGTTCGCCGAGAAATGCGGATCGGGCGGCAGATAGCGGCGCAGCATCGCGACGATCGCGTCCGTGCCTTCGAGGCGGCCGAACTTGCGCGCGTACTGCGGGCCGATGCCTTCCCATATCGCGTCGGCCGTGAACAGCGCGGCGAGCGCCGGGCCGTCGCCGGCATCCTCGGGCACGTCGCACAGCGCCATGTAGCGCGTGATCGTCGCGCGCACCGCGCGTTCGGCATCGAGCGCCGCCACGCGCGGCGTGAGCGCCGCGAGTGCTTCGAGTGCTTCGCGCGCTTCGAGTGCTTCGAGTGCTTCGAGCGCCCGCGTCGAATCGGGTCCGGTCATCGCCGGCCTCACGACGCGGGCTTCGCGGCCGGCGGCACGGTCAGCGCACGGCCGACGCGCGCCTCGATCTTGCCGTAGCGCCACAGGTTGTATTCGCCGACGGGTGTCGTGCGATACAGGTTGCACACCGCGACCGTCGTGTCGAAGTCGGCGACGTCGGCCATGATGTAGAACGTCCACGGCGCACCGTCGGCCTGGCCGACGACGAGGCGGTCGTCATCCATCACGCCGAGCACGCGCACGCCGGGCATCGCCTCGACGGCGGCGAGCATCGCGCCGTACGCTTGCCATACTTCGCCGATCTTCTCGCGCGGCAGGTCGAAGAAGTTTTGCGACACGCCGCAGCAGAACAGCACGCGCAGCGGCAGTGGATTCGAATCGGACATGACAGGGTCTCCTGAAGAATGTGTCGAGCGGTGTCGAAGCGAATCGACGCGGATTACAGATAGCCGGGAAACGGCGTGACGCCGGTGAACACCGCGCCCGCGCCGTCGAAGTTGCCTTCGCCGAGAAACGCGTGCTGCGTGACGACCATCGCGTCGCGCAGCAGGCGCTGCAGCGGATGCGTGCGATAGATCGCGGCCGTGCCGCCGAGGCGGTATGCGTGCTCGACGACGCTCGCGCCTTCGCGGGCGATATGCGTGGCCGCGAGCCGCAGCAGGCTGACCTGCTCGGGCGTGACCGGGTTGCCGGCCAGGATCGATTGCCAGACCGAGTCGGTCGCGTCGTAGAAGAACGCGCGCGCCGAGCGCAGTTGCGCCTCGGCCTTCGCGAGCTCGATGCGGAAGTACGCGCGATCGGCGAGGCGCGGCGCGCCGGTGGTCGTCTGCCGGCCGCCCGACATCCGGTTCGCGACGTCGAGCGCCGCGCGCGCGAGCCCGAGGTTCACGACGGCGAGCACCTGCGCCGCATACGCGACGGTCGGATAGCGGTACAGCGGCTCGTCGACGGTCGGCTCGCCGCCGCGCACGAAGGTCCACGCGTCGGGCACGAAGCGGTCGTCGACGCGCAGGTCGTGGCTGCCGGTGCCTTGCATCCCGACCACGCTCCAGTTCTCGACGATCTCGACTTCACCGGCGCGGAACACGGCCGTGCGCGGCTTGTTCGGCGCGGCGTCCCGCGCGCCGGGC
Organism: Burkholderia sp. BCC1977; assembly: GCF_905339595.1. Classification (NCBI taxonomy): domain Bacteria; kingdom Pseudomonadati; phylum Pseudomonadota; class Betaproteobacteria; order Burkholderiales; family Burkholderiaceae; genus Burkholderia; species Burkholderia sp. BCC1977. The sequence goes on from NZ_CAJPGQ010000051.1 coordinate 6,761, forward strand.
ACCGCGATGCCGACGCCGAGCCAGTCGGCGCCCTTGCACCCGCTCGCGAACTTCCACGTGCCGTTCACGCGCCAGCCGCCGGGCGCGGCCTGGGCCGGCTGCACCGGGAACAGCCCGCCCGCGAACACCTGGTCGGGGCCGCTCGCGTACAGCTCGGCCTGCGTGGCGAGCGGCAGCGCGGCGAGATAGACGTTCGCGGAGCCGAAGCTCGCGACCCACGCGGCCGACCCGTCGGCGGTCGCGATCCGCTCGATCATGTCGAGGAACGCGGTCGGCGCCAGCGCATCGCCGCCGAAGCGGCGCGGCGTGCCCGCGCGATAGAGGCCGGCCTCCTTGAACAGCGCGATCACGTCGCGCGGCACGTGCGACAGGCGGTCGAATTCGTCGCGCCGCGCGACGACGGTCTCGATCACCGCGTCGAGCGGCGACACCCGCGCGGCCGCTTCGCGGACCGCATGCGGCGAGGAGGACGCGGCGTCGATGGCGAGGGCGGCGTTGGGCATGACTGTCTCCTGGGGGAAGGGGTTCGAAAGACGATGCAATCAGTCTAGAAACGCCGAAAACACGCAGCAATTGGTGCGTAGGGCCGCGTGACTGGTGTCGCTCCGTGCCGGACTAAAGAAATCTTCAGATGCAGGCCGTGCACGCCGGTGCTATGTTGGACGTCCGGCCGCGCGACGCCGCGCGCCTTCATCCGAATCCGATCATGAGTTTCCCCGACGAAGACGATTTCCATCGGCTGCTCGACGCATTGACCACCTGCGTGCTGCTGCACGATGCGCAGACCAAGGCGATCGTGTGGGCGAACCGCGCCGCGTGCATCGCGCTCGGCTTTTCCGTCGAGGAACTGCTGCCGCTGAAGGCGCCGGACATGACGCGTCCCGAGCCGAAATACCGGCGCGAGATCGGCGTGGGCGCGATGGACCGTGCGATCGCCGAAGGGCGGCCGCAGGTGTACGAGTGGTGCTACCGGTCGCGCACCGGCGTCGACATGCTGTCGGAGGCGATCGCGACCCACGTGCCGCTGCGCGGGCGCGACGTCGTGATGGTGCAGTTCCGCGACATCAGCGCGGAGGAAGCGATCCGTCAGCAGCTGCGCCGCTACGAGGCGCGGCTGCGCGAATTCATGCAGGACCTCGACGAGGGCATCGCGGTCGTGACGCCGCACGGCGGCGCGCAGTTCGTCAGCGAGTCGGGGCGCCGCGTGCTCGGGCTCGCGCCCGACGAGGCGCTCGGCGGCGTGCTCGACTACTGCACCGCGGCCGATCGCGACCGGCTCGTCGCGCAGCTGCACGATGCGCCGTCGACGTGTCCGTCCGAGCCGCAGCGCTATCGCTTCGTGCGGCGCGACGGCTCGGCGTGCTGGCTGCGCATCACGTGCCGGCAGGTCGAGATCGAAGGCGATCTCGACGGTTTGCTCGTGCATTTCCGCGACGTCAGCGACGAAGTCGCGATCGAGGAGGCGCGCCGCGCCGAAGCGCGCATGCTCGAATACGCGGGCCGCTACAACGCGATGGGCGAGATGGCGACCGTGATCGCGCACGAGCTGAGCCAGCCGCTCGCGGCCGTGCGCAACTTCATCGAGGGCGCGGTGCAGCGGCTGACCACGCGCGGCACCGTCGACGATGCGATCTGGGGGCTGCGCAGCGCGGACCGGCAGGCCGAGCATGCGGCGCTGATCATCAAGAGCGTGCGCGAGTTCATCGTGAAGCGCGAGCCGGTCGTCGCGCTCGCCGACCTGCGCGAGATCCTCGCCGACGTCGCGTATTTCATCGAGCTGCGCGCGAAGGAAGCGGGCGTGACGGTCGCGATCGTGCAGGCCGACAGGCCGCTGCCGATTCGCTGCGAGCGCGTGCTGATCGGGCAGGTGATGCTCAACCTGGCCTTCAACGCGATCGAGGCGTTCGCCGGCTGCGAGCGCACGCCGTGCACGCTGACGCTCGGCACCGCGAACGTCGGCGGGCAGGCGGAGCTGCGTGCGATCGACAACGGGCCGGGTATCGCAGAAGGTGCGCACGACCGGCTGTTCGACGGCTTCTCGTCGTCGAAGGCCGGCGGCAACGGGATCGGGCTGTCGCTGTGCAAGAGCATCGTCACGCGCCACGGCGGGCACATCGGCGCGAGCCCGGCCGAAGGCGGCGGGCTCGACTGCCGCGTGACGCTGCCGCTCGTCGACACGCAGGCGTAGCCGGTGCGTCGCGGTGCAAGCGTAACGGGCGCCACGGACATCACGCACGTCACGCGCATCGCGGCCGTCACGCCCATCACGCCCATCACGCACATCGCGGCCGGGCAGCGACGCGCGGCGCACGATCAGCGCCCCAGCGCCCGCGCGGTCTGGCCGCCGATCCCGAAGTCGGTGTTCGGGATGTCCTTGATGATCACGCGCGTCGCCTGCAACGGCGCATCGAGCACGTTCGCGCCGGCGTCCGAGAGCGCGGCGATCAGCGCGCGTTTCTGCGCGTCGGTGCGGCCGGCGATCAGGATCGCGACGATCACCGGCAGCGACGGCGGCGCGCCGTCGGCGGCCGTGCGCCCGCCGAGGCCGATATGGGTCGCGGGCAATTCGGTGAGCAGCACGCGCACCGATTCGATCGGCGCGCCGATCGCGTCGACGGTCGCGTTGCTGAGCCGCGCGATCAGCTCGGCCTTGCGCGCGTCGTCATGGCCGGCCGGCAGGAAAACTTCGAGTGTGGGCATGGTCGTCCGGAAAGGTGAAGGTGACCGGTTCACCGTTGCAGATTCGGCGATGAACCGGCGGCTACTTACAGCAGGAAGCCGATGGCGCTGAGCGCTTCCGTCGAGTCGATCAGGCGCACGACCTTCCCGGCGATCCGCATCTCGCCGTCGGCATCGACGTGCAGCGTGTGCGTGACGTCGGCCGCGAACAGCGTCGCGACGCCGCGCTTGTACGCGACGACGACCTGCGCGGATTTCAGCTCGACGATGCCGGCGCCGCCACTTTCCAGCGTGAAGCGCGACACGGTGCGCACCGTGCGCGCCGCGTCGGTCGCCGACGCCGAGTAACCGGACACCATCCGCTGCACGCGCTTCTCGCGCATGTCCTGATCGTCGAACACGTAGTTGAGCGTCGCCGCGAAGTCGGTCGCGTCGGGATCGATCGGCACCACGTAGTGACCGGCCGGATCCCACAGGTCGAGCCACGCGCGATAGTCGCGGCGGTCGAGCATCTCGGCTTCGCGCCACACGAATTCGACCGCGCGGGCAAAGGTCTGCTCGGAAAAGAGGGCGTTGCGGTCGTCCATCATCGTTGCTCCATCATCTTGCGCCATTGCTGGTAGGCCTCGCGCATGCCGGTCTCGTCGGTCGCATGCGCGGTCTTTTCGCCGTTCGCGGCGGTCGTCTCGCGGTTCAGCCCGCGGTTCACGAGAATCGGCACGTCGGGGCCCGCCTGCGCGCCGCGCTGCACGCGCTCCCACGCTTCCGCGTCGTCGGGGCTGCCGAAGCCGAACGGGCCCTGGAAATGCTCGTGGATGCGCAGCCGTTCGCGATTCGCTTCGTCCGGGCCGCCATCCATTGCGAGCGCGACGTGGCGGATCTCGGTTTCGTTCGCGGAGATCGGCCGCAGCACGCGGAAGAACGCCATCGACAGCGCGAGGTTCGGGAACAGGTTCAGGTTGAAGCCGACCCCCATCAGCGAGCGCACGATGCGGCGCACTGCTTCCGGCGTGTGGCGCTCGGCGAGCTTCGCCGCGAGCGGCGCGAAGCGTTCGGGCAGCGGCGCGCCGTCGTCGTCGTCGAGATCGATCAGTTCGGGCATCAGCACCGCGAGGCTGTGACCGTTGCCGAGCCCGCGGCAGAATGCGTCGTCGCTCGTCATGAAGCTCGTGATCGCCGCGGCCGTTTCATCGTCGATCGATTTCATCCACGACTTGTGCACGACGGGGAAGTGATAGAGGTCGGTCGTGTTCTCGAGCTGGATCTTCCAGTTGCCCTTGAACTTGAACTTGTGCTCGCCGTTCGCCTTGATCGGGTAGCCGGCACCTTGCTTCATGAACAGGTCGATCCACGGCTTCGCGCCGCCGAGGAAATCCTCGAGCGGTTCGATGGCGTCGTTGAAGCTCGCGAAGATCAGCCCCTGGTACACGCCCACGCGCAGCTTGACGAGCGGCAGGTCGCCTTTCTCGCACACGCCTTCGTAGCCGTCGCCGTACGGCAGCGCGCGCAGCGTGCCGTCGAGCGCGTACGACCAGCTGTGATACGGGCACGTGAAGCCCTTCGCGTTACCCTTGTGCGATTCGCACACGGTCGCGCCGCGATGGCGGCAGCGGTTCTGCAGCACGTTGATCTCGCCGGTCTTGTCGCGCACGACGATCACCGGCTGGCGCCCGATCGTCGTCGTGATGAAGTCGCCCGGGTTCGGCAACTCGCTCTCGTGCGCGACCCAGATCCAGGTGCGGTAGAAGATGCGGTCGAGCTCGGCCTCGAACAGCGCGGGGTCGTGATACATCGCGGGCGCGATGCGGTCGGGCTGCACGAAGCCGTGCAACGCGCGGGTGTCGATCGTCTGGGTGGGAATGTCGCTCATCGTCGTCGTGGGGAAAGAGTCGCGAAATCGGGCCGCGTCGCGCGCGGCATCGAGTACTCAGTCTCGTCTCCTGCTACATATCCGTCAAATTGATCTAAAATTGCCAATCAAATAAATACGGCAAATGATGGAGGTCACGATGACATCGGTCGATCATCTCGATCTGAACCTGTTGCGGGTGTTCCAGGCGATCGTCGAGGAGCGCAGCCTGACCAAGGCCGGCGAGCGGCTCGCGCTGTCGCAGCCGGCCGTCAGCTATTCGCTCGGGCGGCTGCGCACGCTGTTCGACGATCCGCTGTTCGTGCGCACGCGCGCGGGGATGCAGCCGACGCCGGTCGCGCTCGAACTCGCGGGGATCGTCGGCAAGGCGCTCGACATGGTGCGGGTCGCGCTGCGCTATGCGGAGCGTTTCGATCCGGCGTCGAGCACGCGCACGTTCCGGCTGTCGCTGTCGGATGCGGGCGAGATGGCGTACCTGCCGGCGATCTGCCAGGCGCTGCGCGCGCGCGCGCCGCGCGTGACGCTGAGCGTGCAGCCGCTGCCGGTGGAGGAGATCGAGGAGGCGCTGCGCGCGAGCCGGCTGGATTTCGCGATCGGCAACCTGCCGGAGCTGATGCCGCGCACGCGCCACCAGGTGCTGTTCGAGGAAACCTACGTGTGCATGACCGGCCGCCGGCGCGGGTTGCCGGCCGGCGCCGCGCTGAGCCTCGAGCAGTTCGTGCGCGCCGCGCACGTCAACGTGAAATCGGTCGAGCACAGCCACCACGCGCTCGACGACGCGTTGCGCGCGCAAGGCGTGGGCCGCAACATCGCGCTCGAAGTGCCGCACTTCGTCGCGCTGCCGAGCGTGCTGTCGGTCACCGATCTCTTTGCGACGCTGCCGAAGCGGCTCGCGCGGATCCTGAACCGCGACAACGCGTTCCGGCTGTACGACCTGCCGGTGATGCTGCCGCCCGCGCCGGTCACGATGCACTGGCATGAGCACTTTCACGAGGACGAGGGGATCGCGTGGATGCGCGCGCTGCTCGCCGAGATCGTCGAGCGGTTCGACGCGTGACGATCGGACAGCGCGCTGGCGGGGCGGCCCTGCGTGTCGGCAGCGCACCGGCGCATGAGTCAATCGGTAGATCGGCGCCTTCGCACGTCAGCGCCCGCTGCGCATCACAGATCGAGGACGAGCACCGCCGAGCGCGCTCGCGACACGCAGCAGCAGATCACCGTGTTGCTCGCGCGTTCGGCCTTGCTGAGGCAGTGGTCGCGATGATCGGGTTCGCCGTCGAGCACCGGCACCATGCAGGTGCCGCACACGCCTTCGCCGCATGACGTATCGACCTCGATGCCGATGCGGGCGAGCGCGTCGACGATCGACGTGTCGGGCGCGACGCGCACCGCTTGCCCGCTGCGTTGCAGGCGCACTTCGAAGCCTTCCGCCGGCGCGGCATCCACAGCGGCGTCGGCCGCGACGGGTTCCGCCGCGAAGCGTTCGAGATGAATCGCATCGTCGGGAATCCGCGTGGCCGCCGCGGCGACGACCGCATCCATGAACGGCCCGGGCCCGCACGTATAGACATGCGCGTTCGCGTCGATCGATTCGACGCAGCGGCCGAGTTCGGCCGCGAGCGCGTCGGGCGCGATCCCGTAATGGAACGTCACGTGCGGCGCGAACGGCTCGGCCGACAACTCGTCGACGAAGGCCGCGTGTTCACGGCTGCGCGCGAAGTAGTGCAACCGGTAACGCGCGCCGCGCTGCTCGAGCGCATACGCCATCGACAGCAGCGGCGTGATGCCGATCCCGGCCGCGACGAGCACATGCTCGCTCGCGTCGTCCGTCAGACGAAACAGGTTGCGCGGCGCGCCGATCGACAATTCGGCGCCGATGCGCACGTCGTCGTGCAGCGAGCGCGAGCCGCCGCGCGACTGCGCTTCCTTCTTCACCGCGAACAGATAGCTGCCGCGCTCGTCGGGACGGCCGCACAGCGAGTATTGCCGCGTGACGCCGGACGGCGCGGTGACGTCGATGTGGGCGCCCGGCTCGTACGCGTCGAACGGCTGGCCGTCGACGCGCGAGACCCGGAAACAGCGGATGTCGTGCGCGGCGTCGATCAGCGCGTCGATCCGGACCTGGTGGCGGTTCGCTTGCATGGGGTGTTCCGTGGGGAAGGGAGGAAACCGGCGCGGCAGGTACCGCGCCGTCATGCAACCGAGAATAGGGATGGGCATCGCATAAATCAAATCGATAAAAAAGCGATGACAGAATCAGTGGGATGGATGATGGTTGATGGCGTCGATCGGCATCGGTCAGCGTGCGGCCACCGCGTTGCCGCCGTCGACGGCCGGGTTCGCCGACGCCGACGCATGGCCGCGCTCGCGGTCGAGACTGCGGCGGTACTGCCGGCATCCGGCCGCCAGCAGCAGCGCGGCGAGCGTGGCCGCCGCGACGTTGACGATCGACATCGAATGGCCGACCGCCGCCGGCACGCCGAACACGCGATCGGTGAACAGCGCGACGACGGTCGTGCCGATCCCGAGCGCGATCAGGTTCGACACGAGCAGGAACAGTGCGGAGATCTGCGCGCGCATCTGGTTCGGCGCGAGCGTCTGCATCGCGGCGGTCGACGTCGGCATCGGGAACGACGCGAAGAACATCGCGACGACGAGCATCGCGAGCGACGCCGGCAGGCTGTCGAGCTGCGTGAACAGCGTCGCGGGAATCACCATGCACGCGGCGCCGATCGCGCCGGCGCGCATCGGCGCATCGCTGCGGCCGCGGCGCAGCAGCCAGTCGTTGAGCCAGCCGCCGCAGAACACGCCGGCCGTGTTCGCGACGAGCAGCACGACGCCGAGCGTGTAGCCGGCTTCGACGGCCGTCATGCCGAAGCGGCGGATATAGAACGCGGGCGTCCAGCTCAGCAGGCAGTACAGCGTCATCGCATAGAACGAGAAGCCGAGGTAGTGGCACGCGAAGGTCGCGCGATGCGTGCCGACGAAGCGCAGCGAATCGCGCATCGACACGCGCCGCACGGCGCCCGAGCGATCCTGCGCGAGCCCCTTGCGCTGCGGGTCGCGCACGGTCGCGGCGAACAGCAGCGCGACGAGGATCCCCGGCAGCCCGACGATCAGGAACGTGACCTGCCACGCATGCACCTGCCCGACGACCGGCAGCGTGAACGCGCTCGCATGCTTGAGCAGCGCGATCACGTAGCCGCCGATCAGGAACGCGACGCCGCCGCCGATGAACGAGCCGAGCGAATACACGGCGATCGCGCGGCCGAGCTTCTCCTTCGGGAAGTAGTCGGCGAGCATCGAATACGCGCCGGGCGACAGCGCGGCCTCGCCGACGCCGACGCCCATCCGCGCGATGAACATCTGCACGAACTGCTGGCTGAGCCCGCACGCGGCGGTCGCGACGCTCCACAGCGCGATGCCGAGCGAGATGATGCGCGGGCGCGCGTAACGATCGGCGAGATACGCGACGGGCAGGCCCATCACCGCGTAGAACAGCGAGAACGCGAAGCCGTTCAGCAGGCTGAACTGCGTGTCGGTCAGGTGCAGATCGCGCTTGATCGGCTCGATCATCAGGACGAGCACCTGGCGATCGACGAAGGAAAAGACATACGCGAGCATGCAGATGACGACGACATACCATTCGTACGTATAGCGCTTGCCGTCGGCAGCGCGGGCCGTGGGTGCGGACATGCGGATTCTCCAGGAGCGGGCGGTGGGGAAGCGCGGCGCGGGCCTCGCGGGCCGGGCGCCGTCGCGGCGCGAAAGCGTGCGGGTGACACGATCGGAGACGCAGCGTAGTCGGCCAAATTCGGCGGCCATAGCCGGAGTGACAGCCGCGCCACACGGACATTCACCGACCCGGATAAAGAAAACACCGAGGCCGTGCGCGCGGGCCGCCGCGCAGCGCACGTGCGGCGGGGCGCGCGTGCCTCATGCGGCGCGTCTATAAGCGTTATAGAGCGCATTGCGTCGACGTCCGAAATTGTCGTTCCTAGACTCGGCCCGTTTTTGATCGGCAGCGTTCGCCTCCGAAAGCGAGCGCGCTTCCTGTCAAACGGCGCGATGCCGACGGGCGCCGGAATTTCCACGGGACCACGAAGATGAACCATCCGAACGGGCGGGCCGACCGGCCTGCCGTACCGCTTGCCATGCTGGTGGCCGCGCTCCTTGCGGGCGCAGCGCTGCCGGCTGCCGCGCAATCGAGCGTGACGCTCTACGGCCGCATCGATACCGCGATCGAATACGCGAACGCCGGGCCGAACCACGTGACGCGCATGGGCAGCGGCAACCTGTGGGCGTCGCAGTGGGGGTTGAAGGGCGTCGAGGATCTCGGCGGCGGCTACGCGACGATCTTCAAGCTCGAGGACGGCTTCAACGCGGCGAGCGGCGCGCTGTCGAACGCCAGCGCGCTGTTCGGCCGCGAGGCATGGGTCGGCATCACCGGGCCGTTCGGCGGCGTGCAGTTCGGCGAGCTCTACACGATCGTGCACACGACGCTCGTCACGTACAGCCTGCCCGGGCTCGGCGCGGGCCTCGCATGGGGCAACGCGACGAACAACTTCGTCGGCCCCGCTTTCCTGCGCGTGCGCAACTCGATGCGTTACACGTCGCCGCGCTACGCGGGCTTCATGCTGCGCGCGATGGCCGCGCGCGGCACCAACGGCGCGGCCGGCCAGCCGGCATCGCTCGGCGACACGTATGGCGCGGGCCTCAACTACGTGCGCGGCGGGTTGTCGGTCGACGTCGACTACATGCAGCAGAAGTTCAGCCCGGTGGCGGCATCCGCGCTCGGCGCGACCAGTTCGGCCGCGAACGGCAACTACACGGTCGGCGCGATCTCGTACGACTTCAACGTCGTGAAGGTCGCCGCGCTGTACATGCGGCATCGCGGCGGCCCGGACGTCGCGGCCGCGATCGACAGCCAGAGCGCGTATCCGCACAGCGACACGATGGAGCTCAGCGCGACGGTGCCGATCGGGCGTGCGTCGCTGCTGCTGAGCATCGGTCATTACCGGAAGGTCGCCGACAGCGACGGCAATGCCGATTCGTACGGCATCCGCTTCGACTATCCGCTGTCGAAGCGAACGGTGCTGTACACGGGCGCCGCGATGGTGCGCAACGGCGCGCACGCGCGCTTCGTCGTCAACGGCGCGGCCGGCGGCGGCGTCGCGGTCGCGAAACCCGGCGCGACCGCCAGCTCGATCGTCGCGGGCATCCTCACGGCATTCTGACCGCCGAGGGTGGCCCGCATCCGCACCCGCCTGCGCGGCTACGCGCAGGCAGGCGGCTGCGGCGCGAGCCATGCGTCGAACGGCGCCTGCCGGCCGATGTCGAACAGCTCGAGCAGCAGCGCGCGCAGCCAGCGATGGCCCGGGTCCGCATCGAAGCGCCGGTGCCAGTATGCGTTCACGGCCCATTCGCCGGCATCCGCGATCTCGTACAGCGCGCACGGCTGGCGCGCCGCGAACGTGAGCGCGACGGTTTCCGGCAGGATCAGCGCGTAATCGCCGTGTTCCAGCAGCGCCGGCACCACCATGAAGTCGGGCAGCGCCGCCCGCACGCGCGGCATCAGGCCGTGCCGTTCCAGCAACTGCATCGACTGCGGATGCGTGGTCACCGCGACGAAGCGCAGCGCGTCCGGCGCGTCGCCGTCGAGCACGAACCCGTCGGGCAGCGCGACGCGCCGCGCGGTGCGGCGCGGCATCAGCAGCACGCAGCGTTCGTGCAGCAGCGCGGTGCGCTGGAAGTGGCTCGACGCATCCGCGAAATGCCCGAGCGCGAAGTCGATGCGGCCCGATTCGAGCGCGACGTTGAGCTGGCATTCGTCGACATGCAGTGTCTCGATCACCGCGCCGGGCGCGCGCCGGTCGAATGTCGCGAGCAGCGTCGGCAGGAACGCGCTCGCCGCGAAGTCGCTCATGTGCAGCCGGAACACGCGCTGCGTGCTGTCCGGCGCGAAGCGCGAGCCTTCGTCGAGCACGTCCTGCAGGATCGCGAGCGCCTTGTCGACCGACACCGCGAGCCGCTGCGCGCGCGGCGTCGGCTCGACGCCGGTGCCGGTGCGCACGAACAGCGCGTCGCGGAACATCAGCCGCAATCGGCCGAGCGCGTAACTGACCGACGGTTGCGTGACGCCGAGCCGCAACGCCGCACGGCCCACGTGCCGTTCTTCGTACACCGCACGAAACGTCTTCAACAGGTTCAGGTCGAGGTCCTGCACGCGCAGGCCGTCGGGCGCGTCCGTGTCGTGCGCCGGTGGTTCGGATCGGGCCGGCGGCCGGCCGGGGGCGGCGTGCGTCATGGTGCTTGCCTCGCGGTGACGGAAGGCGGGTGGCCGTAACGCCGTGCATACGCCTTCGCGAAATGGCCGAAGCCATGGATGCCGTGCGCGATCAGCACGTCGGTCACGCTGCGCGCGTCGCCGCGTTGCAGCGCGGCGTGCACCGCCGCCAGCCGGCGCTCGCGCACGTAGGCGGCCGGCGTGGTGTTCAGGAACGCGCGGAACGCATGCTGCAGCGTGCGCGGCGCGACGCCCGCGACGGCCGCCAGCGCGGCGAGCGCGAGCGGTTCGCCCAGGTGCGCGTCGACGTGGCCGCACGCGCGGCGCACGTGCGCCGGCAGCGGCGGGGTGCCGCGCGCCAGCGCGTCGCTGTACGAATGCGGCAGGTGCGTGAGCAGCAGCGACATCAGCCACGCGGTGAGATCGGCGCCGAACGTCGCCGCCGCTGCGCCGATGCCAGCTTGCGCGCCGAGCCGGCACAGGTATTCGAAGGTCGGCAGCACGAGCGCGGCGCCCGTGCCGTTGCCGCCGGCGGCGAGATCGAAGTGCAGCGGCCGCGTGAGTGTCGCGTGCAGCATGTCCTGCAGCTTGCGTTCGAGCGCGCCGCGTTCCAGCCGCAGCACCAGGTTGCGGCAGTCGGGGCTCGTGCTCAGGCGGCTCGCGAGCGCCGGCGACGACACGGTCAGCTCGCCCGGCCCGGCGCGTGCCACCCCGTGGCCTGCCCGCAGCTCACAGGCGCCCGACAGCGTCAGCCGGAACAGGAAGTGATCGGCATCGTCGCCGAACTCGATGCGCGTCTCGCGGCCGTAGCAAAGCTCGAGCAGCGCGCCGCGATGCAGCGGCACCTCGTACAGCTCCGCATGAAACGGCGCGCGGCCGTGCGTGGCCATCCGGTGCGGCCCGAGCCGGTGTGCGACCGCGCGTTCGACTTCGTCGGGCGCATGCAGCGTGCCGAGCCGGTTCGGCGCGTGTCGGGAAAGGGCGATATCCATGCGGGGGTCTCGGGTCGGATGGATGGGGGCGACGTCGTGCGCGTCGCCGCGATTGCGTTGCGCGAACGGGTGCGCCGTTGCGTGTTTCGAAGCGACGCGATGCGTGCCGCCGCGTAGTCTCGGAACCACTCACTCACCGGGAGACGACGATGAAGGTATGTGTACTGGGCGGCGGCCACGGCTGCCATGCGGCCGCGCTCGACCTGTTCGAGAAGGGCCACGACGTGACGTGGTGGCGGCGCGACCGCGAACCGCATGCGCGGCTGCGCGCGCTCGGCGCGTTGCACGTGACCGACCATCGCGGCAAGCGCGCGGTGCCGCTCGGCGACGCGCCCGGTGCGATCCGCCTGACCGACGATCTCGCGGCCGCGCTGCGCGGCGCGCGGCTCGTCGTGGTGCCGCTGCCGGCCGTTTCGCACGATGCGCTTGCCGCGCAGGTCGCGCCGCTGCTCGAGGACGGCCAGGTCGTGTTCCTGCCACCCGGCACGTTCGGCAGCGTCGTGTTCGCGCGGGCGGCGGCCGACGCCGGCAACCGGGCGCGCGTCGCGTTCGCCGAGACGGGCACGCTGCCGTACCTGGTGCGCAAGCACGGCGACAACGCGGTCGTGATCAGCGCGTATGCGACGCGCCTGCCGACCGGCGTGTTTCCCGCGCACGCGGCCGGCTGGGCGTTCGACGTGCTGCGCGCGGGCTACCCGTCGGTCGAGCCGGTCGAGGATGCGCTGTCCGGCGCGCTGATGAACGCGGGCCCGGTGATCCACCCGCCGCTGATCCTGATGAACGCCGGGCCGCTCGAACACTTCGACGCGTGGGACATCCACAACGAAGGCACGCAGCCGTCGATCCGCCGCGTGACGAATGCGCTCGACGCCGAACGCATCGCCGTGCGCGAGGCACTCGGTTACCGCGCGCCGCATTTCCCGCTCGCGGACCACTACGCGGCTGACGGCGACGAATGGATGTACGGGCGCGGCGCGCACGGCAAGCTGACCGACAGCGGCGACTGGCGCGAGAAGATCGATCTGCGTACGCATCGCTACATGCTCGAGGACACCCGGCTCGGGCTGTCCTTCATCGTGTCGTGCGGGCGCTGGGCCAACGTGCCGACGCCCGTTGCGCAGGGGCTGCTGAGCATCGCGTCGGCGGTGACCGGCCGCGACCTGTATGCGGACGGACGCACGCTGGACGGGCTCGGCCTCGCGGCGCTGTCGCGCGACGCGATGCGCGCGTGGCTCGATACGGGGTACACCGCATGACGGCCGCCACCGACGTGACGCGCGTGCACGTGCTCGGCGCGGGACGCATGGGGCAGGGGATCGCGCTCGTGTTCGCGTTCGCGGGCCTCGACGTGACGCTGATCGACTTCAAGCGGCGCGACGCGCAAGGATGGCGCGCGTTCGAGAGTCGCACGCACGACGAGATCATGCGGCCGCTGCACGCGCAGGTCGCGCTCGGCCGCATCGATGCCGAGCAGGCAGACGCCGTCGCCGCGCGCATCGCGCTGGTTCCGCGCGACGGTGCGGCGCACGCCGTGCGCGACGCCGGCATCGTGTTCGAAGCGCTGCCCGAAGTGCTCGACGCGAAGGCGGACGCGTTGCGCTGGCTTGGCGAGCATGTCGATGCGGGGGCAACGATCGCGTCGACGACGTCGACGTTCATCGTCACCGAGTTGCAGCGCCATGTCGCGCACCCTGAGCGGATGCTGAATGCGCACTGGTTGAATCCGGCGCTGCTGATGCCGCTCGTCGAGATCAGCCGCGGCGACGCGACCGATCGACGGGTCGTCGACGCACTGGCCGCGCTGCTTGAGCGCGTCGGCAAGAAGCCGGTGATCTGCGGGCCGGCGCCCGGCTATATCGTCCCGCGCATCCAGGCACTCGCGATGAACGAGGCCGCGCGCATGGTGGAAGAGGGCGTCGCGAGCGCCGCGGACATCGACACCGCGATTCGCACCGGCTTCGGCCCGCGCTTCGCGGTGCTCGGGCTGCTCGAGTTCGTCGACTGGGGCGGTTGCGACATCCTGTACTACGCGTCGACGTATCTCGCCGGCGAGATCGGTCCGCGCTTCGCACCGGCCGACAGCGTCGTGCGCAACATGGAGGCCGGGCGCGACGGCGTGCGTACCGGCGCCGGGTTCCACGACTATGCGCAGGTCGACGTGCCGGCCTACATGCGGCAACGGCTCGGCGAGTTCGCGCGGCTGCTCGATCACCTCGGGTTCGCGCCGGTGTTCGACGGCGCGCGGCGGGAGGGCGGCAACTAGGCGGCGCGTCGGGGTGGCGAGCGCGAGCGGCGGCACGCGTCGGGAACGGCCGTGCCGGCCGCCGCCGTGTTCACCGCCCGTCGGTGCGGATCGGCCCGCTTGCGCGGATCGAAGCGTCATGGTCACGCCGTGTCGCCGCGCGGGGCGGTCGCGGCGACAGCGGGAACGACCCCCACGGTGCGTGTCTCGCGCATCACGCACAGCGTCGCGACGGTCACGAGGCCGAGCGCAACGAGGAACAGCGACACGGGCCACGACGCGTGATAGCGCGCGAGCAGCGCGGTCGCGATCAGCGGCGACATCCCGCCCGCGAAGATCGATGCGACCTCATGGCCGAGCGCGACGCCCGAATAACGCACCTCGGTGCTGAACAGCTCGCCGACCAGCGCGGGCAGCGTGCCGATCATCGCGCCGTGGCTCACCGCGGTGCCGACCGTCAGCGCGAGCCATACGAGCGGCGTCACGCGCGTATCGAGCAGCCAGAAGAACGGAAACGCGCACGCGACGAGGCTCAGCGCGCCGATCAGGTACACGGGCTTGCGGCCGATCCGGTCGGACAGCCGGCCCCACGCGAGCATCGCGCCCATCTCGACGATCATCGCGATCATCACGCCGGTCAGCATCACGCCGTTCGGGATGCCGACGTATTTGCCGTAGACGAGCGAGAACGCGAGGAAGATGTACGCGCCGCCGTTTTCGGCGACGCGCAGCCCCATCGCGAGCAGGATTTCCTTCGGATGGCGGCGGATGCATTCGACGATCGGCAGATGCGTGTGCGCGCCGCGCTTGCCGGCCTGCTCGTAGTCGCGGCTTTCCGGCAGGTGGCGGCGGATATAGATGCCGATCGCGAAGATCGCGATGCTCGCGAGGAACGGCAGCCGCCAGCCCCAGGTGCGGAACGCGTCGTCGGGCAGCGCCTGCGCGGCGAGAAACGCGGCCGACGACAGCGCGAAGCCGCCGCCGACGCCGAGCTGGCTCCATGCCGCGTAGTAGCCGCGCTGCTCGGGCGGCGCGTTCTCGCTGATCATCAGCACGCCGCCGCCCCATTCGCCGCCGGATGCGATGCCCTGCAGCAACCGCAGCACGACGAGCGCCGCCGGCGCCCACAGGCCGACCTGCGCGTAGGTCGGCAACAGGCCGATCGCGAACGTCGACGCGCCCATGATCAGCAGCGTCCACACGAGCGACGCCTTGCGTCCGTAGCGGTCGCCGACATGGCCGAACACGATCCCGCCGAGCGGCCGCGCGACGAAGCCGAGTGCGAACGCCGCGAACGCGGCGAGGCTGCCCGCGAGCGGCGATGCGCCGGGCGGGAAGAACACGTGGCCGAATACCAGCGCGGCGGCCGTGCCGTAGACGAAGAAGTCATACCATTCCATCGCGTTGCCGGCGACGGAGGCGATGACGATCCGGCGAAGCTGCCGGTCGGCGAGCGGCCGGGCGGCGCTCGGGGACTGCACGGTGTCGGTCGGGTACATGGCGGACTCTGAAGGGGGCGGGCGCGTGCCGTCTCTGGAACCCATGCGGCACTGCGGGCTAGTGTTGTCGGCAGCGCCGCCCCGGTCAAATCCGCAGAAAAAGGGGAGTGTCATCACTCCGGCAAATGATGGGGACGCGCGGCACGGCCCTGCGCCGGGCTATCGGGGAAAACCGGATGGGCGCCTCGAGCGTCGCCGTTTCGTCAGCTTGCTTACGCACGCCATTCACGTCTGAGCAAAAGGCGCCGCGCCTGGCGGACCTCCACGCTTTCGTTTTTCTTTCGGTGCCGCGCGGCACCGCCTGTTTTCCCGTCCACCTCCTCTCATTCGATTTTCAACTGCCGTCCAGTTGAACATTTCATTTCTTGATGCGAGTGCGGCTGGATACCATCCAGCCACTGTCTATGCAAGCCGACCGGCGCGTATGGCCAGCATCGAGAAAACACAACACAACATCGACAAGACGGTTTGGAGAGGAGATGACGGAGATGGTGCGAATGATGGGCAGGAAGACGGGCGTCGCGTGCACGAGCGCGGCGATTGCGATGCTGTTCGCGGGCGCCGGCGCCGCGCACGCGCAGTCGACGGTGACGCTGTACGGGATCGTCGACGCCGGCGTGACCTACACGAACAACGCGAAGGGCCATGCGCTCTGGCAGTTCACGGGCGGCAACGAATCGGGCCCGCGCTGGGGCTTGATCGGCACCGAGGATCTCGGCGGCGGCCTGAAGGCGAACTTCCGGCTCGAGAACGGCTTCAACGTCGCGAACGGCGCGCTCGGGCAGGGCGGCCGGATGTTCGGCCGCTCCGCGTGGGTCGGCCTGAGCGGCGCGAACTGGGGCGCGGTGACGCTCGGCCGCCAGTACAACTCGACGCAGGACATTCTCGGCTCGCTGCAGATGAGCAGCTTCCTCGCGCAGTACTCGACACATCCGTTCGACAACGACGACATCAACAACACGTTCCGCACCAACAACGCGGTCAAGTACGTGTCGCCCACGATCGCGGGCCTGCAGGCGAACCTCGTGTACGGGTTCTCGAACTCGACCGGCTTCGCGAACGACAACAGCTGGAGCGCGGGCGTCACGTATGCGAACGGCCCGCTCAACGCGGGCGCCGCCTATACGCGCGTGAATCACCCGGCCGCCAGCGCGACGGGCGCCGTCGCCTCCGACAACTACTACCCGGGATCGGCGTCGGTGTTCGGCGCCGGCCTGTCGAGCGCGGTGCGCCAGCAGATCTGGGGCGCGGGCGCGAGCTACGCGATCGGGCAGGCGACGCTCGGGCTGCTGTACACGGGTTCGAACTTCGGCCAGGCGACCGGCGGCGCGCTGCGCTTCGGCAACTACGAAGGCAGCGTGCGCTACCTGATCACGCCCGCGCTGATGGCCGCGGCCGGCTACACCTATACGAAGGTCGCGCGCGGCGCCGACGACGGCCACTATCAGCAGGTGTCGGCCGGCCTTCAGTACCTGCTGTCGAAGCGCACCGACGTGTACGTGAACGGCTTCTACCAGAAGGCGTCGTCGGGCGTCGGCCACGCATGGATCGACGGCACCGACGGCCCGTCGTCGACGACGTCGCAAGTGGCGGTGGTGGTCGGCATCCGCCAGAAGTTCTGATGTCCTGACGCGTTCGCGCGTGTTCCGGAGGAGACATAGATGAAATTCAAACTGTTGCTGGCGGCGTTGCCGTTCGTCGGGATGTACACCGGCGGCTCGATCGCCGAGGTGCGGCCGCTGCTGTTCGGCCTGCCGTTCCTGCTCGTGTGGAACCTGATCTGGATGGCGGCGACCGCCGCGATCCTCGCGATCCTGTTCCACCTCGACGAGCGCGGCGAGCGCGGCGAGCGCGGTGAGTGCGACAAGGTCCGCGGCGCCCGCACGGGAGACGCGCGATGAACGCTTCGATCATCATCATCGCGGCGTTCGCCGTGTTCGCGCTCGCGATCGGCGTGATGGCGCGGCGCGGCCGCAAGCTCACGCTCGAACAGTGGGCGGTCGGCGGGCGCGGTTTCGGCTCGCTGCTCACGTTCCTGCTGATGGCCGGCGAGGCGTTCTCGACGTTCTCGTTCCTCGGCGCGAGCGGCTGGACCTACAGCAAGGGCGTGCCCGCGTTCTACATCCTGTCGTACGGCTGCCTCGCGTTCGTGATCGGCTACTGGATGCTGCCCGCGGTGTGGCGCTACGCAAAGGCGCACGGGCTCGTGTCGTTCGCCGATTACTTCGCGTCGAAGTACGACAGCCGCGCGATCGGCGTGCTGGTGTCGGTGGTGGCCGTGTTCGCGATGGTGTCGCTGCTGATGATCCAGCTGCGCGGCCTCGGCGTGATCGTGTCCGAGATGTCGTACGGGCTGATTCCGCAAGCGGCCGCGATCTGGATCGCCGCGACGCTGATGGCGGTCTACATGGTCGTGTCGGGCATCCACGGCTCGGCGAGCATCGCGATCTTCAAGGACGTGCTGATCCTCGCGATCGCGATCTTCCTCGGTCTGTACCTGCCGATGCATTACTACGGCGGCCTCGGCGAGATGTTCGCGAAGATCGACGCCGCGCATCCCGAACTGCTGCGCATGCCCGAGCACGGCTTCAACCTGAGCTGGTACAACTCGACGATCCTGCTCACGTCGCTCGGCTATTACCTGTACCCGCACGGCTTCACCGCGATCTACGTCGCGAAGGACGAACGCGCGCTGCGCCGCAACGTGATCCTGATGCCGCTGTACCAGGTGCTGATCGCGTTCCTGTTCCTCGTCGGCTTCGCGGCCGTGATGACGGTGCACGGGCTCGAAGGCGCGCAGACCGACCTCGCGCTGCTGCGTCTCGTGAAGCAGACGTTCCCCGCGTGGTTCGTCGGCATCGTCGGCGGCACCGGCCTGCTGACCGCGCTGGTGCCGGGCTCGCTGATCATGCTGAACGCATCGACGACGATCGCGCGCAACATCTACCGCGAAGGCTTCGCGCCGAATGCGACCGATCGCGAGGTGACGCGCGTCGCGCGGATCGCGTTGCCGATCTTCACGCTGGTCGTCGTGTACTTCGTGCTGCGCGGCGGCGCCACCTTCGTCACGCTCGCGATCTTCTCGTCGAGCCTGCTCACGCAGCTCGTGCCGATGCTCGCGTCGAGCTTCCTGAAGCGGCCGTTCGGCACGCGGGAAGGCGCGTTCGCGGGGATCGTCGCCGGTGCGATCGTGATCGCGATGACGAACTACTACGGCGTGACGCTCGCATCGCTGTTCCCCGGCGCGTCGAGCACGCTGACGTCGATCAACCCCGGGCTGGTCGCACTCGCGGTGAACGCGGTGGTGTTCATCGCGATCAGCGCGGCGCAGCGCAAGCTGAAGGCGCGGGTGGCGGCGCCGGTCCGCTCCGCGTGACGACACGACCGCCATGCCGACGTCGAGCCGCCGGGCAGCCGCCCGGCGGCTCCCGAACTATTTCAAATTAAGACAGGACACCTGGCGATGACGACCGAGGACAAGGCCGACAACCGGCGCGAAGCGATCGATACCCTGATCGCGAACGGCTGCGTGATCACGATGGACCCGCGGCGGCGCGTGATCGAGAACGGCGCGGTGGCCGTGAAGGGCGATCGCATCGTCGCCGTCGGCGACACCGCCGAATTGCAGGCACGCTACCGTGCCGCACGCACGATCGATGCGCGGCGCAAGGCCGTGCTGCCGGGCCTGATCGATTCGCATGCGCACGCGGGTCACGCGATGCTGCGCACGATCGGCGGCGCGGACGGCGATGCGTGGTCGGCCGCGGCCGAGACGATCTACACGCGCGCATCGGATGAAGCGTTCTGGGAAACCGAATCGCACCTCGCGGCGCTCGAGCGGCTGAAGGCCGGCGTGACGACGGGCGTGTCGCTGCTCGGCGGCGGCAACTCGATCATGCGCGTCGACGATCCCGTCTACGCGCGGCGCCATTGCGATGCCGTGGTGCGCACCGGCACGCGCTCGATCGTTGCAGTCGGCCCGTCGCGCCCGCCTGCCCCGCGTGCTTACACGCGCCACATGCCGCACGGCAGCGAGACGCGCGACATCGATTTCGACACGATGTACGACGTGTGCGAGCGCATCGTCGACGCATGCCACGGCGATGCCGACGGCCGGATCAGGATCGCGGTGACGCTGCCGGTGTACGGGCCCGAGCACGACCCCGAACTCGCGCAGTACGAGCGCGAGTTCCGCGACCAGGCGGCGCGCTACGGCGCGCTGGCGCGCGAGCGCGGCCTGACGTTCACGCAGGACGGACATCGCGCCGGCACGCTCGCGTTCGCGCATCGCGAGCTCGGGCTGCTCGGCCCGACTTCGTTCATGTCGCACAGCATCGACCTGACCGACGACGACATCGCGGCATGCGTGGAAACCGGCACCGCGATCATCCACAACCCGAGCGCGATCATGTCGATCATCGGCCGCTGCCCGGTGCCCGAACTGATCGATGCGGGCGTGACGGTCGCGATCGCGTCGGACGGCGCGGCGCCCGATCGCGGCTACGACATGTTCCGCCACATGTGGCAGTGCATGCATTACCATCGCCGCCACTTCCGCGACCCGGACGTGCTGCCGCACGGCAAGGTGCTGGAGATGGTGACGATCGACGCGGCGAAGGCGCTGTCGCTCGATCACGAGATCGGCTCGCTCGAAGCAGGCAAGCTCGCCGACATCATCCTCGTCGACCTGTTCCGCCCGCACATGATGCCGATGAACATGCCCGTGTATCGCGTGACGTGTTTCGCGAATGCGGCCGACGTGTGCATGACGATGGTCGGCGGACGCGTGCTGATGGAGGATCGTCGCGTGCTGTCGGTCGACGAGAACGAGATTCTCGAGCGCGTGATGGAGGTCGCGGAGACCACGATCGAGCGCAGCGGGTTGCGGCGCCTGCTCGACGAGCCGAAGACGCTGTGGGGGCGCAGTCACTACTGAGCGATGCCGCGCGGGCAGACATTTGCGTGGTGCGCTGTCGGCAAGGCCGGCCCAGGTCGGCCCTTTTGGGGCCGGCTTTTTTTCTGGTTTCGCCGCCGACGGACATGCTAGGATTTCTCTCAAACAACTTCGGAGACTGCTATGCCGTTCATCTGCGAGAACGTTGAATGTCGTGCCGTGCTGGCGCGCGGGCAGGTCAGGACCCTTCAGGATGACGCGGGATGGTGCTTCTACTGCCCGGACTGCAAGGCCAGGAACGAGTTGATGACGATCGGCCTGGCCGGTGGCTCCGTCGAGCTGGTTCAGCCGGAGCGAGCGAGCCCGCCGCACAAGGTCGTCGCGACGGCCCGGCCGCTGGACGACGGCAGATACGCGGCGCAGTTGCGCGTTCAGCGGGCGCTGGCGGTGAGGGGAACCTACGCGGCCGAAGAGCATTGGGAGCAGCTCGGTGTATTCCCCGATGCGCAGGAGGCCGTCGCGCATGCGAAGTCCTTCGCAACCGACCTGCTGGAGCGGGCGGTCTAGTCGCGAACCGCACACCGGACTGTCCAACTTTGCCGGCCACGACGCCGAGCCGCGGCTCGGGTGTCGTGCCGTTTCGGCAAGGCCGCCCGGACCCGATCCGGGCCGACCCGGGCCGGTTGCATCACGCCGCCGCCGCGTCTCGAAGACGGAATTGCGCGACGGCATCGCTGAGCCGCGCGCCCTGATCCTCGAGCGACAGCGCCGCGGCGGCCGCTTCCTCGACCAGCGCGGCGTTGCGCTGCATTGTCTGTTCCATCTGGACCACCGCCGCATTCACCTGCTCGATGCCGGCCGACTGCTCGTCGAATGCGATGCTCGTTTCGCCCATGATCGCGTTCACGCGTTCGACCGCGACGACGAGTTCGGCCATCGCCGAGCCGGCGAGCGCGACGAGGCCGCTGCCGTCTTCGACGCGCTGCGTCGAATTGCCGATGAGTTCGCGAATCTCCTTCGCCGCCGACGCGCAGCGCTGCGCGAGCCCGCGTACTTCGGTTGCAACGACGGCGAAACCGCGCCCCTGTTCGCCCGCGCGCGCCGCTTCGACGGCGGCGTTCAACGCGAGGATGTTGGTCTGGAATGCGATGCTTTCGATCACGCCGACGATGCCGGAGATCCGCGCGGAGCTGTGTGATATCGCCGACATCGTGTCGACGACGCGCTGCATCGCGTCTCCGCCTTTCGCGGCGATGCCGGCCGCCCCCTCGGCGTAAGTGCGTGCATCGCGTGCGTTGTCCGCGTTCTGGCGCACGGTTGCCGTCAGTTGCTCCACGCTCGCCGCGGCCTGTTGCAGCGAAACGGCCTGCTGCTCCGTGCGCGCGGACAGGTCGACGTTGCCGCTCGCGATCGTGCGCACGTCGCCGACGATCGTCTCGGTGCTCGTGCGTACCTGGGTCACGGTGTCGACGAGGCCGTCCTGCATGCGCTTCAACGCATTCAACAGATACGCCATTTCGTTTTCGCCGGGAATGACGACCGTGCCGGTCAGGTCGCCTGTCGAGATCCTGTCGAAATGCGCGACGGCGAGATGGATCGGCGCGATGATCGCCTTCGCGAGCACGCGCTGCGCCAGGACGCCGACGATCAGCGCGAAAGCGGCGACCGCCGCCATGGCCCACACGATCCGGTGGAAGCGCTCGCCGGCCGCCTCGTAGCGCGCCTTCTGGCGCGCGACCTGGAACGATTCGAGCGCATCGATCGCTTCCTGGTAGGCGGTGAAGAGTGCCGGCGGCGCGGTGCGGTGCGTGTCGAGGAAGTCGAATGCGTTGTCGTGGTCGAGTTGCGACATCGCTTTCAGAAACACCTGATCGAGCAACGTGCGACGGCGCTGTTGCAGCGTATCGAACCGTGCCTGCTCGTCGGCGTCGCGCGCATGCAGCCGCGCGTACGCGTCGAGTTCGTCGTCGCTCTGCTTGAGGAGCGTGTGGAGTTGCGCGATTTCCGCCTTCGCGGGCTGGCCGGCGCTGATGATCTGCGCGACGTCGCTCACGCGTTCTCGCAGCACGAGCATGCGCTCCGAGCTGGTCTTCAGGTGCAGCAGCGACGCGGTGTCGTCGCGATACATCGCTTCGAGCGAGCCGTTGCCGGCGTAGAGGGCGGCGATGCACGCGCCGACGACCAGCACGAGCAGCGCCGTATAGCCGGCGATGGTCGCGACGAGTCCGCCGCGGATGGTGAGTTTTCGCATGACGTTCCCTTGCCGGCGGCCCGACGGGCGGCTGACGGCGGATGTGGATTCCGGATCACGAACGACGACGGGCGCCGCGTCGCAATGCGGGGCGCCGGGATTGCGAACGGGTTAACGGCGGGCGCGGCGCGGAAGTTTTATCTGCACGCGACGCGAATCTGAACGATTGCGACAGCGGGCGAGGGTGAACGGTGGAGGCGTTGTCGTGGCGAACGGCGTGCCGATCGTCGCGGCCACGCCGCCTGCGCCGATCCGGACTCGGCCGAAGCGTCCGCGGTCCCGACCGTCTGCTAGTCGCTGTCGGCCAGTCGTGCCCGGATCTCGTCAACCGGGAGATCGCGCTGATGCGTGGCGATCTGCCATGTGTTTCCCCACGGATCCCTGACCATCGCGCGCCGGTCGCCGTAGGGCAGGTCGGCCGGTATGTCGAGCGAAGTCGCGTGTGCGGCAATCGCTCGCCGATAGGTCGCATCGGTGTCCTCCACGTAGACGTAGAGAAATGCCGGCATCGGCTCGCGCAGCCCGTCGCCGCCGCTCACCATCACGACGGAATCGCCGATCCTGATTTCGGCAGGCAGTCCTGAACGGAATTCGCCGCGAGCGTGAAAGACCACCTTGATGAAGGCGATCAGGTGTTCCGGATCGGGCACGACGATGCGGGGCGTGACGGTATGCCATCCATCGGGCTGGAAGTGGGCCATGTTGCGCAACCTCGGGAGAGATTCACGCGCGTATTGTGCGCCGGGGGTGCGGTGTCCGCAAACGATCGGGCGGCCGCCCGGCAGGACCCGTGCAGCGGGCGATGCGGCTAGTTGGCGGGATTGTCCACAATGGCACGAAACGCTTGCACGTCCGGTTCGGACACGCGTCGTTTCAACGGCGGTACGGGCTTGGCTCCCGGGGTGTGATCGTGGAGGTAGCGATAGACGACACCGCCACCGTTGCCCGTGTCTTGCCAGATCTCGAATGAGCCGTAACGGCCTTCCGTGTAGTCGACGGAGATGCCGATGGACGGAAAAGGGGGCGTTTCCATGAGCCCGTGCCAGCCGTTTCGATGGGCGTCGATCCACTGCGCGAGGACCGCGCGCTGTTGCGGGTTCAACGACACACGGTGCCCTTGCCGGTATCCGACGGCCGCTGTGATCGGTAGCGTATCGATTTGCTTGTCGCAGCCGGCAATGCCGACCGTCAACGGCGCGACGATCAGCATGCCGATCAATGAACGGCCAGGCGGTGGCATGGTCTTCGAAACCGTCGGTTGTCCGGCTTCGATCACCATAACGGAACGCGTTCGCGCTGTAGATAGGGGTATGAACGGAACACGACCGTGCCGACGCGCGCATGGGCCGCCGGCCGCGACCGGTGGCAACCAGTCGCGGCCGGCGGCGTCCGTCAGTTGTAAATGTCGAACGAGAAATATCTCCTCGCGATCCGCTGATACGTGCCGTCCTGAATCAGGCTCGCGAGCGCCTGGTTGATCTGCGTGCGCAGCGCGTCGTCATCCTTGCGCACGCCGATCGCGGACCCGACGCCGAGTGTCTTCGGATCGTGCAGCGCCGGCCCCGCGAATTCGAAGTTCGTGCCCTTCGCGGTCTTCAGGAACCCGAGATCGGCCTGCACCGACGACTGCAGCGATGCGTCGAGGCGACCGGAAATCAGATCCTGATAGACGAGATCCTGCGTCTGGTACGTGCGCACGATCACACCCTTCGGTTCCCAGTACGTGCGCGCATAGGTTTCCTGCGTCGTCCCCTGCTCGATGCCGACCGTCTTGCCGGCCAGCGACTCGGCCGTCGGCTGCAGGTTCGAACCGCGTCGCGCGACCAGGCGCGGCGGCACGTTGTTGATCTTGTCGGTGAACGCGATCTGCGCGAGGCGCTTCTCGGTCACGCTCATCGACGACAGCACGCCGTCGAACTTGCGCGCCTTCAGCGCCGGGATCATCCCGTCGAAGGCGTTCTCGACCCACACGCAGCGCACCTTCATGCGTTCGCAGATCGCGTTGCCGAGATCGATGTCGAAGCCGACGAGCTTGCCGTCGGGGGCGAGCGATTCGAACGGCGCGTAGCTGGGATCGACGCCGAGGCGCAGGACGGCCGGGTCTTTCGCGGCGGCGGCGCCGGCCGTCAGCGCGAGCGCGACGGCGATGACGAGTTTTTTCATGATTGTCTCCATACCGATCGATGTTGTCTGGGGTGAAGCAAGCGGCGGCCGATGGGCGTGACGGCCCGCGCCCGGCCATGCGCGGGCGGCTGGACGAGCGCCGGAAGATGCCGGCGGCCGTCCGGATCAGGGAATCCGGTGGTTCGGTGTCAGGGCGCGGCGCCGGTGACGCGCGCCATGCCGCGCCGGTAGCCGGCGGGCGAGAACGTGGCGTTCAACACGGCCATCGATGCGATCACGCCGATATGCATCCACCACGCGATCGCGAAGCCGCCGCCGGCGTCGCGCAGCCAGCCGATCAACCACGGGCTCGCGGCGACGGTCAGGAAGCCGATGCCCTGCACGAACGCGGCGAGCGCGCCCGCGCGCCGCGCATCGGGCAGGTGATCGAGCGTGACGATCAGGCTCATCGAGAAGAAGCCGCCGAGCCCGACGCCGACGCTCGCGACCCACACCCACGGCGCGAGCGCGGGCATCGTCGCGAAGCCGATGAAGCCGGCCGTCTGCAACGCGAGCGTGAGCCACAGCACCGGCCGGCGATCGCGCGAACGTTTCGCGAGCATCGGCATCGCAAGCGCGCCGGCCGCCTGGAACAGCGCCATCCACGCGAGCAGGTTGCCGCTCGCCTGCGGGTTCATGCCGACACTGCGATAGAACGCGGGCAGCCACGCGACGAGGCTCGCGTAGCCGCTGTTGCTGAGACCGAAGAACAGCGCGAGTTGCCAAGCACGCGGAACGCGTACGAACGCGGTGACGGGCGCCGATGCCGCCGCCGCATGCGTCCCATCGCGCGGCGCCTTCGCGCGCCACAGCGCGAGCGTGACGAGCGCGGGCACGGCCCAGACGGCGAGCGACAGGTGCCAGCCGCCGTGCGCGGCGAGCCACGGGCTCGCGACCGCGCCGAACGCACCGCCGCTGACCAGCGCGGCCGAATAGAGGCCCATCGCGAGCGGCAGCCGGTCGACGAACCAGCGTTTCGCGAGGCCCGGCGCGAGCGACTGGACCACCGCGACGCCCGCACCCGCGACGATCGCCGTAACGACCAGCCCGGTGCTGCTGCCGGTCCACAGGCGCGCGGTACACCCCGCGGCGATCAACGCCAGCGCGGCGATCAGCGCGCGCTGCTCGCCGACGCGCCGCGCGAGCCCGACGCCGATGCCGGCGACGACACCCATCAGCACGAACGGCAGCGTGGTCAGCAGCGCGGCCGCGCGGAAACCGAGGCCCGTGTCGGCACGCACGAGGTCGAGCACGGGGCCGAACGCGGTCAGGAACGGACGCAGGTTGAGGCCGGCCAGCACCAGCAGCGCGAGCGCGCCATGGGACACGGAAGCCGCGTGCGGGCGGGGAACGGCTTGCGCGGTGCCGAGGTCGGTCATCGGAATGCTCCAGAGGGGGCCGGTGGCCCTGTGATGCGATGCCGAAAGGGTAAGGGCGCGCTGGTCCAGGGGAAAATTAAATATTCGACTGGGGATCAGTGCGGAATGCGATGGCGCGGCGCCGCGTGACGGGGCCGGATGGGCGGGGCCGTCGGGGCGGGTCGTGCGGCACCGGCGCACAGGCTGCGCGACGGTTTTGGGTGCGGTGCCGGGTGCGGTGCCGGGTGCGATTCCGAGGGCGATTCCGAGGGCGATTCCGGGCGTAAATTCGACGCGCCGCTAGGCGGCCGGCGCGTGCGGTTCGCGGGCCGGTTCGCGGGCCTGTTCACGCGCGGCGACGAGCGCCCGGATGCGCGCACGATCGGCCGGCGTCGCAGGCGTGAAGATCACGAGGTTCAGGTCCGGACGGCCGGTCACCGAGAACGCCGAATATTCGAGCGCGATCCGGCCGGCCTGCGGATGACGGATCTCCTTCGTCCCTTCGTCATGCGAATGGATGTCGTGGTCGCGCCACATCGCATCGAACTCGGCGCTCGTCGCGCGCATCTCGTCGACGAACGCCTGCACGGACTGCGTCGCACCGCCGCGTGCGATGTCGGCGCGAAACGCGCCCACCGCGAAGCGCGCGACGCGTTCCCGGTTCGGCTGCGCGTAGCGCACCCCGGTTACGGGCGTGCCGTTCCGCGAGATCGCGGCCGTGATCGGCCGCCGGCTGAACGTGCCGGTCGTGTCGAAATCGGGCGCGCAAGCCGGCGAACATTTCGGCTGGTTCGCGATGTTCGCGGGGATGGACGCGCCCGCAACGAGCGAACGCACCCGGGCATGGCTCGACTGGGCGCCGATGCAGCCCGGGTTGCTGGCCGACATCGACCGGCCGCGGTATTTCGCCACCTGACCCGGGCACGCGGAGGCGTACCGCGGCTTCCGGTCGGCACGCCCGTCGCCGCGACGCTCAGACGGTGACGACGATCTTGCCGACCTGCGCGCCGGCTTCCATGTACCGATGGGCTTCGGCGATGTCGTCGAACGCGAACGTGCGGTCGATCGACGGCTTCAACGCGCCGGCCGCGAGCCCGTCGACGATGAAGCGCTTCGCGCGTTCGAGCCGTTGCGTGTCGCCCGTGATCTCGAACAGCTCGTAGCCGCGCAGCGTCAGGTGGCGCGCGAGCAGGTCCATCACCGGCACCGGGATGTCGCGCGTGTCGAGCGCACCGTACTGGAAGAACGTGCCGTTCGTGCGCAGCGCGCGCAGCAGGTTCGCCGCGTCCGGCCCGCCGACCGGATCGAACGCGAGGCGCGCGCCGATGCCGCCCGTCAGTTCCGCGACTTGCCGCGGCAGGTCCGCCGGGCTGCCGGCGATCACGTGCGCGGCACCCGCATCGAGCAGCGCCTGGCGCTTCGATGCGCTGCGCGTCAGCGCGATCGGCACCGCGCCGATCCGGTTCGCGACCTGGATCGCCGCGAGCCCGACGCTGCTCGATGCGGCACCGATCAGCACGGCGTCGCCGCGCTCGAGCCCGCCGAGTTCGATCAGCGCGCCCCAGGCCGTGACGAACATCATCCAGGTCGCGGCGGCTTCCTCGAACGACAGGTTCTCCGGATGCCGGACGAGCGCATGCACGGGCACGTTGACCACGTCGCCATACATTCCGTAGTCGGCGAACGAGAACGCCGGCACGACGCTCACCGCGTCGCCGGCGGCGAACGCCGTCACGTCGGGCCCGACCGAGGCGACGACGCCCGACGCTTCATAGCCGAGCGATGCGGGAAAACGCGGCTGGATCGTGTATTCGCCGCTGCGGTACATGACTTCCGCGCGGTTGATGCCGATCGCCTTCACCTGCAACTGCACTTCGCCGGGGCCGGGCGCGGGGACGTCGACGGTGTCGATCTGCAGCACGTCGGGGCCGCCGATACGATGGAAACGAACGATACGGGACATGGAGCACTCCTTCGATGAACGGGTGGGGATGAAGGAGCACTGTAGGCGGCAGCCCGTACCGAATAAACACGCAACGGAATCACTGATTGTTATTCGTCGAATAACAATCGCCGCGCAGGCGTGTGCGTGCGAATGTGCGTGTGAGCGTGCGTTATGCCGGATAACGACGGGCGAACAGATCCGTGAGCCAGTCGATGAACACGCGCACCTTGTCGGGCAGGTGCGCGCGGTTCGGGTACATCACCGACACGGGCTTCGGCTCGGCCGGAATGCCGGGCAGCAGCTCGATCAGCTGGCCCGCGTCGATGCTCGGCTGCAGCGCGGGCCGCAGCGCGTGCACGATGCCGAGGCCGGCGAGCCCGCACGACAGCAGCGCTTCCGAGTTGTTCGTGAGGAGGCTGCTCGGCAGCTTCACATCGACACGCTCGCCGTTCGGACGGAACGTCCATTCGAGAATCCTGCGATTGGCGCCCGTGAAGAAATTGACCGCGCGATGCGCGCGGAGATCGTCCAGCGTGCGCGGCAGCCCGTGGCGGACGATATACGCGGGCGACGCGCACGTGACCATCGGCACCGCGCCGACCGTGCGCGCGACCATGCTCGAATCCTTCAGCGTGCCGACCCGCACGACGCAGTCGATGCCTTCGCCGATCAGGTCGGCCGGCTGGTCGCTGGCGCCGAGCACGAGCTCGATCTGCGGATAGCGCTGCTGGAATTCGGGCAGTGCCGGGATGATGACCGTCTTCGCGAGCGCGACGGCGATATCGAGCCGCAGCCGGCCCTTCGGCACGGCCCGCTGCTTCGGGAACGACGCGAACGCATCGTCGATGCTGCCGAGCAGCTGCACGCAGCGCGCATGGAACGCCTCGCCTTCGGCCGTCACGCTGACGCGGCGCGTGCTGCGGTTCAGCAGCCGGATGCCGAGTTCCTGTTCGAGCTGCTGCACGGCCTTGGTGACGGCCGGCCGATGCAGCTGCAACGCATCGGCGGCCTGCGTGAAGTTGCCGCGTTCGACGATCTGTACGTAGATCTGCATCGTTTGCAGACGGTCCATGGCGCTTCCGGATGGCGTGACGAACAGCCATCTTCGCACATGGCGCGACGCCGGCGCGCGGCCGGCAACGCCCGTACGAACCGGACGCGCGGGACAGGCGCGCGTCCGCCGTCGTTCATTCGACCGGATGCAGATCCTGCAGCAGCGTCGGCACGAGCTCCGATACGGTCGGGTGGATGTGCATCGCGCGGCTGATCGTCGTGTACGGCGCGCCGGCGGCCATCACGTCGAGCATCTCGTGCACGACCTCGTCGCCTGTCACGCCGAGGATCGACGCACCGAGAATCGCATGGCTGTCCGCGTCGACGATCACCTTCATGAAGCCGAGGCTCTCGCCTTTCTCGACCGCGCGGCCGACGCGCGTCATCGGCCGCGTGGCGACCAGCAGCCGGCGGCCGGTCTGCTTCGCTTCGTCGAGCGTCATGCCGACGCGGCCGAGCGGCGGATCGATGTACATCGCGTACGCGGTGATGCGGTCGGACACCTTGCGCGGATCGCCGTCGAGCAGGTTCGCCGCGACGATCTCGTAATCGTTGTACGCGGTGTGCGTGAAGGCGCCGCGTCCGTTGCAGTCGCCGAGCGCCCAGATGCCGGGCACGCTGGTGCGCAGCTGGTCGTCGACCGTGATGTAGCCGCGCGCGTCGGTCGCGACGCCGGCCCGTTCGAGCCCGAGATCGTCGGTGTTCGGCACGCGGCCGACCGCGAGCAGCAGGTGCGAGCCCGCGACCTCGCGGCGGCTGCCGGTGCAGTCGAGGCCGACCGCGACGCCGTCGCCGTCGCGCCGTGCGGTCAGGCAGTTCGCGTCGAGCTGCACGTCGATGCCTTCGTTCACGAGAATCTCGCGCACGGCTTGCGACACGTCCTCGTCCTCGCGACGGATCAGGCGCGAACCTTTCTCGACGATCGTCACCTGCGAGCCGAAGCGGCGATACATCTGGCCGAATTCGAGCCCGACGTAGCTGCCGCCGACGATCACGAGATGCTCGGGCAGGAAGTCGACGTCCATCATCGTCGAGTTGGTGAGGTACGGCACCGAGTCGAGGCCCGGCATCGGCGGGATCTGCGCGCGCCCGCCGACGTTGATGAAGATGCGCCCGGCTTCGAGGAGAACGTCGCCCACGCGCACCGCGTCAGGGCGCTCGAACCGGGCATGACCCTGAAACACGGTCGTGTTGTCGAGCCCGCGCACCCATTGCTCGACACCGTGGTTCGAGCGCCCGGAGATCTGGTCCTTGCGCGCCTTCACGGCCTTCATGTCGACGCTGACGGGGCCGACCGACACGCCGTATTCGCCGGCGCGCCGCGCGAGCTGCGCGGCGTACGCGCTCGCGATCAGCGTCTTGGTCGGAATGCAGCCGGTGTTCACGCAGGTGCCGCCGAAGCGGCCGCGTTCGACGACCGCGACTTTCATGCCGGCGCCCGCGAGCCGCGCGGCGAGCGGCGGCCCGGCCTGGCCCGTACCGATGACGATCGCGTCGAAGAGTTGCGTCATGACGTCCTCCTGCGCAGGTTCAACGTGGGAAGGAGGGCGCGCAAGCCGCATGCCGCGCCGGCGCGCCCGAACGGCGATGAGCGACCATGGTAGACCCGTTGGCGGGGGGAGGCGAGTCGTACGGATGCGCGAGGCGGAACATCGTGCATCGACGATTGTTCAGTCGTTGCGCCGCCATTGGCCGAACGTCACCGGCCGGTGCGCATCGGCGCGCGTGACGGTGACTTCGTCGGGCTTGTCGTCGAGCGGGGACGATTCGGTGTAGATCTCGCTGGAGAACAGCCAGCCGTGCGTGCGCGGGTCGTAGCGGAACGTCACGTAGTCGCTCCAGTGCTGGCCGCACGCGACGAAGTTTTGCACGGTGAAATAGCGGCCTTTCACCGAGAGGCCGCTGTCGGCGGCGTCTGCGGGATCGAACGGATCGCACTGGCCGCCTTCGTTCGCGCGCAGGACGACGTGGTCGTTGCGCGCGGCGAGCCGGTACGCGTGGCCGGGCCGCCCCTCGAAGATCAGCAGCGGGCGGGGCGACGGCTGCTCGCGCGTATCGGCCATGCGATGCACGACGACGAGAAAGCTGCGCCGTCCGTCGCCGAGGTCCGGCCCTTCCTGGGCGACGAGCGGCTGGTAGCCGGACGGCAGTTGCGACGCGATCGATTGCGGCAGGCCGTCGGCCCGTGCGCCGGACGACAGCGCGCCGAGCAGCGCAAGGACGGCGCGGCGTGCGGTGGCGCCCATCACAGATCCCGCCCGAGAAACTCGGTGCCGGGCACCGGATTGAACGCAACGGGCGGCGCGGGCGTGAAGCCGAGCGAACCATACAGTTGCCTTGCGGCGACGAATTCGGGCAGCACGTCGAGACACATCCGCGCATAACCGGCCGCCTTCGCGTCGTGCAGCAGCCGTTCGACGAGCTGGCGGCCGACGTTCAGCCCGCGCGCTTCGGGACGCACGTACACGCGCTTCATCTCGCACGTCGTCGGGTCGATTGCGCGAAACGCCGCGCAGCCGACCGCGCGCTCGCCGTGCCACGCGAGCAGCAGTTGCCCGCGCGGCGCCGCGTACTTGCCCGGCAGCGCGGCGAGTTCGGGCTCGTAGTCCTGGAACGCGAGGCTGACGGTGGGGCTCGCGAGGTACTCGCGGAAGATCGCTTCGACGGCGGCGGCATCGTCGGGATAGCGGGCGGCGCGGATCTCGATCATGGGTGGTTCATGGGTGACGGCGCGCGATGGCGGGAACGGCAGCCAGCATAGCAGCGCACGGGTGCTTCCGGCGGCCCGCGAAGCGTGCCAGAATCATCGGCTTCACCGTCGGGATTCGACACGCTACGACACGCAGGCGCCGGCGCTTCGGCGTCGCTCACCAAGGAGACTTCGATGACTGCATCGGCTGCCGTACTCGCCATTCTGGCCGCGCTGTGGCTCGGCGCGATGATTCCGGGCCCGAGTTTCGTGCTGGTCGCCCGCAATTCGATCGGGCTGTCGCGCCGCGACGGGCTGGCAACCGCGCTCGGCATGGGTGTCGGCGGGATCGCGTTCGGCGGCGTCGCGCTGGCCGGCCTGTATACGCTGCTGCAGGCGGTCGAATGGCTGTACGTAGGTCTCAAGCTGGCGGGCGGTGCGTACCTGATCTACATGGCGTCGAAGATCTGGCGCGGCGCCGACCGGCCGATCGTGATGGACGATTCGCAGGCCGGCGTCGCCGGCAGCGCGCGCAAGTCGTTCTGGATCGGCCTCACGACCCAGCTGAGCAACCCGAAGACGGCGATCTGGTACGGCAGCATCTTCGCGGCGCTGTTGCCGCAGCATCCGCCGCTGTGGTGCTACCTGGCGCTGCCGCCGCTCGTGTTCGGCGTCGAATTCGGCTGGTACACGATCGTCGCGCTGTGTTTCTCGACCCGCCGGCCGCGCGAACTCTATCTACGTGCGAAGAAGTGGGTCGACCGCGTCGCGGCCGGCGCGATCACGCTGCTCGGGCTGCGTCTCATCCTGAACGCGCCGAAAGCGGGGATCTGACGGCAGGCGGCGGTACCCGGGGGCCGCGCCCCCGTTTCATTCACGACAGGCAGGCCGCCACGGCCGGTCGTTCCGGCACGTGGCGGGGCCGATCCATGGCCCCGGCTCGCGGCCCCCGACTCGCGCCAGCGCGCATCACGCCGCCGGAAACCGCGCGATCAGCGCCGCGAACCGCGCTTCATCCGGAAACCCCGTCACCTCATACCGCACCGGACGATGCGCGGTGGCCGTCATCAGGTCGCCGCAGGCGTCGCGCAGCGCGGCCATCGGCACGTGCGCCGACTGCCGCGTCGCTTCCCGGTAGAGCACGACGATGTCCGTCTCGGGCAGCAGCGTCGGCACGCCGTCGCTCCACACGCCGACGCTGAACAGCTCGCCGTTTTGCCGCCGGTACACCGTGTATGTCGCCACGAAGATGTCGGTGCCGTCCCGCTTGTGCAGGTCGTCCAACTGCGTCCGCTGATCCTGGTAGTCGCCGGCGAGTTCGTCCACGCGCAGCGCGTGCAGCTTCGCTTCCAGTCCTGCCGGGATGAAGTTCCGCCACGCGGCGCCGTCCCAGCGCAGCATCAGCGGCGGCAGCGGGCGCGGCTGCGCGCGCGCCTGTTCGGCGAGCTCGACCATCGTCGCGAGCCCGGCCGTGTTGCGCTCGCCGGTGAGCAGCAGCACGGCCCGGTTCGGCGCCATCACCACCGGCGCGCCGGAGATCGGCTGGCGGTGCAGCAGGTCGGTCAGCAGCAGCCGCGCCGCGTCGTAGTAGTCGCCGAACTGCGACAGGAACACGCCGTCGCGCAACGCGACCCACGGCGCCGACGACGCGCCGCGCAGGTTGTCGATCGCGATGTCGCAGGCATCGTCGAAGCTGACGCCCCATTCGGCGAGCCGCGCGGTCGTCAGCCGCGCGACGCTGAACTCGCCGTCGTACGCGATGCCGATCTCGAGGTTCTCGCACAGCGGCCGGAACGCGACTTCCGACGCGCCCGGCTGCCCGGCGAGCTGCAGCGCGACCGCGCCGCGCTCGGTCGCGCTGCGGATCACGGGGCGCAGCCGCGCGCGGACGTCCGCGAAGTTCGCCGGAATCTCGTGCTGCATCATCGCGTTCGCCTGGCGCTGCAGCGTCGCTTCGCGCTCGGTGGGCTTCGCGTCCGCGTAGTCGCGGAACAGGTTGTGCAGGTTGATGACGTTCGACGGGACATCGACTTGCACGAGACGGCCCTTGTCGTCCTCGTGAAGCCACTCGCGCGTGTCGCCGGTCGCGCGCAGCGCGGCGATCAGGCGTTCGGCGAAGTCCTGCCGGGTGGGCGGTTTGCTGAAGCGCTCGCGCAGGCGCGCGACGAAGTCGGAAAGCATCGTGTGCGGTCGGGCGGGCCCGTCTGTTGTCGGTCTGTCGTTGTCATGGGCGGCGGCACCCGTCTCCCGGGGCACGCCGCCTGCGGCCCGCGGATATCGGCCGGATATCCGTCACGCGTCCGGCGGCCCGCGCGCCGGTTGCCGGGCGGCGCGGGTCCGCATCGGGCGCGATCGCCTGGCGGGTGTCGCGATGGTACCGCACGTCCGTGACGGAATCGTACGCGGGCGAGAATTGGCGGCGTGGCGTGGCGTGGCGTGGCGTGCGCGGCGCGGCGTGGCGTGGCGTGGCGTGCGCGGCGCGGCGCGAACCGGCGTCCGCCGGGGCGGCTTCGGCAGGCGGCCGAACGTCTCGCCGGGGCTGTGGAGAAAGGTGTCCGCGCGCGTCACCAGAGCCGCGCCGGCGCACCGGGAAACCCCGGCAATCGGCCCGTGAGCCTTGTACGGCGGGCGTTCGCGCCGGTTGCGCGGCGTGCCGGGCCGGGCCGCTTCCCCGATTCTGGCGGCCGACCTCCCGACGACGTGTAAACTGCTGCCTTTTTTGACGGTTTGCAGCATGGTGCAAGCACCCCCGCGCCCGGCACTGAGCGGCCCGACGCTCGTCCGGCTGCTCGCGCGCCTGACCGATGCCGACGTCGCGGAATCCCGGCAGACGCTGTCGGACCGCCTGAGCCAGTGGCTCGGCTGGACCGACGCGATCACGCTGTCGTCCGCGCTGAATGCGAGCCCGCCCGGCGTCGCGGCCGGCGTGCGCGGTTACGACGCGGAGCGCGACTGCGCGCGCGTGCGCCACGACCTCGCGCAGGCGATCACGGCCGCCCTCCGCCCGCGCACGCGGCGGCGCCCCGGCGAGATGCCGCCGCCGCCCGCCGACACGGCCGACTTCGCGGACTTCCGCCAGAGCTGTCTGTCCCTGCAGCAGGAGATGGAGACCGCGATCGGCCAGTTGCGTGGCCGCCTGCGGGTCGCGCTTGCCGCGCGCGCGTCCGGGATGGCGCGGCTCGCGACGCTCGACGCGATCATGGAACGCGTGCTCGGCGCGCGCGAGCGCAGCCTGCTGTCCGCCGTGCCCGCGCTGCTCGGCATGCGCTTCGAGCGGCTGCGCGACGCGGAACGGCAGGCGCTGGCCGACACGCAAGCGGCGGCCGATCTCGACGCCGCGGGCGACGCGCCGTCCGCCGCGCCGATCGTGCCCGGCACGTGGCTCGACACGTTCCGCAACGAGATGCAAAGCATCCTGCTCGCCGAGCTCGAAGTCCGGTTTCAAACGGTAGACGGGCTGCTCGCGGCCCTTCGTACCTGCTAATCCCTACGCTATGTCCAGAATTCGTCTTGATCTCGTTGTCTTCATCGCCGGTCTGCTCGCAGTGTGCTGGATCGGCGTCGGCTATATCGCGTCGAACCCGCTCGCGACGGCCGTCACGCTGCTGATCGGCGCGTGCTACGTCGCCGGTGCGTGGGAACTGCTGCGCGACAGGCAGGCGACCGCCACGCTGTCGCGCGCGGTGGCCGGGCTGACCGAACCGCCGGCGAAGCTCGACACGTGGCTCGATTCGTTGCCTCCGGGCCTGCGCGGCGCCGTGCGGGCGCGGGTCGAAGGCGCGCGCGTCGCGCTGCCGGGCCCGTCGCTGACGCCGTATCTCGTCGGCCTGCTCGTGCTGCTCGGCATGCTCGGCACGCTGCTCGGGATGGTCGTGACGCTGAAGGGCACCGGCGCCGCGCTCGAAAGCGCGACCGACCTCGACGCGATCCGCGCGTCGCTGATCGCGCCGGTGAAGGGCCTCGGCTTCGCGTTCGGCACGTCGATCGCGGGTGTCGCGACGTCGGCGATGCTCGGCCTCCTGTCCGCGCTCGTGCGCCGCGAACGGCTCGACGCGGGCCGGCAGCTCGACGCGAAGATCGCGACGACGCTGCGCGTGCACTCGTCCGCGCACCAGCGCGACGAATCGTTCCGGCTGCTGCAGCGCCAGGCGGACGTGATGCCGGCGCTGGTCGACCGGCTGCAGACGATGATGACGACGCTCGAGGCGCGCAGCGTCGCGCTGCACGATCGCCAGATCGAAAGCCAGCAGGCGTTCTTCGATCGGACCGAGCGCGCGTATGCGGGCCTGGCGTCGAACGTTGGCGATGCGCTGAAGGAAAGCGCCGCCGAGAGCGCACGCGTGGCCGGTGCCGCGCTGCAACCGGTCGTCGCGGCGACGATGACGGGGCTTGCGCAGGAGATGGCCGCGCTGCGCGACACCGTGACGGGCGCCGTGCAGCGTCAGCTCGACGGGCTGACCGACGGCTTCGAGCAGACCACCGGGAACGTGACGGCCGTCTGGAATCGCGCGCTCGACGAACAGCGCCGCGCGGGCGACGCCGTCGCGCAGCAGCTGCAGACGACGCTCGGCCGGTTCACCGACACTTTCGCGCAGCGTTCGACGGACCTGCTCGACGGCGTCGCGACGCGCCTCGAAGCGACCGAAAGCCGGCTGTCCGACGCGTGGCGCGATGCGCTCGCGCGCCAGGAGCAGGTCGGCGAGACGCTGGCCGGCCAGCATGCGCAGGCGCTCGGCGAAGCCGCTGCGACGTTCGAGCGGCATTCGGGCGCGGCGCTCGCCGCGATGCGCGAGTCGCATGCGGGGCTGCAGACGCAGCTGGCCGCGCGCGACGAGGAACGCCTGTCGGCGTGGAATGCGTCGCTCGCCGCGATGGCGACGACGCTCGGCGACGAGTGGCAGCGCGCGGGCGTGCACAGCGCCGGCCGTCAGCAGGCAATCTGCGACGCGCTGGCGCAAACGACGCGCGATCTCGCCACGCAAGCGTCCACGTTCGAACAACGCTCGACCGACCTGCTGTCGACGATTCGCGAGTCGCACACGGGCTTGCAGACGCAACTCGCGGCACGCGATGAAGAACGTCTGTCGGCATGGAACGACTCGCTTGCCGGGATGGCGACGAAGCTGGGTGACGAATGGCAGCGCGCGGGCGTGCACAGCGCCGGCCGTCAGCAGGAAATCTGCGACGCGCTGGCACAAACGACGCGCGATCTGACTGCACAAGCGGCAACGTTCGAACAACGCTCGACCGATCTGCTGTCGACGATTCGCGAGTCGCACACGGGCTTGCAGACGCAACTGGCCGCACGCGATGAGGAACGTCTGTCCGCATGGAACGACTCGCTTGCCGGGATGGCGACGAAGCTGGGTGACGAATGGCAGCGCGCGGGCGTGCACAGCGCCGGCCGTCAGCAGGAAATCTGCGACGCGCTGGCACAAACGACGCGCGATCTGACCGCCCAGGCATCTACGTTCGAACAACGCTCGACCGACCTGCTGTCGACGATCCGCGAGTCGCACACGGGCCTGCAAACGCAACTGGCCGCACGCGACGAAGAACGCCTGTCGGCGTGGAACGACTCGCTCGCCGCGATGGCGACGAAGCTCGGCGACGAGTGGCAGCGCGCGGGCGTGCACAGCGCCGGCCGTCAGCAGGAAATCTGCGACGCACTGGCACAAACGACGCGCGATCTGACCGCCCAGGCATCTACGTTCGAACAACGTTCGACCGACCTGCTGTCGACGATCCGCGAGTCGCACAGGGGCCTGCAGACGCAACTGGCCGCACGCGACGAAGAACGCCTGTCCGCATGGAACGACTCGCTCGCCGCGATGGCTGCCGCGCTGCGCGACGAATGGGCGCAGACGAGCGCACAGGCCGCGACGCGCCAGCAGGCTATCTGCGACACGCTGACCCGCACCGCGAACGACATCACCGCGCAGGCGCAGGTGCACGCGAGCGACACGATCAACGAGATCTCGCGCCTCGTGCAGGCCGCAGCGGAAGCGCCGAAGGCCGCGGCCGACGTCGTCGCCGAACTGCGGCAGCGCCTGTCCGACAGCATGGTGCGCGACACCGCGATGCTCGAGGAGCGCAGCCGCCTGCTGGCGACCCTCGAGACGCTGCTCGGCGCGGTCAACCACGCGTCGACCGAACAGCGCACCGCGATCGACGCGCTCGTCAGCACGTCGGCCGACCTGCTCGACCGCGTCGGCGCGCGCTTCAACGACACCGTCGATGCCGAAACGCGCAAGCTCGATTCGGTGGCCGCGCAGGTCACGGCGGGCGCCGTCGAGGTCGCGAGCCTCGGCGATGCATTCGGTGCGGCCGTGCAGGTATTCGGCGAGTCGAACGACAAGCTGCTGAACCACCTGCAGCGCATCGAGGCCGCGCTCGAGAAATCGCTCGCGCGCAGCGACGAGCAGCTCGAGTACTACGTCGCGCAGGCACGCGAGGTGATCGACCTGAGCATGATGTCGCAGAAGCAGATCGTCGAAGACCTGCAGCAGATCGCCGGTCGGCGGGCATCGGTCGGAGCGTAACGCATGCACGACGAAATCGACGACGGCGCGCCAGCCGCGCCGGTGTGGCCCGCGTTCGCCGACCTGATGTCGGTGCTGCTCGGCGCATTCGTGCTGATCCTCGTCGGCGTGATCGGCATGCAGTTGCAGCTCACGTCGAAGCTCGAGGAAGCGGTGCGCGCGCGCCAGCAGGAGGCGCAACAACGCAAGTCGCTCGAAGAGGCGCTCGCCGGGCCGCTCGCGGCCGGCCGCGTGACGCTCGTGAACGGCCGCATCGGCATCAGCGGCAACGTGCTGTTCGCGCTGAACTCCGACCAGTTGCAGCCCGAGGGCCGCGATCTGCTGAAGACCCTCGCCGGGCCGCTGGCCGCGTACCTGAAGACGCGCGACGAGATCCTGATGATCAGCGGTTTCGCCGACGACCAGCAGGTGCGTGCCGGCAACCGCCAGTTCGCGGACAACTGGGAACTGTCGGCCAAGCGCGCGCTGACGGTCACGCGTGCGCTGATCGACGCCGGCGTGCCGGCGCCGTCGGTGTTCGCGGCCGCGTTCGGCTCCGAGCAGCCGGTCAGCTCGAATGCGGACGATGAAGGCCGCGCGAAGAACCGCCGCGTGGAGATCGCGCCGGTGCCGCGCAAGACCGCATCGAGCGGAGGGAAGGCGAAGTGACGGACGACGCGACGCACGTGCGCGCAACGCTCGATGCGTGGCGCGAGCAGGGCGCCGACCGGCACGATCCGGTGCGCTTCCATCGGCTCGATGCGCTCGAGAAGCGCGCGGCCGTGCTCGACGGCGACGCGCGCGCGTTGCTCGATGCGCGGCTCGCGACGCTGCTGGCAGGGTTTGCGGCAATCGTCGCGCGCGCCGGTGAAGCGGCAAGCGCAAGCGAGACGGCGCAAGCAACCGCACCGGCGCCTGCGCGCAGCCTGCTCGGCGGGCTCGTCGAGCAGCTCGCGCGCGATGGGCAGGCCGACCGGCGCGGGATCGATCCCGAGCTGATCGACTACTTCCGCACGATGTGGTCGAAGGTCCGCACCGAACAGCAGTACCGCCAGTCGCTCGATCAGGTGCCGCGCAACGCGGGGCCGCTCAATTCGAACAGCCTCGTGCACCGGTCGCTCGCGACGATGCGCGAGCTGTCGCCGGAATACCTGCAGCAGTTCCTGTCGTACATCGATGCGCTGGCGTGGCTCGAGGATCTGGCCGGCGGCGGCGCGCAGCCCGAGAAGGAAGCGCCGCGCGCGAAGGCCGCGAAGCCGACGAAACCCGCGAGGAAGACCACGCGCGCCAAGGCGCGATAACGCGCGCCTTCGGCCGCGCCGGGCGTCGTCTAGCGACCCGGTGCCTGCGCGTCGATCGCCGCGCGCAGCGCGTGCAACGCGTCGGTCAGCGCGGACGCGAACGGCGGATGCGCGGCGATGCCCGCCGCGTCGAGCTGGCTGCCGAGGATCGGCAACGCGATCGACGCGCGCTCGACGATGCATGCCGACATCACCGACAGCGTTTCCCGCAGCGCCGCGTCCGCATGCGTCGCGCGCGGCGACGCGTTCCATACCGCGACCGGCTTGTACACGACGGCTTCGCATCCCACGACCCAGTCCAGCGCGTTCTTCATCACGCCCGTCACGCCGTGCGCGTATTCCGGGCTCGCGATCAGCACGCCGTCCGCGGCGTTCAGCCGCTCGATCAGGTCGCGCACCGCGGCCGGCGACGGATATTCGGTATCGGGATTGAACAGCGGGAATTCGCCGAGACGATCGAAGCGCGTGATGCGCATGCCGCGCGGCGCGATGCGTGCGGCCGCATCCAGCAGCGCCGCGTTGTACGACTGCGCGCGCAGGCTGCCGCACAGCGCGACGATGTCGATGCGGCGCTCGGAATCGGTTCGGGGGTCGGTGGCCATCGGGGAGCGTGGGAGGTCGTGGCGTGCGCGGCGGCGTCGCGCGGATCCGACGGATTATCGCATCGTGGCGTGCGCGACGTGACGCGCGCGGGCGGCGCCGCGCAGGCGATGCGGTTCGCGTCCTTCTGGCGGAAATGTCACGTCCTGACACCCTGCGGCAACCACGTCCGACATCCCGGTTGCCCGCGCCAGGTCACCGAGCGTCCATCCGTTGCCGAGCAACAGCCGGCGCGTATGCAGCGCACCGTGCACGTGATCCGCGACGGTGTCGCCGAGATAACGCAGCGCGCGGCCTTCGACGTCGACGAAGCCGTGCCGGTAGTCGTGCGCGAGCGCGGTCCACAGATACGCCGCACCGACCGACTGGCGTGCGCCGCTGATCAGGCACAGGCCCGCGTCGAGTCCCCATCGATACAGCGTCGTCGCGATCCCCTTGCGTTGCGCGGAGCCGCGCAGCCGCGTATGCGGCGCGCGCAGGTAGCGGTCCGCGCGGCGCGGCAGTTCGGGAAGCCGGTTGAAGATCGTGTAGCCGGCGAGTTGCCGGGCGGACGGATCCTCGACGTAAAGGAAGTATTCGCCGTCCGCTTCGCGGTGGCGGACGATCAGGCCCGAGTCGCCGAGCGCGACGGCCGGCAGGCCGTGCAGGCGATGGCCCGGCCGGTGCAGACGCGCGTAGAGCGTGTCGAGTTCATCGTCGATGTCGTGCTGGGAATGCTGTACGTCGATACGCATGGCAAAAGGCGCCCGTCCCGGGCGCATCGAGAAAGGGGTTCATCGCAAACGGGAAAGAAAATGGCAGCGGCCCCCGGGCTCGGCGCGCGAGCCGGGGCCGCGAATCAGCTGGGGATGTGCTGGAAACCGGCGGCGATCGCGGCGAGGCCCGCGATGCAGAGTGCGAACAGGATCAGGACTTTGTGGATCACGCCTCTCTCCTCATGAACGCGCGGCGCCGAAGGGCGGTGCCGCGGAGACGGTGATGGCGGGCACGGCCCGCGCGGCCGTCGTGCGGGACGACGGTCGGAGGTCCGGGCGACGGGCGCGCGGACGGTCAGCACCATACGCGACGGGCACCGGGCGGGCAATCGAACGGCGGGAGAAAAGCGACGAAACGCGGGGAATCGGGGTGTTTCGCGACAATTGGTCGCAAGCGGTCGGACGTGGCGATGGCGGATCTCGGCACGTGTCTCGAAATCACATGCGCTTCAGCGCACCCGAACCTCACCAGGATCTGATCATGGGAGCGGGCCCGTCCACGGATCGCTGAGCCGCAACGACCTGCTTCACCCGGTTGTTGCGGCAATCTCTTCTCGTCACCGACTCTGCAGGCAGATTGCCGCCGGAACTTCCCTTCCGAGCGGATGCCTTGTCATGCCTGATCAATCCGTGCCCGCGTGGGCCGCTTCGTTGCCGTCGGCATTGTTGCTGATGGCCGTGCGGCCCGGCAGTCGACGACGCGATGTCTCGCGCGTGCGTCGACGGTCCGGCCGCGCGTCGCCGGCTTACCCCGCCTGCCGCCCCCCGAACGCCTGCCTGATCCGCGCGAACACCCCGTGCTGCGCGATCCACGCCGCATACGCGCGATAGTCAGGATCACGCATCAAATGACGTTCCTCCGTCTTCGCCCGCGTGTAGTAGATCAGATTGACCGCGACGAGCCCCGCGCAGTGCAGCAGCCCGACCCGCCAGCCGAGCGGCTCGACGAACGGTACCGACACCATCCAGTACGACAGGTTCTTCGTGATGTACGCCGGATGCTTCGTGAAACGATACGGGCCCGACGTGATGATCCCGCGGTTCGTGAGGTTCGAGAAACGCAGCCCGAACGAGATCGTCGACA
This sequence comes from Burkholderia sp. BCC1977, assembly GCF_905339595.1. NCBI lineage: Bacteria > Pseudomonadati > Pseudomonadota > Betaproteobacteria > Burkholderiales > Burkholderiaceae > Burkholderia > Burkholderia sp. BCC1977. The sequence continues at coordinate 48,943 of NZ_CAJPGQ010000051.1, forward strand.
GCGCGTAGGTCATCAGCAGCAGGATGATCACCGCACCCCAGATCACGCGCAGCGTCGGCGCGGACAGCAGCCAGTTGTCCCAGAACAGCGAGCCTTCGTAGCGGATGTAGTTGTTCGAGATCAGCGACCAGAACGGCTGGTAGCACATCAGCGCGGCGACCCAGCCGAGCGTGGTCGGCTCGACGGTGCGCACGTGGCTGTCGAGGATGCGGAACGTGCACAGGTAGCCGACCGTGCCGAACATCAGGTCCATCGTGAACGACAGGTCGTACAGGAATACGAAGGCCGCGAGCGTCATCGGCGCGTGCAGCGCGTTCGCGAGCGACGCGCTCAGGTGATCGGCGTCCTTCGACAGGTAGACGGTCATCAGCGGCAGGAAGAACGCCTTCACGCCCCAGCCGGCGAGCATCTCGCGCACGGGCTGCCAGCTCGCGGGCTGCTCGCGGCGGAACAGGTAGCGGCCCCACAGCAGGTACGCGTCGTCGGTCTCGCGCTGGTGGCGATCCATCCATGCGAAGTAGAACGGCGCGGCGACGATCACGTACGGCGCGAGCGCGCGCAATAGCGACCAGAACGGCAGGTAGAACGCGCCGTGATATTCGGGCAGCAGCCAGTAGATCATGGCGATGCCGGCGTAGATCGACGTCAGCGCGCCGAGCCGCGTCGCGACGCGGGCGAGCCCGAGCGGGCGCACGGCCTGCCGCGACAGTCCCGCGCTCGGGCGCAGGTAGACGCGCGAGATGAAGATTTCGTACAGCGCGATCGTGCCGATGATCGCGAGGCTGGCGATGATCGCGCGCGTGGCCGCGTCGAGGGTCGGCTGGTCGCGGGTGATCCACAGCGCGAAGAGGCCGGCCGCGATGCCGAGCAGGCCGGCGCGGAATGGCGTGGCGGAACGGGGCGGGCGGTCCTGGACCGCGGCGATGCCGTCGAGCGTGGAATTCATGATCGGATCCTCGTCGGGATGACGGCCGGCGCCCCCGCTTGGCGGGTGGTGCCGGCCGTCGGCCGGGCTTTGGATTGGTATGTGCCCGGCCATTGGCCTGTGGTTCTGATACGTGAAGCGTTACTTCTTCGGGGTGGCGCCGAGCAGACCGCCGAGCAGGTTCGTCACCGGCGCCAGCAGGTTGGTCGCGCCGGCCGTGGTGCCGCCGTTCGAACTGCCGGTCAGGCCGGCCGTGACGGTGCCGCTGCCGGACGGCGTCGTCACCGTGCCGGCCGCGCCGCTCGGGCTGGCCGTGCCGACCGTGCCGAGCGCGCCGGCCGGCGACGTCAGCGAGCCCGTCAGCGTGCCGACCGGGCCGCTCGTCAGCGCACCGCCGAGGGTGCCGGTCAGGTTGCCGCCTGGCGTCGTGACCGTGCCGGTGAGGCTTGTGCCAAGCGGCGTCAGCGAGTTGACGAGGCCGGTGACCGGTGCAAGCAGGCCGCCGATGCCCGAGCCGCTGGTACCGCTCGTGCCACTGGTGCCGCCCGTGCCGCTCGAACCGAGGCCGCCGAGCGCACCCGTCACCGTGCCGAGCAGGCCCGTGACCGGCGCGAGCGGGCCGCCGCTGGTGCCGCTCGTTCCGCTGGTGCCGCCCGAACCGCTCGAGCTGCTGCCGCCGCCGAGCCCGCCCGTCAGCGTACCGAGCAGGCCGGTAATCGGGGCGAGCGGGTTGGTGCCGCTGCTGGAGCTGCCGCTGGACAGCAGGCCGCCGGTCGACGTCACCGTGTTGCCGAGCTGGGACACGCTGCCGCCGGCGCTCGTGCCGACCGGGTTGCCGGTCGCGCTGCCGACCTGCGAACCGGCGAGGCCGAGGCCGCTGCCGAGCGTGTTCAGCAGGCCGCTGAGCGGCGCGCCGAGCAGGGTCGCGTTGCCGAGCGTCTGCGTGGCGCCAGGCGTCGTGACGCCGCCGGTCAGGGTGTTCGTGATCGGGTTGATCACGCTGCCGAGCTGCGTCTCGAGTTGCTGCACCGGCGCGCTGTTCAGCGCCGTGTTCAGCGCCGATGCGGTCGAGTTGACCGCGGTGCCGACCGTGTTGACGAGATCGCCGACCAGCGTCGTCGCCGGCGCGAGCGGCGCCAGCGGACCGGTGCCGAGGCTCGACACGGCATTGCCGAGGTTGTTGACCGCGCCGCCGGCGCCGGTCAGCAGGCCGGTGGCCGACGTGAGCGTCGGGCCGAGCGGGTTCGGCGACACGCCGATCGAGCCGAGGCCGGCCGCGACGCCGTTGCCGAGCGACTGCACGCCGTTGCCGAGGCTCGTGACCGCGTTGCCGATGCTGGTGGCCGTCGCCGGGTTCGTGCCGGGGACTTGTACGCCGCCAGCCTGCGCGCCGCCGTTCGCAACCGTCGTGCCGAGTCCCGTGACGAGCGTGCCGGTTTGCTGGAGGACGTTGCCGAGCGGGGTGACGTTGGTGCCGGAGGTGCCGGAGGTGCCCGAAGTACCGGAGGTGCCCGACGTGCCGGAGGTGCCCGACGTGCCGGAAGTGCCCGAAGTACCGGAGGTGCCCGACGTGCCCGACGTACCGGAAGTACCTGAAGTCCCGGAGGTGCCCGAGGTACCGGAAGTGCCCGAAGTACCGGAAGTACCCGAAGTACCCGAAGTACCCGAAGTACCCGAAGTACCCGAAGTACCCGAAGTACCGGAAGTACCGGAAGTACCGGAAGTACCGGAAGTACCGGAAGTACCGGAAGTGCCCGACGTACCGGAAGTACCCGAGGTACCCGAGGTACCCGAGGTACCCGA
>NZ_CAJPGQ010000052.1:0-50104 GCF_905339595.1 Burkholderia sp. BCC1977
CTTCATTCGGCAACTGCACCCAGAGATCGTTGCCGAGACCGAAAAGAAGATCGCGGATCTCGGCGGATCGGTATCGCGTGATCCGGCGACGGACCTGTTGACCGTGAATCGGGAGTTCACTGCCTGCATCGTGCTGTCACGGTGTCAGGTGCGCAACAGCGGCCGTAACCGCTGGAAGATCCGGTTCGACACGAGCCTGCTGCCGGATATCACCGTTGCAGTCAGGTTGGACCAGAGCAACTCGACGGCGCTCGACTACTACCTGCTGCCGCACATCGATTTTTGGCAGCCTCGTATCAGCCTCGCGGACTGGAATCCGATCGAGTTCGAGAGCTATCGCTTTGACACGCTGGACTACTTATACGGTATGGCACAGCGAGCTCGGCTGAGGAGAAGAGCATGACTCAGCGTGAGCAGCCGGGTGAGGTTCGGATGATCCCCATCAGCCAGATCGAGGTGATCAATCCTCGCGAGCGTAATGGTCGAGTTTTCGACGAAATCGTCAGCAACATCAAGACGATCGGCCTGAAGAAACCGATCCTGGTCACGCCACGGGCAACGGCCAGTGGCGTTGAGAAGTATCTCCTCGTGTGTGGTGAGGGGCGACTGAAGGCGTTCCGATCGCTCGGTGAAACGACGATACCAGCGCTGGTGGTGAGCGTGAGCGACGAAGACGCGTTCATCATGAGTCTGACGGAGAACATCGCGAGACGACAGTGCCGACCGCTCGAACTGCTCGCCGGCATCCGCGAACTGCAGGAACGCGGATACGCCCCGAAGGCGATCGCCGAGAAGACGGGCCTCACACAGCACTACGTGCAGGGAATCCTGACGCTGCTGCATCAGGGCGAGGAGCGACTTGTGATCGCGGTGGAGAAAGGCCGAATCCCGCTGAACGCAGCGTTATCGATCGTTGGTGCCGGCGACGACGATGAGGCGATCCAGGCGGCGCTGCAGGAGGCATATGAATCGGGAAGATTGCGCGGGCGCCAGCTGATGGACGCACGGCGCGTCATCGAGCGGAGGAAAGCGCTCGGCCGCACGGCGAATCGAAACATGACGCGCAAGGTGATGGACGTGACCACATCGAGCCTCGTCAGAACGTATCAGCATGAAGTTGAGCGGCAGAAAACGATGGTGCGGAAGGCAGAGTTCACGCAGCAGCGGTTGCTGTTCATTGTCGGAGCCCTCAGGCAGCTATTTGCCGATGAGAACTTCGTCAACCTGCTGCGCGCTGAGGAACTGGCGACGTTGCCGAAGTATCTGGCAGAACGTGTATGGCCGAGCGGGAGTCCAGCATGACCGGCGTAGCACTTGGGTTCATTCCGGAACCACTCTCCGTTCCGATCATGAGCATCCTGCCATCACGGCGCACGCCTGCCGGCATGATGAACTCGCGAAAGTTCAAGCAGATCAGAAGCTCCATCGAAGAGGTGGGCTTGATCGAGCCGCTTTCGGTGACGCCGGTCGATCAGGCATCGGGCAACCACGTCCTGCTCGATGGGCATCTGCGACTGATCGCGTTGCAGGAGCTCCAGTTCAACACCGTGTCGTGCCTCGTTGCCACGGACGATGAGAGCTACACGTACAACAACCGCGTCAATCGACTATCGACCATCCAGGAGCACTTCATGATACGTCGGGCCGTTGAACGGGGGGTGTCCCCGGAGCGGCTGGCGAAAGCGCTGTCCGTAGATGTGTCGCAGATCATCAAGAGGATGGCATTGCTTGATGGGATTTGTGCCGAAGCGACTGAGCTCCTGAAGGACCGGCAGTTTTCGCCGGAGCTCGCGCGAGCTCTGCGGAAGATGAAGCCGACGCGGCAAGTCGAATGTGTCGAGCTCATGGTGGCCGCAAACAACCTGTCTGTCTCGTACGCTGAAGCGTTGCTCGTCGCGACACCGGCTTCTCGACTGGTCGAAGGCAAGAAACCGCGGAAGCTTGCCGGCGTGAGCCCCGAGCAAATGGCGAAGATGGAGCGGGAGATGAGCAATCTGCAGGGACAGTACAAGGTGGTCGAGCAGACTTATGGACAGGACGTGCTCAACCTCGTGCTCGCAAAGGGCTACCTTGCTAGGCTGCTTGAGAACGAGTCGGTGCGCCAGTACTTGCAAGCCCAACAGGCGGACTTGCTATGCGAACTCCAGTCCGTCGTGGAAATGATTGCCATAGAGCAGCCGGCCCTCGATCCCACTGCCTGAACTCGGGTCGTGGGCGGAGCATTGATTCGAAAATCTGCTTACTGATCAGTTTGCGCACCGATGCCCCCTGTAGACGGGGCAGTCGGCGCGCGCATTTTATTCCTGGCAGTAAATGATTGGGATGACATTCATATCCTTCGCGGCATGCGCGAAAGACGACAGAATCCACAGCAGTTGTATGATGTTGCCCGTAACAGCCTGCTTGGCTTTTATTTTATTGAATTCAATCTCGATGGCGGATTTTGATATAAACGAGCATGATAGGATGGCTTTTCGGTGAAGCTTATAGTCTTGCAAGAGGTGTTTGACGTAGTCGTCAATCACGGTGCAATCGCCTTTTCTGGTTCGGATAATTTCGCTCTGTACCGTATCTTGGGAATAAATCTTGGAGAATTTTTCGTCGACCTTCTTTGTGAATTGTTCCTTTGAGAAATACATGTTGCCAAGATTTTTTATGCCTTGACCCACAACGTCATGAAGCTTGCTTGCAGATCGGCTAACGTCCCCGTGTTTCGAATGGATAAAGCTAATGCATGAGTCTGCACTGTTCAGAGTAATGTGATCGGCCCATTCATTACCCAGATCATCGCAAAAAATGTAATCATCATGAGCGTGAATTGTCTCTGCTATACCAAACATTGAATTGACATCGAATGCAGTTGAGGTTGATTTGATTTCGCCCTTTTCGCTAGCGGCATTTGCGATCTCGGGTTTGGCAATCAAAATGTCTAGTATGCTATCGATTTCGGAAATCCCGGATGCGTCTTCAAAGCATCGCCCCATAAAATACATGTACTTTGGATCTTCGAAGCAAATACTAAAGAATCCGTTCTTAATGATGTATTTCTGAAGAGAGACATCCTTCCCGTTCTCTGTAAGCTTGATTCTCTGAAGGGGGATGGATAGTAATGTGATTGATTTCTCGTTTTTCCTGAGCCTCGAAGTATTTTCATGACCCACTACCTTCAGATCTTTGTCGACCTCATACACCTTCTCCAAAGCTTTGAAGATTCGATCAAGCCGGCCCTTGTTTAGTGAAAGCGATTTTTTCTTTCGTGTTTTGTAGGAAACAGGGATGTTTTCTCTAATTATTCTGTCGTGTAGCATCGCGCTCTCGATCAAAATGGCCGAAGGCTCGGTGACAGCTAGTACCTGGCTAAGATCGACTAATTTTGCGAAGGAGTCCAAAAACGCCTTGTTTGTATTTGGATTTTCAATGAGGTGAACTTGATCTTTTGCCCAAAGCGCGATTTCATCGAGCCTCTTTCGTTCGGAGGCCTCGACTACTCGACCGGAGTTCGCGGAAATGGTTTTTAAGTTCGAGCCTTGGCGAATTTTCAGAAAATAGGGAATTGATCGTCCGGCGGCATGTGTCGACAGTAGGCCTTTTAAATCGGCGGCTTCATATGACCTTGCTCGCATCGCGCGCTCTGATATCGTCATATTGCGCAGTGCAATTTTTTGAAACTCGACTTCGTCGTCGTCAAAGGTTGATGTCAGAAGCGAGTGGTCAATCGCATTGAAATGTTCGTCGATTTTTTCGGATATATTGGCGCAGCTTTTTTTTAAGATCGATATGTATTTACCAATTTCGATTATGACGATGTACGCATATACTGTATCTTGAAAGTCCTCAGTCAAAAAATAGACGGGACGGGACGAAGGAAATGCTCTTGCAGAATACGTGTACGTGAAATCTGTATTGGGTGCGATACGCGCTTGTCTAAATTCATCGATCAGAAAATTGCTATTCTTTTCGATATTTTGAGATGCGGCATCTAACAGGGCCGCTATCGAGTCATCTGTCAACTCCGCTTTCGGGAAGTAAAATTGTGCATTTTGTGTTATGAGTAGGCGGTCTGGCATATGGTCTCCTATAGCGTAGTCTCGATCCGATGGTCGTCGTTGTGTGATCGATTGCGACCGGCTATCTATGTCCGATTAGGTTTGGGTGCGTGTCGAACGAGCGCTGTGCTGACCCGGTGGTGATGCTGGCTGCTCCGAGATCTAGTGTTCGCGGACAAGAAACACGACAGGGGGCAGTATAGACAGTAAGATGAATGCGAATAGGCGTAGCCGCAGATCGATACTTGCGGCACGGCGTAGAAATCCGTCATCCTCCTTCGTCGATCGCATCAAGCTTGCCAAGCACCAGAGTGAAAAATTGAGCATGAACAGCTCGAGCATAAGTAGACCGATGCCCGTGCCTGCGAGCCAAGCCTTCCACAGCTCGAGTTTTGACAGTGAAGACGGCAGCTGAGCCCCTATCTTTCCAATCAACAGGCCGATGGCCAAACCGCCCATCCCATAAGTGTTGATCAAAACTTGATACGCCCCGGTAGCAATGAATTCGATCTTCGGAAACAGCACTGCTAGACCGAAAAGCGCTAATCCGAGCATACCCACCACGTTCCATATGTGCGGACCTATTCCATCAGAAATAGCGGCTTCCAGATAACTGGCGGGTAGTCGGTTTTTGAAGTGTGTGATAAATAACACGGCGACCGTAGCTGGTGCCGCCCACCAAAATGCAACCCTCAATCCCTCTATTGGCACGATTGCAGACCAAAAAAATGAGCGGTTGAATGGGGCCAATTGAGCCTTGAGGTACAAGCGAACATTGGATAGTTGCATGGAGTTTTGTATGTGGCACATGGCGTATGAGAGCAGCCGTGAAGATCCATCGTCTAGGCAGTGCGCGTTGGCGTACCAATGCTACTCGTCGGCCCCTTTCCCCGGATGATTATCGATAACGAAATTCAGCAACCCGATCGCTTGTGTGAGCTTGTCACTTGTATCTGCAAGCAGAAGGCTGAGGAGATAGAACGCTGCAAGGGACCCTGCGATCGTCCAAACGATTGAGTTGTTCAGGGCAATGTGTTGATCCTGCATCAGTTTGACGACGCTAATTCCAAGAGTCGCGAGCGCTGGAAACGTCCCAACTTTGTCAAGTTGGCCGATCAACCGCCCACGTCGATTGTCGAACGCGTCTCGCTGGTGAGAGATATGTTCGCGAACGTAGGCCAATTCCGGCAAGGAAAAGCGCATAAGATCATTGCAATGTGGTAGCAGTCGATCAATATCAACGCTGGCCAACTCAAGTATTGGTCCAGCAGGTCTTTTGCGTATACGGTTTAACATGGGAATGGCTTGTACCACAATTGCGATTAGTGACAAAAGACCGGAAATTTCCGTACCGACTGCAACGCCTAATGCCAGAGTTGCCAGAACTGGGATGGGCCAGAAGTGGTGAATCGCAAAAAGACAGAGCAGTAAGGCGAATCCGAAACCTGCGCAAAAGAGGAAGATAGCAATCGCCTTGTCGCCGTTTACTTCGACGGAAGTCAAAGCCCTTTTGGGGCGACTGGAGTGGATTGCTTGTTGAACGATTTCGAAAGTGGCCCGGACAGCATCCGGTGTAAGAAATTTCGTATGCACGTCCATGAATTTGCCTAATCGATTGATAGCTGATAGCCGTTAATCATACCGTCTTACGTGACGTAGGGTTATGTCGCACGAGGTGAGTGCATAACGGCGTGCTGACGACAAACTTGAGGTCGAGACGCGGTGAAAACGCGATCTGCCGACGGCTCGCATCAATCTTCTAAACAATCATCATCGTTGTTGTCGTTGTTGAACTATCAACGAGAGAAATCGCATAGCGTAGAATATGCGCTGGAAGGAGCATGCTTCCAACGGCGCTGTTGATGATCCGGCGTACTCTTATTGTTCCTTAAGGGTGAGTTCCGCAATGAGCAAGAGGGCAACGATATTCCTCGACATCGATGGGGTCCTACATCCAAATTTTGTGGGCGACCTCGAATACGGGCCCAACGGACCGGTGGTCGTCGGACAGGGAGTTTGTTCACTGCAGACCAAACTCGCCGAACGGGTTAGCGGGAAAGCGGTCGACATCGCAATCCATAGTACCTGGATCTATATGTTCGACCTCAAACGCTTGCAAGATGAGTATCTGCGCGAGCTGAGCGCGGCCGCGAAAATATATCTTACGAATCGGCGTATCGAGAGCCGCTCGCTTCGGATAATGGACTATATGCGAAGGCGCCGACTGACTTTAGCCGATATCTTAATTCTGGACGACGCTCCCAAGGAATTTGCGTCCGCGCCGGAACTGCAATCGCGCCTCGTCGTATGTGATCCAGCGCGCGGGATAGACGATCCCGCGGTACTTCAACGGATCGATGATTTCGTATGCTAGGCGATCACAATCGATATCAGTCGGAACTCGAACGGGTAGCATCCGTGGACTACGTTCCACCTTGCGTCGCGTAACGCAGGGCACGGGCATCGTGTAGCGCGTGGTGTCGGCCACCAAATTGTTTGTAGTAGGACTCCAATCGGACTTGATCTGCCTGATCACGTACAAGCAGCCCTTGCCAGCCATTCGGTACACCATCGAGGGCGTCTACAAGAAGATCCCAGTCTCCAGGGAAATCCATACAGAAGATGCCATTCTCGAACGGTCGGAGCCACTCAAGCAGTGCCGACCGAAGGTTCTCGCGAGAGAACACACGATCAGGATATTGACCTAGCTGTGGTAACACCGCTTCATGGACGAACGGGCTACAGGTGCGTCGGTCGAAATCGTCGCGTTCACCGTAAAATTCACGGCCGTCCTCGGCGACCAATGCAATGCTGATCAGTTCGCAATCGATGAAATCGGTGAATTCAGTGTCGACGTAAACTCGCATCGTTGGCTCGCTTGCTTTGTGCGCTCAGTTGCTCAAGGTCTGACACCTCCGCATCATGCAATCAAGTTGCATGGTGGTCGTCACGTGCCATCGTAGCGTGGACCGGACCGTCGTTGAACGACGTTCGTCAATCGTCTGACCCTATGCTGGCAGATCCGTCCCAGTCGACTGGTTTGCGGATCCAATACTGTCGCCCGCCATCAACTGACGGACCCGTGATGATCTCTATGCCGTGCTGTACCGCCCAATCTGGCGCATTGCGTACGGAGATTCCCGCTGACCGTGCGAACACGGCCAATGGTAGAAATGTTGTGGTGAAGTCCCGCAGGTCGTCTATGTTGATGGCTCGCATTGTGCGATTCCGCAGTCTAGCGATTCGTGTCCTAACGAGTCCGGCGTTGACGAGGTGGTACATCACTTCCTGTTTGATGCCGAGCCGCCGAGCAGCCTCAACGATGGACATCAGCGTTTCTGATTCCGATGGAGTTTGACTGCCAGAAATTGCGTCGCACTTGTCGACATAGATTGTTCGCAATGTCGGCGTTTGGTCATGCGCAACGACAAGGCGTATTTTTCGGTCGACAAGCAGACGGAAGAACGCGGCGGATGCGTCAATAGAGACATACAGCCGCAAAGCCTCGGCGATGCTAATCGGGTCGTCAAGGGGCCGAATGCCTTGGCCGCTGGCGGTCAGAATGCTATCAAGTAGACGATCGAGTGACTTCGTATTGATCCGTTTTCCGTTCGTGTCAATTAAGCCCGCCTTAGCCACTGCCTCGACACGTTTGACCGACATCTTAATGTAGCGGGCAGCAGTCTTCGGAGCGACGAACGACCTCTGGATCTCCATGAGACGCTGAACATCGGTCTCATTGACCACAAACCTCTTTCGTCCCGTCCGAGTTCGTCGAATCGGCACCACTTCGCCTGTCTGGGCGAGCATATTGGCAATCGTTCGGCTCCCGATTGGCCGACGACCGCGCTGATCAGTGTCTACCGCAGCCTTAACAATCCTTCGTCTCCAGGCGACCATAGGCTCATTGCCTGACGTATGCCCTACGTATTGGTCTAATAAATCGAGCATCCAGCGACGCTGAGCGTCGTTCAAATGCTTGCGCAACATGACGAGCAACTGCGGGAACGCTTCTGATAGTAGCGGAACGTTCTGTCCCTCGGTTCGAGGAGCGCGGAGGCGACTCAGCAGTTCGAAGCAATCACAACGATCGCCCATCAATGGCGCACCAGCCGTCACGACGATTCGCTCGATATTCTGTGATTGCCGCGAGGACTTCTTCAACGGTTTACCGTCTAGTCCGAACATTGACAATGCCCCAAGAAAGCGAGCGAGGCCCCAACGATCGGAAGCAGATAGCAGACCAGCACCGGTCTCGAACTGGTCGTTCAGCAACTGCAGGACATCATCCGAAAATGCGTCAACCTCCGCGCTTTGGAGCAATGCGCCGCAACTACAAGTCTCGAAGCGAACGTGTTTCCAGCGCAACGTTCGTCTGCACATCGCGCATTGCGAAGTGAGCCAGCATTTGTGAACGAAGCATCCGGTGTTCTCTACGTACCAATCATCACGCCAGTAGCTATCAGATGCTGCGAGGCAGTACGGGCACCAGCGAGCAACGCCGTGAGTCTTCGGTAGGTCAGGCTCGGAGTAGGTCAGCCAACTAGGGCTGGAAAGACCGTTCGCGAATGCGACACGTAAGCGATAGCCTAGAAAACTCTCATCGGAATGTGCGGAGGGGCGCACCAAAAAATGATCCGAGAACAGGGCCATTCCAGTGGTGCGCCAATGTTCGCCACGGACCGGCTCACGCTTCATGACGGCAACAATGAAAGCTGGCCGGGCATGCGCTCTTCGTACTTGCGCCGCGCGGTTTCTATGCGTCTGAGCTTCCGGAGGAGTTCGACTGCATATTGATCGATGAAGTAGGCCGATAGCCCGGTATCATCGGTTTTCTTGAAAACCGGTAGCTTTCCACTAAGTGCCTCGTTTACCAAAGCGAGCGAGGCGGTCATTGGGCGTTGATGCCAGGACATCCATTGACCGAAGAGTGGATAGAGTAGAGTGCCACCAGCAGCAAGTGGCCGCGATACGCTGTCTAAGGTTCTGCAGACGTCAGCCACATCCGATTTCCGAACGAAAGTGTGTGTACCAACAGTAACGGGACGAAGCAATCCCATAGCCGAAAGCGCAGCGTATCCTCGGTGCTCAGTGCGCGATCTGCTGTGTACGTGCCGTAAAGGAACCAGTGATGCAAACCATCGCCGGCACGCCTCGACGGTCCGCCGCGGAAGATAGGTCTGGTACGTCATCCCATATGCGACGATGCGAGCATCTGAACCGAGCCTGTTCAGTGCAAGATGCTTCAGAACGCCATGCGGGCATCCGATGGAAGACACAGCTTCATGGAGCCTGACGTAGTCGTGTGGTACACCGTGACAATTGGGGCGATACTGGTGGGCCGCCGCAGTACTATCCGACCAGTCGCTCATAAAATATCTTTGTCGCAATTCTTCAATAGGTAGTTTCGACAAGCAGGTTGGTCGATGAGGCTCCTCAAGCAGCATGCGACGAAGACGGGAAAGTATAGTGAGCCTTGGCGTGCCCGTAGCCTCCCGCAAAAATGCGCGTATGCCGTCCAAGTTCGGCTCGAACGAAAGCTGTTTTTTTTCGATTATCTCGGCGATTCGGGTCGATCGTGGGACATCAATTTGCCGATATCCGACTTCGTCTACAGCTGCCGCAACTGCGTCGAACAGCGCTTCCAAGAACAGTATGCAAGTGAGTTGCGTATACGCCTGCGGAATTTGGCCGTCGACGATCAAACGTTCGAAACCAGACCATAGTCGCTGATAGTGACGCCGTTCGACTGGCATGGGGCATACCGCGCCTTCACATAGCTGTTCATTCGTCACTTCGGTGAGGAAATGTCTGTCGGATTGCTTGTAGCCGAGTGTCATCACCGGTTCGGCTAGATCATCTTTGAGGCGAACACTATGGATCGTGCACATCTCGAGCCGCGTTAGGCGCCAGCGTGATCGGATGTGCCGTGACTCCAGCATGCACTCGGGGCAATACCGAATCTTGTTGGCGCGGGTGACAACGCTCCAACGGGGTAACGCGGAATCGCCCCAAACGGGATAGCCAGTGGAATTGGTCGCAGCCGTTGCCGCGAGTGTGGGTCGAATCCTCTCGATATCGCATAGTCGAGGGCGGTATGTACCGTTTGCTCTGGCAACTCTGAATAAGTACGTCTCGGACCACTCATCCGGTTGAGGAGCCGGACGATACAATGGCTGGCCGCATGGAATCGTGAAATTCATGTTATCGCTCCACGGGCGCAAATGGTTCGTCACCCTTCACAAGTGGCATGTTGTTGAACTGTTTGTGGAACGGATTTCGATTGTTAGGACAGCCTGGGTAGATGACGGTTCGGAACGCGTCTGCGAGGACCGCGACAGTAAGCTTCGGGTGCGGTTGGGCATAAGCCAATTCGACTGCGCGAACCAAGAGCCTACGAACGTCGCGAAGGCGCCCGTCAGTTGCAAATGCGAATAGCCTGGCCATAACCTCACTCGAAATGTCCACTGTGGGCAGGTCTCTCAGGTATCCCTTGAAAACATTTAGTACGCTTCGGAACTCGTGTTCGGCTGACCTGGTTGCGACGGAGAAGCGCTCGATTTCGACGACTTCTCTGAAGCGTCCACGCAATTGATCGTTGGTCGCGAGTACGCGTCTACTGCGGGGGATACCAGAAAGGACAAACGACACCCTAGTTGCATCGACTAGTCGTTTGAGCCAATCAGCGCTGGTGTGTAAGGTTTTTTCTCCACCTCGATCAACCAGGTGATTGACCTCATCGACGATGACTACTCTGACACGACATGTTTTGATCAGGAAGACAAGTCGAGCTGTTAGGTCTACTTCCTTTCCAAGATTCCACTTTGGATCGCCGAGTGCAAGGAGCATAGTGCTCGCCATCGTTTTGGGGGAAGGAGCTTGCCCGAGCGGTACGTAGAGCACCGGTATCTCGGTGAGTTCCTGGTGCTCAATGACCGGATGCTTTCGGGTGTAATTGCTTAGGAGAGTCGACTTGCCTACGCCAGACTCGCCTATCAGCATGAGATGCTCCGCCTCCTCATGTATGCACTGGTATTCGTACAAGCGTTCCAACCTTGCGAGCACGCGCTTGACGTGATGAAAGTAGACGAAATTCGATCTGGCATCCTTAATAATTAAGGAAAGAGAGGGATCAATTTTCACGGTCCACCTCAATATCAAAGGAATCGAGATCAGCGTCGATGAGCTCATCTGCATGAGACGAAAACAGATCCGCGTTGGTATCGGATTGTTGCGTCAAGGAAGGGGCTTGGGGGCGGTTGGTCGATTTGGACGTGATGTGTTCCTGACGTGCACCACGCTTGCGATCTTTGAGCTTCTTCGACAGCATTGCGTCATTGCTCATCTCACGAATTATTTCCTCCGCACTCGCCCGAGTTCGTTGGTACACGTCAACACTTTTGCACTGATTCTTCACGGTCTTGGCTTGCTCCACTGTTAGATTCCGATACTGATCATCAGTGTTGCGTGCGCTGAAGTACCGATTTTCGATCGGGTCCCATACATAGATCACACCAGCGTTTTCGTACGGCGCCTTGATATGTACGGTAGGGTTGGCTGGCAGTATGAGCCGCAGGGTGTGTAGCTCTTGTGAGGTGTAACGGAAGGTGTTGTGGTCAATGCCATAGTGCTGGAGTGCGCATTCGGCGTGTTCGCCGAATTCAATGCTTAGATCCTCGGCATTGCATTTCAACAATGGAGGATGTGCAGTGGCACCCTCGTTCCAGACGTCGATTGGCGCGCGACCGCCCAGTCCCTTATGAGGCCTCAGGTGGTAAATCTGTGTGATCCAGATATGGATCATCTCATTGAGCTTCTCGAACGTAAGACATGCGTCGTCTTCCGCCTTGAATCCGATGCGTTGATGAACTTTCGCGAGGGTGGTGCCGGGAAGTTTGTGTATGAAAGAGTAGTTGAACGTTTTGAGAAAACGTTCGACAAATGGTTTGTCGTTTGGGGAACGTGATGCCGCGTATTCGCAGACCACACCCAAATTGTTCATCGCGTCGACCACGGCCTCGGCGTGCATTTCTCGCCCGTTGTCCATGAGCAAGCGTTCAGGCCAACCATGGCATGGCCATTGAAGCTCTAACTCCGGAAATCGCTCTCGCAGATAGCTCTTGGGCATCATGGCGTGCCGCAGCGCTTCGAATACCGCATGGACGCCATGCCCGGCAGAGCTGATACAGAAACCAAGAACACATCTAGAGAACCGATCGATGACGACCGTGAATATCGGCCTATCGATAGCATTGCCCCTCGCGTTCGTATAAATAAGATCTATGGGCGTATGATCGATTTCGACGATCTCGAGGATTCGCGATACCTGTCGTGCGCGATGCTGGTCAGCGAAGCGGCGCCGAGCTTCGCGCAAACCAAAGCGAGCTGCAGCTCGGTCGTATGCCGCGAGGTCATGGATGCGCCTTTGAACTGTACGGAGCCCCGGAACCTTGAGCCACTCTGACTCGATGCGCAGCGAGTTTTGCAGTTGAATTTCGAGAAAAACCGCGTTGTGGACAGCCTCGGCTGTCCCCGTTTTGCTATCGAAGAACGCTGTTTCTATTTTTTCGTGGATGATGCCTTCCACAATCGGATCTAGCCTTGATTTCCTCTTTCCACCGCGATGTTCCGTCTGATCGAGCAGAGCACGGATATCGAACTGCGATATGCGGTAACGGCGGCGCCATCGGTATATGGTTGTCTCGTGAGGCGGCTTGGGGTCGGCGAGATCAATCGCGACTTTTTGAATGGCCTTACGTAGTTCAGATCGGTGATCCCCGAACGCGTCCATTCGATCGAGCATCGTTAAATAGTTGACCCGTCGGCGGGTCTCGAAATCGCCGAGGTCGCGCGTGGAAGTGGACGCCTCCAGCGCTTCTCTGAAAGTGGTTCGTTTCGGGGCGCGTTGAAATTGCTTGCTATCGGCTGTACGAAGATATCCTCGCAAATATTCTTTTAGAAGCTCAGCCTCGCTGTGGCTGGAGAACTCGCCCGTAACCGTGTTTTCCAACTGCGCTACGTCATCTTGTACCCGGACGATGCGAAATGAGCCTTCGCCCCGGAAGATGGTCTGATCCTTGATGAAGTTAGCCATGGTGAATCTCCAGTTAACGAATCGAGACAGGCAGAAGATCGTCCGGGTCGCGTTTCATGATCCGGTGGAGCAGTGCATCACACTCTCGTTTCGCGCTATCCCATTGCTGCTGCATCTCTGCCGACGGATGGGTTCCGTACTCGGGATCCCAGAGGGTTGCATCGATACGTGGCCGATACCTGCCAGGCATTGGACGCGCTCTGAAGATTAGTTCGAGCTGGCGCTGGAGGTCGTTGGCGATGAGATCGCTTCGCAGTACAAGGTGAAAACGGACGCGACGTTGCCGGAAGTGCCGGGCGGCAGCTGAGACTCGAACGGCAGCTTGCGAGTGCTTGGTGATTGACCTGTCGTCCTTGACCTCGAGAAATATTGCTCCGGCGGCCGTTTCGATCTTCACGTCGGGTGTGTAACGTCGCCTGCAGGTTCCGTCGAGATATTCAAATACTTGTGGCTGAGTTGCGATCGATTTGACTGACGGGGCGATCTCCAGGATTCGCAGCATCATCACCTCGATGAGGCTTTCGTACTGCGCGGGCTTGGCGGATTTTCGACTCGGAAATATTCCACGCGCACCGTGACCGGAAACGGTCACAACGCGGCGCGGCCGTCGCGATGACGAAGAAATTGCTGATGATTCGGGCACGAGTTTGCTCCCTCGCGTCTGTGACAGACGTTCACGATTGAGAAAGCGCGCCCCTTCGACAACGGCTCGTTGTCGAATTCGGACCCCAAGAATGGACGAGTGGTACCCGGGATTCAACCAAAAATCGTTGAATCTAGTGGGCGCGCAAATCAAAGGGCGATAGAAGGGCTTGACGCCGAGATCAGATCGATGGAGACTTGTACTTGCGAGGTTACAAATCTTTTGCGATTCTGATTCACAAGCGCTACTGGCCTTCTGGTTTTGTGGCGCTTTTTCTTTTACATAGCTCCCCCACTATCGATGCTTACGGTTGACGCCGTAGCGTTCCGAATCTGAACGATCGCTGCATGTACTTTTGCGATCGTCTCCATGTCTGCTTCCGTCAGAGCTTGGTCCCCGACCAGCGCCGCTATGACCCGGTACTTGTACAGCGGTAGCGGGTCGGATAAGCGCAGCAGACGCTTGGAGCTTTCGGCGACCTCCACCAGCTCAAGCCGACCATCGACATCGAGTGCTAGAGCTCGTCCCAACTGATCGATGAAGACGACGTCGCCGGGCGTACGAACTCCGCGTTCGATCGCACTGACATACGCGTCGTCCACGCCGAGTCGGCGTGCGAGTTCGGTCTGCGTGAGCTTGAGCATTTTGCGGCGAGCTCGGACAAATTTTCCAAAGTCTGTCACGTGAAATTCAACGGCAAGGTTTTCTCGAATTTTTGCAGAATAAGATCGTGGAAGGCGAAGGTCAATAAGTGGTTTTTGGGGGGGGTGTGAGGAATAAAAATAAGATATTTTTTTAAATCATGGTCAACGGAAATTCGAATATGTTTTTGATCGATTGGGCACATTGAAACCTCAGGATTAGAAATTGCGCCTCCCAATTGATCAAATTTCATCGCTGCGATGTGAGAGCCGTGGGCTATCACGTGTGGTCACCGAGAAGAAAAATCCATCGTCGTGCCGTCGCATGGGTGTCGCGGATCGTTCTCAACATCGACCTGCCCCCAGTTTCGTTTTGCAAACGCCATTGCTATACCGTCTGTCGCGTCTGTGACCGCTCCAGTCAAGCTAGCGACTTTGAGTACGTGGTTGAGAGTTTCAGTCCGAACAGGCTGACGGCCAAGGGAAGGGGTGACCGTCAGCATTCAGAGTGGAAGTCGCGCCAACGCGGGATCGTGATGACGAAGCGAGCGCGACTGGCCGCGTCTGAGGGGGCGAATATAGGGTTGAATAATTTTGAATCGGCGACTGCTGAGACGACTAGGCGCCAGTACACCGGCTTCACGGTCGCGCGCGTGACGTGCCTAGGCAAGCCTTCCTGTTAAACCCTGCCTAACCGGGTTGAACCCAACGAAACCTGATTTCTTTCGGTCAATTCATGAGATCATTACATGATTGGCCGGTTCTCGGCTTTTTGATGGAAATCGACGTCATGTCAGATCGCTGGTTGTCGGTCGAGGAAATTGCGGAGTACCTCGGCGTGAGCAAGGACACCGTCTACACATGGATCAACAAACGGAGCATGCCTGCTCATCGGATCGGCCGGCTGTGGAAGTTCAAGACCGATGAAATTGATGGATGGGTGAGGTCCGGTGGTGCGGCAGAGCCAGATAGCCGGGCCAAGGAATAAAGCGTTGACTGTATTCGGTCTCAATTGCGCCGTAGGTTGCTTGAGATGTAACGAGGAGGTTTGAAGTGGCGAGTATTTCGTGTGTCGACTTGTTCTGTGGGGCCGGCGGGCTGACGCATGGCTTCGTTTTGGAAGATTTGCCGGTGGCCGCAGGTATCGATCTAGACCCGGCGTGCCGCTTTCCTTACGAGGCTAACAATCAGGCCAAGTTCGTCGAGCGGAGCGTCAGCACGGTAGCTGCCGAAGAGCTGGGGGCATTGTTTGGTGATGCGGAGTTGAGGATCCTTGCCGGATGCGCGCCATGTCAACCTTTCTCGAGCTATGCACAGCGTTATGAGCTTGATGGTAAAGACGGCAAGTGGGGTTTGCTGTACGAGTTTGCTCGCCTTGCGCAGGGTACTGAGCCTGATGTCATCACGATGGAAAATGTCCCGACGATTGCCAAACATGCTGTTTTCCATGATTTCGTCGATACGCTGACGCGATTGGGTTACAAAGTGTGGTTCGATGTGGTCGATAGCTCACTCTATGGGGTGCCGCAAATGAGGCGACGCATGGTGCTGCTCGCATCAAAGCACGGCGATATCGAAATGATCGCGCCAACACGCAAAACGCCGAAGACAGTGCGCCAAGCCATTGGTCGACTACGTTCTTTGTCCGCTGGCGAGAGTGCTCCTAGGGATAAGTTGCACGTCGCGTCGACGCTATCGGAAAAGAATCTGAAGCGGATTAAGGCGTCGAAGCCCGGCGGGACGTGGCGCGATTGGCCAAAAGACCTTGTCGCTGATTGTCATCGCGCCAAGAGCGGACGTTCGTACCCAGGTGTCTACGGTCGAATGGAGTGGGACAAACCGGCTCCTACTATGACGACTCAGTGCTATGGCTTCGGAAATGGGCGATTTGGTCACCCGGAACAAGATCGCGCGATTTCACTGAGGGAGGCGGCAATACTGCAGAGCTTCCCACGCAACTACGCCTTCGTTCCGAGAGACGGTGAAGTCAGTTTCACAGTATTGGGGCGTCTGATCGGGAATGCCGTGCCAGTAAACCTAGGTCGTGCTATCGCACGGAGTATCAAGAATCACCTGGCTTCAATCTCGCTTGCCGACTAATAATTGAGGCTGAGCACATGTCCTTCCGCGATCCACCGTCGGCTGAAACCAGTCGTCGAATGGCGAAGGTTCGGCAAAAGGCAACGGGTGCTGAGGTTGCATTGCGGCGAGAGCTATATAGGATCGGTTTACGGTATCGGGTCGATTGTGAGGTCTTAAAGAAACCCCGCCGCGTTGCCGATATTGCGTTCCCGGGGCGGCGAATCGCAATTTTCGTAGATGGCTGTTTTTGGCACGGCTGTCCCGAACATGCCACATGGCCGAAACGGAACGCGGAGTTTTGGCGGCAGAAGATTGAGGCGAATCAACAACGGGATGCAGACACGAACGAACGCCTGCGATCCCTTGGTTGGACGGTGCTTCGATTTTGGTCGCACGAGTCACCGATTGATGCGGCGAAGGTCGTGGCAAACGCGGTCGCCATAATCGACGGTAAGCGTAGGGCCGCGTCGTACGGTGTAAACGATAAGAATTGAAAAAGGTGGCCACATGAGTATCCAAGGGGAGCGGCAAGCACTGGCATACCGGACTCGACCGGAGCCAGGGCAACTGGTCGAAGTGCGTCGCCGCCAATGGGTCGTAGCGGATGTTGATGCAGCTCGGCTGGATTCGGACCATTCAGCACCTCAACACAGCGTAACGCTTTCCTCGATCGACGAAGATGGGCTTGGTGAAGAGCTGGAAGTCATTTGGGAAATCGAGCCGGGCGCTCAAGTCATCGAGCGCGCGGGCCTTCCCTTAATCACGGGACAGGACGATTCGGGTACGCTCGACGCCTTCCTTGATGCTGTGCGATGGGGGGCAGCAACGAACGCCGATCGGGGGTTTCTCCAGGCTCCGTTTCGTAGCGGCGTCAGTATCGAGGACTTCCAACTCGATCCGCTGGTACGTGCGATCGACATGGCGCGCGTCAATCTGCTCATTGCCGATGATGTCGGTCTCGGCAAGACAATCGAAGCTGGTCTGGTCATTCAGGAACTTCTTCTGCGGCATCGTGCCCGCACTGTATTGATCATCTGCCCCGCGTCTTTGCAGGAGAAGTGGCGCATCGAGATGTTGGAGAAATTCGGTCTCGATTTTCGAGTTGTGGATACCGACTACATCAAGCAACTGCGGCGCGAGCGTGGTATCCATGCCAATCCGTGGACATCGCATCCTCGTCTCATCACGTCGATGGATTGGGCAAAGAGCGGAGAAGGGTTGCGCGCCATGCGTGACGTGATTCCGCCGCATGTCAGCTATCCACGCAAGTTCGATCTGCTGGTCGTGGACGAGGCGCATAACGTAGCTCCGGCCGCAGGGGCTCACTATGCTTTGGAGAGCCAGCGGACGCGCCTCATTCGCGCCATCGGTCCGCATTTCCAGCATCGGTTGTTCTTGACCGCCACGCCACACAACGGCTACACGGAGTCGTTCACCTCGTTGCTGGAGTTACTCG
Source organism: Burkholderia sp. BCC1977 (assembly GCF_905339595.1). Classification (NCBI taxonomy): domain Bacteria; kingdom Pseudomonadati; phylum Pseudomonadota; class Betaproteobacteria; order Burkholderiales; family Burkholderiaceae; genus Burkholderia; species Burkholderia sp. BCC1977. The sequence goes on from NZ_CAJPGQ010000052.1 coordinate 17,963, forward strand.
ACGACCAACGTTTTGCCCGTAACATCCTCCCTGACGAAAAGCAGTTGAGTCAGGTGATGATTCGCCGCTTGAAGAGCGATCTGGTCGATGCGGAAGGCAACCCCTTGTATGCCCGGCGCACTTTGCAGGCGCTCACGGTTCCGTACTCGACTGAAGAGCGAGAGATTCACCGCAAACTCGATGACTACTGCGCCAGTCGCGAAAAGGATGCTGAGAAGGCGGGTAATGGTTTCGGCACGGCCTTCATCAATCGACTCCTCAAGAAGCGCTTGCTCTCGTCGCCGGCGGCATTCGCTTCCACGCTTGAAAAGCACATCGCATCGCTATCCGAAGCACGACCCGCGAAGCAAGACATCATGGCAGAGCGCATCCTGCACAAGGCCATCCTCAAAGCTGACGAGGACTACGCGGACGATCAGGAAGTCGAGAATGCCCATGCCGAAGCTATCGAGGAGGCTACGCGCCGTTCGCCGCCACTGACGGCGGAGCAGCGTGCGATGCTGGACGATTTGAGGGTATGGGCACAGCGAGCCAAGAATCAGGCCGACTCCAAGGCCCAGGCCATCCTCGACTGGCTTACTGAGAACCTCAAGCCGGATGGCTCGTGGAGCGATCGCCGGGTGATCCTGTTCACCGAGTATCGCACCACGCACCAGTGGCTGCATCAAATCCTAGCCAGCCACGGCTTCAGCGGCGAGCGTCTCGGCCTGCTTCACGGTGGCCTTTCCCAAGACGAGCGCGAACCTATCAAGGCGGCGTTCCAGGCATCACCGCAGGAATCCCCGGTGCGCATCCTGCTTGCCACCGACGCAGCGTCCGAAGGCATTGACTTGCAAAACCACTGTAGTCGACTCATCCACCTTGAGATTCCATACAACCCCAACGTGATGGAGCAGCGCAACGGGCGTATCGACCGCCATGGGCAGCGCGAGAAGGAAGTGCTGATCTGGCATCCGGTCGATGGTGGCGGCGCGAGTGGCGCATCGGTTGGTGGCCACAGCGAGGATATCCTGCGGGCCTTGCGGAAACTGGACTCAATGCGTGCGGATATGGGCAGTGTGAATCCGGTCATCGCGCCGCAGATGTCCGGCCTCATCGAAGGATCTCTGAAGGACTTGGACACGCGTTTGGCTGAGGCGCGGATCGCTCGCGCCAAGAATTTCGTGCGCGCCGAACGCGAGTTAAAGGAGCGTATCGCCAAGTTGCACGAGCGTCTGCTCACCACCAAGCAGGACTTCCACCTCACGCCCGACCACGTCCTGATGGCCGTGAAGACCGGCCTCGCGCTGGCGGGCCGCCCGCCACTGGAACCCTTTGAGCTGAAGGACGCACCTTTGGGTAGCGTCTTCCAGATGCCCGCGCTGTCTGGCTCGTGGGCGCGTTGTCTGGAAGGGCTGCGCCATCCGCACACCCAGAAGATTCGGCCCATCACCTTCGATCATGCCGTTGCCAGTGGCCGCGACGATGTCGTGCTTGTCCACCTGAACCATCGCTTGGTGCAGATGTGTTTGCGCCTGCTGCGTGCCGAGGTCTGGGCGCAAGACGATGTGAAGAAACTGCACCGTGTCACCGTCCGCACGATGCCAGACGCGCTTATCGATGGCCCGGCCGTGGTTGTCGTCTCGCGATTGGTCATTACGGGCGGTAACCATCATCGGCTGCACGAGGAACTGACGGCATCAGGTGGCTATCTGCGCGACCAATCCTTCCGCCGCGAAGAAGGCGTCACCCGCGTCCAGCAGTGGTTGGACGAAGCGAAGCCAATCAAGGCGGCCTTGCCCCTGTTCGACGTGCTCCGCGTTCGCTTTGACCGTCAGCAGGAAGCCATCCTGAAGGCCGTTGATGCGCGTTCCAAAGAACGTCTCCGTTACCTGACAAACACGCTTCAGACCCGCATGCAGCAAGAAATCGACGACATCGGTACGGTGCTCGACGAATTGGAAAAGGCGATCCAGTCCGAGTTGAAGAAAGGCGCACAGCCCGAACAGCTCTCGCTCTTCACCGAGGACGAACGCATGCAACTCCGGCGCGACAACGCCGCGCTGGAAGCTCGCCTCGCGCGCATCCCCGACGAACGCCGGATGGAGACGCACGCCATTGACTCCCGCTACGCGAAGCTCGACGACCGCACTTTCCCGGTTGCTGTGATCTTCGTCGTACCCGAATCCGCCGGAGGTGCTGTATGAGCACGCAGCACGAATGGCTCACGCTCATCGAGATTTCCGGCCCGTTCCTTGCCGTTCCCGTTTTGAAGGAAGCGTTCCCGCAAGGGCTGGAAGAACTTGATGCGACCAAGCTCAGGCGGGTGCGCCAAGCCTACGACGAGTGGCGGGAGGCACTGGAATCCGACGATTTCCGCTTCGTCGAGCTGCACGCGGCGTGGATTGACGAGGTCTTGTCTCACGGATTGGAACTTGATGAGGACGGCCGCGGCGACGTGCTCAAACGTAAGGACTGGTGTGCCGCGCACCTGACCGTCACTCTGCCTGAACACTGTTTGAGCCTGTCGCCGGACTTCGCCGTCGTCGGCAATGGGGACCAGCCACTGATGCTCGTCCACACCTACGGGCAAGACGTCGATTTCGATGCGACCCAGAAGCTGGACGGCTGGGCCAGTAGCCCGGCGGAGCGGATGGTTGCACTCTGCCGCGCTACGGGTTGCCGTCTCGGCCTGCTGACCAATGGCGAATGCTGGATGCTGGTCGATGCGCCGGTAGGCGCGGTCACCACCTTCGCCAGTTGGTATGCGCGCATCTGGGCGCAGGAACCCGTCACCCTCCAGGCCTTTGTCCATCTCTTGGGCATTCGGCGCTTCTTCGTGGATGAATCGGAGCGGCTGCCCGCGCTCTTCGATCGCTCGCTGAAGTTCCAGGACGAAGTGACCGACGCCTTGGGCGAGCAGGTGCGGCGTGCGGTCGAAGTGCTCATCCAGTCGCTCGACAAGGCCGACCAGGACCGCGGCCGCGAGTTGCTGCGCGGTGTGAAGGAAGCTGAACTCTACGAAGCCGCGCTGACGGTGATGATGCGGTTGGTGTTCCTGCTTTCCGCAGAAGAACGCGGCCTTCTACTCTTGGGCGACGAACGCTACGAAGCCAACTACGCGCTTTCGACCTTGCGGATGCAGTTGCGTGCCGAATCCGACGAGATTCTTGAGCGCCGCTGGGATGCATGGTCGCGCCTGCTGGCAGTCTTTCGGGCCGTGTACGGCGGCATCGAGCACGAAAACCTGCGGCTGCCTGCACTGGGCGGCTCCCTTTTCGATCCGGACCGCTTTCCCTTTCTCGAAGGCCGCGACCGTGGCTCGGACTGGCGCATCGACGTCGCCAAGCCGCTGCCAATTGACAACCGCACTGTCTTGCTGTTGCTCGAAGCCATCCAGCAATTCCAGGGGCGCACGCTTTCTTATCGCGCGCTGGACGTCGAGCAAATCGGCTACGTCTATGAAGGTTTGCTGGAGCGCACCGTCAAGCGCACCGCCAAAGTCACGCTGGAACTCGAAGCCACCAAGAGCGCCCAGTCGCCGTGGGTCACGCTGGCCGAACTCGAATCTGCGCGGCTGGACGGTGCCGAGCGGCTAGCCGACCTGCTTCGGGAGCGTTCCGGCAGTTCCGTCGGTCGCGTGCACAACGATCTGTCGCGTCCCGTGGACGATGCGCTCGCCGATCGCGTGCTGACGGCCTGCCATGGAGACACGGCGCTGCGCGACCGCATCAGACCTTTCGCTCATCTGGTGCGCACTGACCCTTGGGGCTACCCGCTGGTCTATCCCGCTGGAGCCTTCATCGTCACAACCGGCTCCGATCGCCGCGAGACTGGTACTCACTACACGCCGAAGTCGCTCACCGAAGCAATCGTTGCAGAAACGCTCACGCCCATTGCCTACAGCGGGCCGGCGCAGGGCATGCTGCACGCGGACTGGGTGCTGAAATCGCCGGCCGAACTGCTTGATCTGAAGATCTGCGACCCGGCGATGGGTTCGGGTGCGTTCCTCGTGCAAGCTTGCCGTTGGCTGGCTGACCGGCTGGCGGCGGCATGGGCGCTGGCCGAGGCACGCGGGCACACGGTCGGCATCGACGGGCGCGTAGTGAACACCGATGCCAATGTCGAGCAGCTGCCGCGCGACACAGAGATGCGCACCATCGCCGCTCGCCGCCTCATCGCCGAACGCTGCCTCTACGGCGTTGATCTAAATCCGCTGGCTGTAGAACTTGCTAAGCTCTCCATTTGGCTGGTGACGCTGGCCAAGGGCCGGCCCTTCGGCTTCCTCGACCACAACCTGCGCTGCGGAGACAGCCTGCTCGGCATCCATCGGCTGGATCAGCTCACCCAGCTTTCGATCAACCCGAGGGGCCAAGGCCAGCTAAGATTGTTTGGCCAAAGCGTCGAACAGGCCGTGTGCGAGGCCGTTACACTGCGACAACAATTGCGCGAAATACCCATCCGCAATATCCGCGATGTGGAGGCGATGGCACATCTAGACGCCGATGCACGCCGCCGACTCGAAGTGCCGGAAAGCATCGCCGACGCGTTCATCGGAGAAGTGTTCGCATCGGTCGGTAGCCGTGCGGGGCTAGAGAATGCGCTAGTGTCTTTGACCAGCCAAGCGGGACAGGTCATCGGCGGCGACCATGACGCTCTCGTCTCAATGCACCGGAGAGCGGTTATTGCGCTCTCCACCGATCAGCCTAGCGACAAACCCGCACGTCGGCCTTTCCATTGGCCGCTGGAATTCCCCGAGGTATTCGCGCGTGATCGCGGCGGTTTCGATGGCATGGTCGGTAATCCGCCCTTTTTGGGCGGACAGCGTATCACTGGTGTCGTGGGTACGGCCTTCCGAGATTGGCTGGTCGCACACATCGCTGAAGGGCGACGTGGCTCCGCCGATCTGGTCGCCTATTTCTTCCTGCGAGTATGGGGTCTGCTGCGTGAGGGAGGTGGCTTTGGGTTGCTTGCGGTCAATACCATCGCCGAAGGTGACACGCGGCAGGTCGGGCTGGAGGCGATGGTCGGCGCAGGTGCAGTGATCTATGCCGCCTATCCGAATGAACCCTGGCCCGGAAAGGCGGCGGTTGTCACCAGTCGGGTGCATGTTCACAAGGGCGAGTGGCAGGGCGAACGCTCGCTTCTTGGGCGGCCAGCGCCCTTTATCTCGGCCTTCTTGTCCGATCGTGAGGAGTGGAGTCCCAAACGTCTGAAAGCGAATGAAGGCATCGTGTATCAAGGCTCGATTGTGCTCGGTATGGGTTTCGTTCTGTCGTCAGATGAGGCGCACAGGATGCTGGATGCCGATCCGCGGAACGCGGAAGTCATTTTTCCGTATATCAACGGTGATGACCTCAATTCAGATCCCGAGCAGCGCCCGAGCCGATGGGTGATCAATTTCTGGGACTGGCCGGAAAATCGAGCTAAGGAATACAAACTACCTTGGCAGAGGCTTGAAGAGACGGTAAAGGCGGAGCGTCAAACCAATAACCGGAAAGTCTATCGAGACTATTGGTGGCAGTTCGCAGAAAAGCGACCGGCCCTGTATCATGCTATTGGTTGGGGGCAAAAGTTCGAGAAGCACCCGGTGGGATGGGACTCAATCAAACCGAGGCAGGAGACTGTACTGGTCTGTAGCGAAGTGACGAAGCACCTCGGGTTCGCGGAAATCCCAAACACTTCGATCATGTCCGCCAACCTTGATGTTTTCAAAAATGTTGGGCTACTCGCCATCTGTCAGTCATCGTTGCATGAAGTCTGGGCACGGCAGTACTCATCCAAACTGGAAACACGGCTCAAATATTCGCCGGGAAATGCATTTGAGACATTTGCTTTCCCTATCCGTTTTATTGACAAATCAAACGAACAGTTTGATGACTTGAGAGATCGATTTCATCAAGCGCGCATCGAAGTCATGCGGGCCGATCGCATCGGCTTGACCAAGCTCTACAACCGCTTCCATACCGACACCGAACGCGCCCCCAGTGTCGAACGGCTGCGCTCATTGCAGCGCGAAATGGACGTCGCAGTAGCGCACGCCTATGGCTGGGACGACATCGACCTTGAGCACAGTTTCCACGAAGTACCGTATCTGTCGGAAAACGACCGTGTACGCTTCACCATCTCCGAGACTGCGCGCGTCGAAGTGCTTCGACGGCTGTCGGAGTTGAACCGTGAGCGTTACCAGGAAGAAGTTTCCCATGGACTGCATGCCGGTGCCACGCCGCGTGCTTCGAGTCGTGCCCCGAACGGCGGTCGCGTGGTTAGCGTAGCAACGGCTCAATCATCGCTTGACTTCGAATCAGGAGTTACGGTCAGCGCCAACGGTGTTACGCCAACCACGGCGATCCTCGATTTCCTGACCGCGAACGATGGCTGGCATGCCAAGGTCGCGGTCCTTGCTGCTACCGGCATCACGGACGGCCAATGGAACGCCGCGATCACCGATTTGATCTCGGGCGGTAGGGTCGAGCGCCAAGGTGAGCGGCGCGGCGCACGCTACCGCGTACAGCTCGGCCATCGGGGGTAATGATAGCGGGAAAGCATCACCACCCAACCCCAAGATACGTCGACGCCTGAGATGACCGTCGATCCCAGAATTTGAGTGAGAACCAGGTGACAAGAGTCTTTCCATTCCATGCATTAGCGACGGCGGATTTGATCGTCGACGCGGTGTATGAGAGCAGTTCCGATGGTCAACTTTCGGGAGAACCTATCGCAAAGTTGCTTCCAGGCTCAGGAAATATGGGGGGATTTCGTGTATCCGGGCGCGGAGAGCGGAAGAATTGGGTGATTCTTTTCACGACCGGAGAAGATCGCGATTGGCCGGATACGCTTGATCTGAGCACCGGGCAGTTTGTCTACTACGGAGACAACAAGACTCCTGGCCATGAACTGCACGACACTCGTGCGGGGGGGAACAGAGTGCTGCGCCATGCATTTGCTCGTCTACATGCAGAAGGGGAGCCTCGATCAGGAGTTGCACCATTTTTAGTATTCAAGAAGCATGCAACTTCGACTGGCGCACGCTCCGTTCAGTACAAGGGCCTTGCGGTCCCCGGATTCCCTGGTCTCTCAGCGACGGAAGACTTGGTTGCCGTATGGAAATCATCAGCGGGTCAACGCTTTCAGAACTACCGCTCAGTGTTTACGATTTTGGACGTTCCTGTTGTAAGCAGAAATTGGATCAATGATCTCGTGGTTGGAAATTTCATTACGTCCAACGCCCCAAAAGCGTGGGCCGATTGGGTGGCATCTGGGAAGTATCTGCCTCTCGCGGCTGAACCAACGACGATCATTCGAACTCTTGAAGAGCAGTCGCCGGATACGCCAATTAAAGCTAGCCTTCTACACAGCGTATGGGAACACTTCAAAGAATCTCCAATTGCATTTGAAGCGTTTGCGGCACGCATCTATCAGATGACAGATGCGCGAGTGATTGTCGATGAGATTACTCGCGGAACCATAGATGGTGGTAGAGACGCTGTCGGTCGCTATCTACTTGGCTTGGGAGAAGATCCGGTGTATGCAGAATTCTCCCTTGAGGCGAAATGTTACAGACCCCCTATGAACGGAGGGGCACCGAATTCGGTAGGTGTGAAAGAGGTGTCGCGGCTCATATCCAGGATTCGACATAGGCAATTTGGTGTGTTGGTCACGACTTCGGTCGTTGCGCGTCAGGCATATGAGGAAGTCCGAGAAGATCGTCATCCGATTATTTTTATATCAGGTCGGGACATCACCGAAATTCTCATCAAGAACGGCTTCAATACAAAGGAGAAGGTTGTAGCCCTTCTCAAGAATGAATTCAAAGTCTAAGGAAAGTCATGGAACCAAGCACTGTTGAAAGAGCTACCAATGCGTGGGTTGCCATTGATCTTGGCCTCAAGACCGATGGTAGGTTGTTGCCCTACACCCTGGTCTTGAAGGGTGATCGCTCACTATACCCGGGCATTGTTGAGGACGATTGGGTGCTGGTCCTGAACCTCGCCGACGAGATCGTTCGTGCAGGGCGCGTGTTGCGGGTTCGTTCCGACCTTGAGACGACCACGTTGTTCTTCGATCGGGTGTCGGTCGCCGATACTTCCGTGCCGGTCGCTAGCGTCTCGCTGGCCCCGCCGTCGTCGGGGAGCGTTGGTCGCATCCAGTGGGAGGAATTCATCTCGGTTTTGTCCACGGTACTACATCAGACTGAGGGCGGGGTGCCGGCGATTGAGGATCGGGCATACATCCGCGAACTGCTTCAATTGGCCGTAGTGGATGACCTGCTCGGCCCTGCGGGCGGCCCGCACGAGCGCATTGTGGACATGAGTGTGCGCGACCGTTATCTGGTCGGCAAGCTGGCACCACGCGACGATGCTCAGGGCGGCATCGAAGGGTTGGAGGGGCCGCTGGCGGGGGACGAGATGGGGGAACCCACTGACCCCATCGTCCCCGGCCAGCACGAACCCGGTGCAGAGTTCGGTACGGCCACCGGACGGGTGGAACCCGAATCGGATGCATCGGACGAGATCGACGCAGCTAGCAACCAGTCGCTGGTGCCGAGCAGCTTCGGCATGACGTTCTGCGTCGATAGCGACGCAGAGCGCATCGAGGTCGAAGCGTGCTGGGGTAGCTACGAACGTGTGCCCAACGACGAGCACGAGCGGACGCGGTCCAATGGGCAGAAAGCCAAGGTCTGGCAACGTATCCCCTGCGGTGGAAAGATCGTGCTGCCACTCACCGAAGGCGTGATCTCCCATCAGGCACCGGACTCGAATCGCCCGTCAGTGCGGATACAGGGCTCCATTCGTGCCAAGAACGCTAACGGAGACCGTTTGGTGACGCTGTTCCTGATCAACGCACAGGAGGAGCCTGACACAAACCGCGACACCGCATGGCTGTTCCAGCCGGAACTGATCGTGCGTGCGGAAGCCGATGCGTCCAAGCGCGCCATCTTCCGCCGCCGTCCCGTATTGGACACCGACGGTATAGACACTGAACGCGAATCGCTTGAGATGATCTATCGAAACCGCGTGGAGTTCGCTGTCGGGCATGGTGTTGCCGTCCACGCGGAGATCGCGGACGACGTGACATTGGCCACCGAAGTGCGCACTACAGTCCTCCCGCAGTGCGAAGTGCAGGTCACGGAGACGCCGGGCCTTGATCCTGCCGATCGTCCGGCGATGAAGGAGATGGTAGCGAGCGGTCTGCTCGACATGGAGCGGCTTGCCACGCTAGATGTCACCGAGTTGGTTGATGCCTTGAGCGTGCTGACAGAGGATTACGCGGCATGGATTGGCGAACAGCGCAAGCGCATCGGCGAAGATGTAGTGGGGTACGACGCGCAGGCCGGCGAGGCACTGGATCGATGTCAGGAAATCCAGACCCGATTGCAGCAGGGCATCGACACCCTCAAGCGCGACGAAAAAGCTCTGGCGGCTTTCCGCTTTGCTAACCGGGCAATGGCCATTCAGCGCGTTCGCAGTCAGTACGCGCTTGAAGTGCGGCGTGGGCGTGACGTGACGGTCGATAGATTCGACCAGCCAAAGAACCGGAGTTGGCGTCCGTTCCAGTTGGCATTCCTGCTGCTGTCGATTCCCTCGCTGGCCGACCCTATGCACGTGGATCGCGTGCAGCCGATGGAAGCTCATGCCGATTTGCTATGGTTTCCCACCGGCGGCGGCAAAACTGAAGCCTATCTGGGCGTGGCGGCGTTCACGATGGCGATCCGCCGTCTGCAAGGCAAGCTCGGCGGCTACGACGGTTCGCGCGGTCTGGCCGTGATCATGCGCTACACGCTGCGCTTGTTGACCTTGCAGCAGTTCCAGCGCGCCACCGCGCTGATCTGCGCGATGGAGGTACTGCGGCGCGAGGCGCTGACTAACGGTGATTCCGCGTTGGGCCACGAGTCCTTCACGATCGGCCTTTGGGTTGGCAATAAGGTGACGCCAGGCACGACCGAGGACAGCCATCGCGCCATCGAAGATATCCGTAACCCTGGAAAATACCATGCTGGGGCGGCATCGCCTGCGCAACTGACTAGCTGTCCGTGGTGTGGCTCTGACATCGCCCCGGGGCGTGACATTGAGGTCGACAAAAATCACGGGCGCACGCTTGTCTATTGCGGCGACAAAAAGGGACGCTGCGAATTCTCGCGCGGCAAGTCCAGCAAGTCGCCACACCCCGGTATTCCGGTGCTGACGGTGGACGAGGAGATCTACCACCGCCCGCCGACGATGATGATCGCCACCGTGGATAAGTTCGCCATGATGGCGTGGCGCGGTCAGGTGCGCACGCTGTTCGGTCGCGTGAGCCAGGAATGCGAGCGTCACGGCTTGATGTGGCCTGGCTGTGAATGTAATACGGGTCACCGCGCGGCCAAGGGATTACCTGCGGCGGTGGTGAAGCCCGTAAGTCCGATTCGCCCCCCCGATCTGATCATCCAGGACGAGTTCCATCTCATCAGTGGTCCATTGGGCACGATGGTCGGTTTGTACGAATCGTCTGTCGACGAACTGTGTGGCTGGACACTTGATGGCAAGACGGTCAAGCCGAAGATCGTCGCATCCACGGCGACCGTACGCAAAGCCAAGGAGCAGGTGAACAACGTGTTCATGCGGCGAGTGTCGGTGTTCCCGCCGCACGGCTTGGATGTGGAGGACAACTACTTCTCGGTGCAGCGCCCGATCGAAGTGCGGCCCGGACGGCGTTACCTCGGCGTGTGTTCGCCCGGTAGCTCGCGGCCAGCGATGCTGATTCGCGTCTACACCGCCTTCCTCACCGCAGCCCAGGCCTTGTTCGATCGCTTCGGCGAGCCAGCCGACCCGTACATGACGATGGTCGGCTATTTCAACTCGTTGCGCGAGCTGGGCGGAATGCGGCGCTTGGCCGAGGACGACGTGCAAACACGTTCCTACCGCGTGCGAATGAGCATGGTCGAACGGCCAGCACTCGCACAGCGTAGCGTCAACAACATCCGCGAGCTGACGTCTCGCGTTTCCAGTCAGGACATCCCGAAGTACCTCGACGATTTGGAGGTCAAGTTCAAGGTCGCGTTCGACGCTGCCAACGGGAAGTACGTGACGAAATGGAACGAGGGCGACACCCGGGCGATCGACATAGTTCTCGCGACCAACATGCTTTCGGTCGGTGTGGACGTGAATCGCTTAGGCCTTATGGCAGTTAACGGTCAGCCCAAGGGTACGGCGGAATACATTCAAGCTACCAGCCGTGTGGGTCGTTCTTTCCCCGGTTTGGTTTGCACGGTACTTACGTGGGCGCGTCCGCGCGACCTCTCGCATTACGAGACCTTCGAGCATTACCACGCGACCTTCTATAAGCACGTGGAAGCTCAGTCGGTGACGCCTTTCTCGCCGCGTGCGATGGATCGTGGCCTAACCGGTGCGCTCCTCTCCCTGATGCGCTTGGAAAACGACGCCTTCAACCCGAACGTTGGAGCGGGTGAACTGGACAAATCCGACAAGCCAGAGATCACCGAAGCCATCGACGTACTGGTGCGGCGAGCTTGGAACGTCAGCGAGGCGTCCACCATCAAGCATCTGGCCGAGCGTGAGCTGAAGGAGCGCGCGGACGAATGGGCGAAGGAAGTGAGTGTGCCCGGTCGCACGCTGGCTTATGAAAAGCGTGGCGCGCAGGCCGCGACGATGGTCGGGCTGGTTAAATCACCGGGTATCCATGCGTGGGACAACTGGACGGTTCCGATGTCGATGCGAGAAGTGGAGCCAGGCGTGCGCCTGATCATGAACACGGGACATATCTCGGACGACCACGGGTGGAAGCCGCGTCCGGTGCCAAAGGACGAAGACTGACCATGACTACCAATAGAACACCCGTGGGGGAAGTCCGCCCTAGCCAACTGCTCTGGACATACGGACCCGGCGCGCTGATCGATTTGCCGAGCCTTTCGGTGGTGACACTGGGCATCGACCAATGGGAGAAAGACAGGTGCCAGCCCATTCCCGAGCCACGCCTGCTCGCCGCCGTCCGTAAGGTTCTTGGGCCGCAGGTGGAGAGCCTGCGCATGCCACCGTTCCAGAAGAGCGAACTTGTCGATCCATGGTCGGCCGAAGCAAACATCGGCGTCCCTGTTCGACCGTTCCCGCGCTGGATGCGCTGCGTGAAGTGTGGCCTGCTGTCACCTTTCGATGCTGGCCTGTTCGAAATCAAGGAAAACCGCTTCCGGCCGGAGCGAACCCGTTTCGTCCACAAGGGGTGCCGTGGCTCCAAGGATAGTCAGCCCGCGAAGGATGCCGATGCCGTCCCGGCCCGTTTTCTTTTGGCCTGTCGAGGCGGTCACCTAGATGACTTCCCCTGGCACTATTTCGTACACGGCGGCAACAGCTCATGTAAGGGAACGCTGAGGTTCTTCGAGAGCGGGGCGTCGCTGCAGACCGAGAACCTGTGGGTAAAGTGTGATACCTGCGGGGCATCGCGCAGTATGGCGAATGCCTTCGGCAAGGCAGGGAAGGAAAACTTGCCGAGCTGCCGAGGTAGGCATCCACATCTCGATCATTTCGACGAGGAGTGCGATGAGGAGGCGCGGGCAGTCTTGCTAGGTTCGACGAACAGTTGGTTCCCGATTACCCTGTCAGCGCTTGCAATTCCGCAGGCCGAAGATCCGCTCGGCCAGTTGATTCAGGACGGCTGGGCGGTCTTTCAGAGTGTCACGTCTGAGGCCATGGTGCCCATCGTGGTGCAAACGCTTAAGGTTACGGGTGGGCTTCCGGGTATCGAAAAACACTCGGCATCAGACATCTGGTCGGCCATTGAGGCCTATCGCAACGGCGGTGGACAGGAGGTCGTCGGTGAGGCCGACATCAAGGGGCCTGAGTGGGAAGTGCTGACGGCCGCCAATCCGCCGGTCGATTACCCACACTTCATGAGCAAGAAGGTGTCTACACCACCCGGCTTCGAAAAGCAGGTCCGTAGAGTGCTTTTGCTGGAAAGGCTTCGCGAGGTCAACGCCTTATTGGGCTTTACTCGTGTCGAGGCGCCGGAAGAGGCGAGTGATCCGAACGAGCGCCCACAAATGGCAAGCCTTGCGCGTCGCAAGCCGGATTGGGTTCCTGCGAATCAAGTTCACGGCGAGGGCATCTTTATCCAGTTCGACGAAGGTGTGCTCCAAGAGTGGGAGGCGTTCGATGGCGTCAAACAAGTAAATTGCATTCTTACGGGTGGTCATCGCGGATGGCGCAATTCGCGTCGCCTTGACCCTGACGAAGGCTACCCCGGCATCCGGTATGCCATGCTCCACACGCTCTCGCACCTGCTCATCCGCGAACTGGCGTTGGAGTGCGGTTACAACGCGGCGAGTATCCGCGAACGCATTTACGCCGACGTGACGAGTGCGAACCCTCAGGCAGGCATCCTCATCTACACGGCAGCAGCTGATTCCGATGGAACGTTGGGTGGGCTTGTCGATCTTGGCAAACCAGAAAACCTCGGTCGATTGCTTCGTCAGGCGCTGAGCCGATCGAAGGTCTGTTCGTCCGATCCGCTTTGCTCCGAACATGATCCGGACAAAGACCGCTCGCTGCACGCGGCAGCTTGTCATGCATGCAGTCTGGTCGCCGAGACGTCGTGTGAGCGAGGTAATCGTTACCTCGACAGATCGTTGCTAGTACAGACCCTCGATCGAGGGAATGCTGCGTTCTTTGCGGGGCTGTGACATGGAGATGTTGCTGGAAGCTGTCACCGCCGTGGTCTGTCTCGTGTCGCCGGAGAAGGTTCGCGCGCTGGCGGGCAGGATTCGGAAGATGGGGAGCGAGAAGGCGAACGTCTCCCTGTCGGATGTTGTCGGCACAGCGACGGCCAAGACTATCGTCGACCGACTCGTCGAGGTTTGGCAGGCTACCTCGATCGATTCCGGTGAGTTGGCCTCTATGCTGTTGGCAGCCAGCCATGCGTCCGAGAACGTGTCGAAGCGACAATCTATCGAACTCGTGTGGACGGGGCCGACGACGCCATTCGTCTCCGCTCGTCGAACGGAGCAGGCGCTACTGCAAGTCATCGGTGCGGCCAGGCAAAGCTTGTTCGTTACCAGTTTCGTGGCCTACGACGTCTCGACTATCGTGAAGGCGTTGAGCGAAGCAAGCGCACGCGGCGTGAGCATCGCGATGTTGCTCGAATCATCACTGGATCACGGCGGAAGCATCTCGTTCGATGCGATCGGTAAGATGAGAAAGCTACTCCCGTCCGTGAAGCTTTATGCGTGGAGGGACCGAGTTGCGCCATTTTCCGACGGTCGGGTCCACTCTAAGATCGCTGTTGCCGACGGTAGCATTTGTTTTATCACCAGCGCCAACCTGACCGGTCATGCAATGGAGCAAAACATGGAGGCTGGGGTTCTGATTTCAGGTGGGGCGGTTCCGATGTTGCTTCATGACCATTTGAATGCGTTGGTCAATACCAGAGTCGTATCCCTGATCTGAAAACCGGCCGGCGACAGCATTTGCGAGGTAGATTGCCTCTTCTCTTTGGTATTCTGAGCAAAGCCACTTGGTTGGCACAGTGGGGCTACTCAACGAGCTACAGGCGTCGCCGGTCAACCACGCGAACCAAAGTCTATTTCGCCTTCGAGGCTGCTGGTTCGTGTCGAAAGTGCGATAAATCGGCTTGTGTCCACGCCGGCGGATGTTTGCGCGCCAATATTCATCGCGCTGACTGATGTATGGGGATGTGCTGCTCGACCAGATACGGACCGGACGACAACACGCAACATCGAGTACCGGGGGCGCTCACCGTGCCCAAAAAACAGGCGAAGGCCGTCGTGCGGACCTTCGCCTGTTCGTGTTGAGGGGGGCGAGATACAAGCGCTACCACGGGAGGACCAGGCGGTGCGGGTCGATCGGATTTTTCGGCTCGCCGAGGTCATTAACGAAGGCGACGATTTTCTCCTGCACAACCGAAAGACACTGGACCGGACGATAGAAGCCGTCCATGGATTGGGTCGTACGCTTGAAGAGGCCGGTTTCGACGAGCGCATCGACGACGGCCGTAGTCGCCTGCATCGTGTCCCGATACGGCGAACCTTCCGGAAGGCAACAACGACGCAGCATCGCGTCGAGCCCGTTTATGGGGCCGACGACGACTTTTTTGCTATCGTCGCGCTTGCCCTCGAAGTCGGCCAGCTTCTGCGTCTTCTTTGCGATCGGAACGACCGGCAGCACCGTATCCGTTGTGCCGCGACGGCAGAACGCATGAGCGAACGCATGAACGTCGATCTTCGCGTCCGGGCCGCCGTGCGGTAGCTTGATGAACAGCTTGTCTGCGCTCAGCAGCGACTCGGGCGCGGGCTCGGACGCGGTTGCCACATTAGTCGAGCCAACAGGGACGTAGTCGCGCTTGAATTCATCGATGGGAATAATGACATGCGTGGGGGTGCCATCGCCGGCATTGACATATTGAATCGGGGGCATGGTAGCTCCGTTTCGGGTTGAATTACCCTGAAAATACCCCGAAACTACAGCCAAATCATAGTGCTCTAAATCTATCAATGATATGAATCTGATAGTCAAATTATTGGGCGCAGCCCGATTGGCAAAAAATAGCCACCAAGCGGCGGCGCAAACATCATACGGGTGTTCGCACAATTGACCGGAAATGCCCCGAACAAAGCAAAAAGCCCGATCAGCTTTCGCTAACCAGGCTTCAAAATGCTTGGTGGGACGTGAGTGGCTCGAACACCCGACCTACGGGTTAAGAGTCCGCACGGCAAGTCGCGATGCGGTGTCGACAATGCGGTAGGGCAGTCGCAACAACTTAGTCATACAGTCGCAAAACTGTGGCGCCAGTCGCACTTACTCTGGCGCCCTACGCCTACGGCATGGGTTAAACATCAATATTCCCCGCCCGCAACGCATTCGACTCAATAAACGCCCGCCGCGGCTCCACATCATCCCCCATGAGCGTAGTAAAGATCCCATCCGCAGCAATCGCATCTTCGATCTGCACACGCAGCAGACGCCGCACCGCCGGATCCATCGTCGTTTCCCACAGCTGCTCGGGGTTCATCTCGCCGAGCCCCTTATAGCGTTGTTTGGAGACGTTCCGCTCCGCATCCGCCAGCAGCCACTTCATCGCGCTCTTGAAGTCCGCCACGGCCATGCTGCGCTCACCGCGCTTGATAACCGCACCTTCCCCAATAAGCCCCTTGAACGTATTCGCCGTCGTCACGAGCTGCTGATAATCCGCCGTGTGCTGGAATTCCTGGTCGATGACTGAAACCCGCACATTGCCGTGATGCGTCCGCTCGACATGCAGCGACCGTTGTTCGCGAACCGGGTCATACGAAGGCACGACACGCACTTCGTTCTTCAAAGCCTCGTCATGCAACGCAGCGTGCAGCGCCTTCGCCGAGGCCTCGGTCGAAGCCTCATTGGAGAGATCGATCACCACCCCGTCCATGACCGCTTCCAGCGCGGCCGGGTCATACAACCGGCTCAACCGCTCGATCACGCTCTTCGACAGCAGATACGACCGCGCCAACTCCCCAAGCGCATCGCCGGAAATCGCGGCAGCATTCTCACCCGGCACCAGCTCCGACCCTTGCAGCGCCAACCGCAGCATGTGCGCGTTCAGCTCCACATCGTCCTTCAGATACCGCTCGTCCTTGCCCGCCTTGATCTTGTAAAGCGGCGGCTGCGCGATATACACATAGCCGCGCTCGATCATGTCCGGCATCTGGCGATAGAGGAACGTGAGCAGCAGCGTCCGGATGTGCGCACCGTCGACGTCCGCGTCGGTCATGATGATGATGCGGTGATAGCGCAGCTTGTCGAGGTTGTAGTCTTCCTTGCCGATCCCGCACCCAAGCGCGGTCACGAGCGTGACGATCTGTTCCGACGACAGCAGCTTGTCGTAGCGCGCCTTCTCGACGTTCAGCACCTTGCCGCGCAGCGGCAGGATCGCCTGGAACTTGCGATCACGGCCTTGCTTCGCCGACCCACCTGCCGAGTCACCCTCGACGATGTAGATTTCGCACTTCGCCGGATCCTTCTCCTGACAGTCCGCGAGCTTGCCCGGCAGACCGACGCCATCGAGCACGCCCTTGCGACGCGTCATCTCACGCGCCTTCCGAGCAGCATCCCGCGCCCGAGCAGCTTCGACGATCTTCCCGCAGATGATCTTTGCGTCGATCGGCGTTTCGAGCAGGAACTCTTCCAGTGCCTTCGCGACGACTTCTTCAACCGGCGCGCGCACTTCGGACGACACCAGCTTGTCCTTCGTCTGCGAGCTGAACTTCGGCTCCGGCACCTTCACGGACAGCACGCACGACAGCCCTTCGCGCATGTCGTCGCCGGTCGTCTCGACCTTCGCCTTCTTCGCGATTTCGTTGTCGGTGATGTACTTGTTGATGACGCGCGTCATCGCGGCCCGCAGGCCGGTCAGGTGTGTGCCGCCGTCGCGCTGCGGAATGTTGTTCGTGAAGCACAGCACGTTTTCGTTGTAGCTGTCGTTCCACTGCATCGCGACTTCGACGCCCACGCCGTCCTTCTCGCCGTTGGCGAAGAACACCGTCGGGTGCAGGTTGGTCTTCGTCTTGTTGATGAATTCGACGAAGCCCTTCACACCGCCGGCGAATGCGAAATCGTCTTCCTTGCCCGAGCGCAGGTCCGTGAGACGAATCCGCACGCCGTTGTTCAGGAACGAAAGCTCACGCATCCGCTTCGCGAGGATGTCGTAGTGATACTCGACCGTGCCGAAAATGGTCGGATCGGCCATGAAGTGCACTTCGGTGCCGCGGTTCTCGGTATCGCCGGTGACCAGCATCGGCGACACTTCCACGCCGTCCACCGTCTCGAGCACGCGATCCTGCGCGACGCCACGATGGAACTCCATGAAGCGCTTCTTCCCATCGCGCCGCACGGTCAGCCGCAGCCAGCTCGACAGCGCGTTCACGCACGACACACCCACGCCGTGCAGGCCGCCGGAAACCTTGTAGCTGTTCTGGTCGAACTTGCCGCCCGCGTGCAGCTCGGTCATCACGATCTCGGCCGCACTGCGCTTCGGCTCGTGCTTGTCGTTCATCTTCACGTCGGTCGGAATCCCGCGGCCGTTGTCGGTCACGGAAATCGAGTTATCCGCATGAATCGTCACGTGAATATCGTTGCAGTACCCGGCCAACGCTTCGTCGATCGAGTTGTCGAGCACCTCGAACACGAGGTGGTGCAGACCGGTGCCGTCCGACGTGTCGCCGATGTACATCCCGGGGCGCTTGCGCACCGCTTCCAGACCCTCGAGGATCTGGATCGACGAGGCGCCGTAGCTGCTGTTATCGGGTTGCGAATTGTGCTGTTCACTCATGGATATCTTCCGGTTCTGCGAGGCCACTCTCGTGGCGGCGCGGTGCGTTTCAGCGAGAGAAATCGCCGGGCCGCTCCAGTTTCCTGGCCCGTCCGAGGCGCCGAAAAGGCACCAAAGGGACGGGTTGTCGGTTCGCCATAAAAACGCCAAAGGGGCTTGCCGCCCCCTGGTGTGTGTTGCGATGTCGAGCGCGTCAGATGCGCATCGGCATCACGACATACTTGAACTCGTCGTTCTCGGGCACGGTGATCAGCGCGCTCGAGCTGGCGTCGCCGAGGCTCACCTGCACGGTGTCGACCTTCAGGTTCGCGAGCACGTCGAGCAGATACGTGACGTTGAAGCCGATGTCGACGGTATCGCCCTGGTAAGCGATTTCCAGTTCTTCCTGCGCCTCTTCCTGATCGGCGTTGGTCGACATGATCTTCAACTGGCCCGGCGCGATGATGCAGCGCACGCCCTTGAACTTGTCCGAGGTCAGGATCGCCGCGCGTTGCAGCGAACGCTGCAACTCTTCACGGCCGATCTCGAACGTGTTCTTGTGCGCCTTCGGGATCACGCGCTGGAAGTCGGGGAACTTGCCCTCGACCAGCTTCGACACGAGCTCGACCTGGCCGAACGTGAACTTGGCCTGGGTCTGCGCGATGTCGATGGTGACGGTGTCGTCGATATCTTCGAGCAGGCGCTGCAGCTCGAGAATCGTCTTGCGCGGCACGATGACTTCCTGGCGGCCGAACGTGCCGCCTTCGAGCTTCATCGACGAGAACGCGAGGCGGTGGCCGTCGGTGGCCACGGCCATCAGCTGGTCGCCGTCGACGACGAGCAGCATGCCGTTCAGGTAGTAGCGGATGTCCTGCTGCGCCATCGCGAAGTGCACCATGCCGAGCAGCTGGCGGAACGACTTCTGCGGGACGGTCAGGGTCGCGCCGAAATCCTTGGCCTGCGCGACGGTCGGGAACTCGTCAGCGGCGAGCGTCTGCAGTGCGAAGCGGCTCTTGCCGGACTGAACGGTGAGGCGCTTGTCGGCGAGCGACAGCGTGACCTGGCCGTCAGGCATCGCGCGCAGGATGTCGAGCAGCTTGCGGGCCGCGACGGTGGTGGCCACCTGGTCGCCGCCGACGCCGAAATCGGCGCGCGTGGTGATCTGCAGCTCCAGGTCGGTCGACAGGAACGAAACGTCCGGGCCGTTCTTGGTGATCAGCAGGTTGGCGAGGATCGGCAACGTATGGCGGCGTTCGACGATGCCGCTGACCGTTTGCAGCGGCCTGAGGAGGGTGTCTCGTTCGGTCTTGACCAGTTGCATAGAGTTCCTTCGTTGAGTAACGGCCTGCAGCGCAGCAGCCTCGCAGCGCCCCGCCGGCCGGGCTCTTGGCCCGCCACCACCGGGGCGGTCAAACCAGTATTGTGCCTCAAAACCGAACCGCCCCCCTTAATTTGGGGCGGATGCCGAATTATCAAGCGCGCCCGCGCGCTCAGCCCTTCAGCGTCTGTTCCAGCACGTGCAGCTCGTGGTTGAGCTGCGCGTCCTTGCTGCGCTCGTCGGCGATCTTGCGCACGGCGTGCAGCACGGTGGTGTGATCGCGCCCGCCGAACAGTTCGCCGATCTCGGGCAGGCTCTTCTGCGTCAGTTCCTTCGCGAGGTACATCGCGATCTGCCGCGGCCGCGCGATGTTTGCGGGGCGCTTCTTCGAATACATGTCGGCGACCTTGATGTTGTAGAAGTCGGCGACGGTCTTCTGGATGTTCTCGACCGAAATCTGCCGGTTCTGCACGGTCAGCAGGTCCTTCAGCGCTTCCTTGGTCAGCTCGATCGAGATCTCGCGGCCGTGGAACTTCGAATACGCGAGGATCTTGCGCAGCGCGCCTTCGAGTTCGCGCACGTTCGAGCGCAGGTGCTTCGCGACGAAGAACGCGACGTCCTCCGACAGGTTCACGCCTTCCGACTGCGCCTTGCGCATCAGGATCGCGACGCGCATCTCGAGCTCGGGCGGCTCGATCGCGACGGTGAGGCCCGAGTCGAAGCGCGAGATCAGGCGATCGTCGATGCCCGAGATCTCCTTCGGATACGTATCGCTGGTGATGATCACCTGCGCCTTGTTCGCGACGAGCGCCTCGAACGCGTAGAAGAATTCCTCCTGCGTGCGCGACTTGCCGGAGAAGAACTGGATATCGTCGATCAGCAGCAGGTCGAGCGAGTGGTAGTAGCGCTTGAAATCGTCGAACGCCTTGCGCTGGTACGCCTTCACCACGTCGGATACGTATTGCTCGGCATGGATGTAGCGGATTCGCGCGCCGGCCTTGTCGAGCAGCAACTGGTTGCCGATCGCGTGGATCAGGTGGGTCTTGCCGAGGCCGACGCCGCCGTACAGGAACAGCGGGTTGTACGAGATGCCGGGGTTGTCCGCGACCTGGATCGCGGCGGCGCGCGCGAGCTGGTTGGCCTTACCGGTCACGAAGTTGTCGAAGGTGAGCACGGGGTTCAGCTTCGAGCGTTCGTACATCGAATCGGCTTCGCCGCCGTTCGCGGGTGCGGCACCGGGGCCCGGACGCCACGTGCGGCGGCCGGCGGCCGCTTCATGCGCGGGCAGGCTCGGCAGGTCGATGTCGGCGTCGTCGGCGTTCAGGTGGTGCGCGGCGGCCGCCGACGGCATCATCGGCACGTCGACCGGCGCGCTGGGCGCGGCGGCGGCATTCGCGGCCAGGTTGGCGGCGATCGCGGCCACCGTCGCGGCGGGGCCGCTCGGTGCCAGCGGCGCGCGCGGGGCGGCCGGTGCTGCGGCAGCGGCGCTGCGCATGCCGGCCTTCGGATCGAGGACGAACTGGACTTCGATCGGCGCGTTCCAGAAATCTCGGGCCAGATCGGAGATGCGGCCCGAAAACTGGCTCTTGACCCAGTCCAGCTTGAAGCGGTTCGGCGCGGCGATGGACAGCGTGTTCGCCGACGCATCGAAGGCCACCGGGGCCAAGGGTTTGATCCACGTCACGTACTGCTGGGGCGTCAGCTCGCGCTCCAGCAGTGCGGAACAGTGTTGCCAGAAATCGTTCATCAAGTAACAGTCGTTTTTTGCGTGCACAGCGCGGCTCGCCGGCGCCCTTGTCGCGGTGGCGCAACAAGGCCCGAAGCGGTCGTGCGAGCGTGCCTCGGACGCCTGCGTCACAGTCGTGGAGAGGCAGGCGAGCGCCGAAGCGGCGTGCGGGATTCTTGGAGATAAGGCGAGATTCTACCGCCAAACGCGGCCACAGCGGGACTTATCCACAGGCTGTGATTGTGGGGCGCGGGGCCGGATCGGTCGGGGCCGGCACAGGCGAGCGACTCGTAAAGTATTGACCGTCAAGAGAAAAACGGTTTAAATAGCGGGTTCCGCGAAAACCAATCCTGTATTCCCGGCGATTGCGTTCGCCCGAATGCCTCCGGTTAAGGGCACGCGGTCCCCTGAATTTCGACATTCTCGAACAAGTGAGAACATCATGAAACGTACTTACCAACCGTCCGTGACGCGCCGCAAGCGCACCCATGGCTTCCGTGTCCGCATGAAGACGGCAGGTGGCCGCAAGGTCATCAACGCTCGCCGCGCGAAGGGCCGCAAGCGCCTCGCCATCTAAGGCAGGTTGCGCGCTGTGTCCGCCGTCCGCAGTCCTGCGGAAGGTACCGTCGAGCCGGGTGCGAATCCGTCGCAGACGAAAGCCGCCTTCCCGAAAGCTGCGCGACTTCTGAAAACGGATGAATTTTCATCCGTTTTTCGTTTGCGCCCCTGGCGGCGCTCCGCGCACTTCGTGATCTACGGCAAGCCGACCGGCCAGCCTGCCCGTCTGGGGCTCGTCGTCGGCAAGAAGTATGCGCCGCGTGCGGTAACCCGTAACCTCGTGAAGCGGCTGGCGCGCGACGCGTTTCGCTTGCGCCGGGCCGAATTCGCCGGTTACGACCTGCTGCTGCGGCAGCACACGCGCTTCGACAAGAAAGCGCTGCCGAGCGCGGCTTCCGCCCCGCTCGCGGCGATGTGCGCGGCCGAAATCCGCGAACTGCTCGACAGGGCAGTCCGGGAGATCGCCCGCCGGGCGTCGAAGCCCGCGTCCGAGTGACGCATCCGTGTCCGGTGCGGCGTTCGCGCCTGCCCGGCCGGTTTTGACGCGGCGTCGAACGGCGCCGCCCAAGGTATGGAAACGGTATTGATCGCCTTGCTGCGCTTCTACAAGGTTGCCGTGAGCCCGATGCTCGGCAACCGTTGCCGTTTTTATCCTTCCTGTTCGGATTACGCGCGCGAGGCAATCCAGTATCATGGCGCCGCGCGCGGCACGTATCTCGCCGTCAGGCGCGTGTGCCGATGCCATCCGTTTTCCGCGGGCGGCATCGACCTCGTCCCGCCGCCCAACTCCGACACTCGCGCTCGCGGCGAAGCCGACGCGCGGTCCCATCGACTCTGAGACAACGCATGGATATCAAACGCACCGTCCTATGGGTGATCTTCTTCATGTCAGCTGTCATGCTGTACGACAACTGGCAGCGGTCCCATGGACGCCCGTCGATGTTCTTCCCGAGCGCCACGCAGACGGCCCCCGCGGCCGCTGCCGGCGGTGCATCGGGCACGGGCGCGACGACGACCGCAGGTGACGTACCTGCCGCCGCGGCGGGCGCCGCACCGTCGACGACGGCACCGGCCGCGCAGGCGCAGCTCGTGAAGTTCTCGACCGACGTGTATGACGGCGAAATCGACACGCGCGGCGGCACGCTCGCGAAGCTGACGCTGAAGAAGCAGGGCGACGGCAAGCAGCCCGACCTGTACATCACGCTGTTCGACCACACGGCCGGCCACACGTATCTCGCGCGCTCGGGCCTGCTCGGCGGCGACTTCCCGAACCACAACGACGTCTACACGCAGCTGAACCCCGGCTCGACGTCGCTGACGGGCGACCAGAACGCGCTGAAGCTGTCGTTCGAATCGCCGGTGAAGGGCGGCGTGAAGGTCGTGAAGACCTACACGTTCACGCGCGGCAGCTACGTGATCGGCGTCGACACCAAGATCGACAACGTCGGCACGGCACCGGTCACGCCGACGGTCTACATGGAACTGGTGCGCGACAACACGGCCGTCGAAACCCCGATGTTCTCGCATACGTTCCTCGGGCCGGCGGTCTACACGGACGCGAAGCACTTCCAGAAGATCAACTTCAGCGACCTCGACAAGAACAAGGCCGACTACGTGACTTCCGCCGACAACGGCTGGGTCGCGATGGTCCAGCACTACTTCGCGTCGGCCTGGATTCCGCAGCAGGGCGTGAAGCGCGACATCTACGCTGAAAAGATCGATCCGACGCTGTATCGCGTCGGCGTGAAGCAGCCGGTCGCGGCGATCGCGCCGGGCCAGTCGGCCGACGTGCAGGCGCGCCTGTTCGCCGGTCCGGAAGAAGAGCGCATGCTCGAGGGCGTCGCGCCGGGCCTGGAACTCGTGAAGGACTACGGCTGGGTGACGATCATCGCGAAGCCGCTGTTCTGGCTGCTCGAGAAGATCCACGGCTTCGTCGGCAACTGGGGCTGGGCGATCGTGCTGCTGACGGTCCTGATCAAGGCGGTGTTCTTCCCGCTGTCGGCCGCGAGCTACAAGTCGATGGCGCGCATGAAGGAAATCACGCCGCGCATGCAGGCGCTGCGCGAACGCTTCAAGAGCGATCCGCAGAAGATGAACGCCGCGCTGATGGAGCTGTACAAGACCGAGAAGGTCAATCCGTTCGGCGGCTGCCTGCCGGTCGTGATCCAGATTCCGGTGTTCATCTCGCTGTACTGGGTGCTGCTCGCCTCGGTCGAAATGCGCGGCGCGCCGTGGATTCTGTGGATTCACGACCTGTCGCAGCGCGATCCGTTCTTCATCCTGCCGGTGCTGATGGCCGTGTCGATGTTCGTGCAGACGAGCCTGAACCCGACGCCGCCGGACCCGGTCCAGGCGAAGATGATGAAGTTCATGCCGATCGCGTTCTCGGTGATGTTCTTCTTCTTCCCGGCCGGCCTGGTGCTGTACTACGTCGTGAACAACGTGCTGTCGATCGCGCAGCAGTACTACATCACGCGCAAGCTCGGCGGGGGCAAGAAGGCCTGACGCCCGTGGCACACGCGGGCGGCCAGCCGCCCGCGATGCACGTGAAAAAGCCGCATGGTGCGAACCATGCGGCTTTTTCGTTTCCGGCGGGTGGTACGGCGGGCGGCGCGTGTAGCGCTTGGCCGCTGCCGTTCAGGCCTTCTTCGCTTCGATTTTCGTGTCGCCGCCGTAGAACTGCTCGATCAGTTCCTGAACGAGGTAACGCTGATGCGGCGGCAGCGCCTCGATCTTCGACGCGAGTTCGATCGTCTCGGGCGTCGGCGGATAGCGCTCGTCGCGCGGCAGCGGTTGCGGCGTCGTATGTTCGGTCACGCTCGGCGACGGGCCGTAATGCAACCAATGCAGTTCGACGCGCAACCAGCCGGCGAGCGTTTCGAGTTTGTCCGGCGTCGGAATCGTGCGGCCCGTCAGCCATTTGTGCGCGGTTTGCGGCGAAACCGGCTGCGCACCGCGGTGACGCAGATTGAACCGGTTCGCGAGCTCCGTCGCGCCGGTGACCTTGTCCGGGCTGCGCCGCAAGGCGAATTTCAGGCGTTCCGAGAACGCTGCTTTTTCTTCGGGTGTCGGCATGGGGGTGATTGTGCAATTCCACCGACGCGTATCAGACAACCATATAAGCTAAATATAACTCTTTCGGATGAATCCCAACCTGGCACGGGCCGTGCGGCGGAATTGGGGGCCGCAGTGTCGGACCGTACCGACAGGCATACTCGTCCGAAATGGACAGTATGGGGTTGTCCGGCATTGATACTCGACTTATCTCCATCGGGATAAATTCGGGCGAGTTCGAAGCCGATCGGGCGTCCGGTGGCGTGCGGGCCGGCACGCTACAATGCCGGCGTCGCGTGCCCGAACTGTTGCGCGGGCGCAGCATTGACTCCCTGTTCACCCGATTCATCCGATTCCCATGCTCGCTACCGATTCCGATCCGATCGTCGCCATTGCCACTGCTGCCGGCCGGGGTGGCATCGGTGTCGTCCGCGTGTCGTTCGGGCGCGGCGGCGAGGCCGCCGCGCTGCCGCTGATCGACGCGTTGTGCGGGCAGCGGCTCGCGCCGCGCCATGCGAGCTACGTGCCGTTCCTCGACGAGCACGGCGCGCCGCTCGACCGCGGGATCGCGCTGTATTTCCCCGCGCCGCATTCGTACACCGGCGAGCACGTGCTGGAACTGCAGGGGCACGGCGGGCCGATCGTGATGCAGCTGCTGCTGCAGCGCTGCCTGGATGCGGGGCGCGGCTTCGGGCTGCGGCTCGCGGAGCCGGGCGAGTTCACGCGGCGCGCGTTTCTCAACGACAAGCTCGATCTCGCGCAGGCCGAGGCCGTCGCCGACCTGATCGAGGCGAGTACCGAAGCCGCGGCGCGCTCGGCCGGGCGCTCGCTCGACGGCGCGTTCTCGCGGCAGATCCATGCGCTCGTCGAGGATGTGATCACGCTGCGGATGCTGGTCGAGGCGACGCTCGATTTCCCGGAAGAGGAAATCGACTTCCTGGAAGCGGCCGATGCGCGCGGCAAGCTCGCGAGGATCCGCGGGCAACTGGCGCACGTGCTCGGCGACGCGCGCCAGGGCGCGCTGCTGCGCGAAGGGCTGTCGGTCGTGCTCGCGGGGCAGCCGAACGTCGGCAAGTCGTCGCTGCTGAATGCGCTCGCCGGCGCGGAGCTCGCAATCGTCACACCGATCGCGGGCACGACGCGCGACAAGGTCGCGCAGACGATCCAGGTCGAAGGGATTCCGCTGCACATCATCGATACGGCCGGGCTGCGCGAGACGGAGGACGAAGTCGAGCGGATCGGGATTGCGCGCACGTGGAGCGAGATCGAGCGCGCGGACGTCGTGCTGCACCTGCTCGATTCGCGCACGGGGATGACGGCGGAGGACGAGACGATCGCCGCGCGGTTCCCGGATGGCGTGCCGGTGGTGCGCGTGCTGAACAAGACGGACCTCACCGGCGTGCCGGCGTGCGTCGAGCATCCGGTGGCCGAAGGCGATCTGACCGAGGTGCATCTGTCGGCGAAGCGCGGCGACGGGATCGACATGCTGCGCGCGGAGCTACTGAGGATCGCGGGGTGGCAGGCGGGAGCGGAAGGTGTTTATCTGGCGCGCGAGCGGCATTTGATCGCGTTGCGGGCTGCGCAGGCGCATCTGACGCAGGCGGCCGATCATGCGGAGCAAAGGGCGCAATCGCTCGATCTGTTTGCGGAGGAGTTGCGGCTCGCGCAGGAGCAGCTCAATGCGATTACCGGGGAGTTCACCTCGGACGATCTGCTGGGGGTGATTTTCAGCCGGTTTTGTATCGGGAAGTGAGCGGACGCTCCCCGGCTGCCCGCGTGCCCCGAACGTTCCCCGCTTATCCTTGATGAATCACGCTTGAGGTCGCGATGAGCGCCCTTCCGATGGCCGGCGCTGTGCCGCGCGGGACCGACAAGGAAAACAGGTCTTTCCGATGCATGCGGAGCCGGTCAAGCCGGCTTGATCGGGTTGCGGTCCGGACCGTCGACCCATCCGAACCCGCACCCGCCATCAATCCCAATCCCGATGATGATGGTGGTAATACCCGCCACCGCCGTAATACCCGCCACCATCCGGCACCACGATGCAGCCGCTCAACAGCACGGCCACACCGGCAATCAGCAAAAGGGTCTTCTTCATCGCGCTCACCTGCTCGGTTTCGACATGAACCCAGCATAGCGAGCGCCGTCAACACCGGCTGTAAGCGATCGTTTCCCTGATCCGCAATCCGTAACGGCGGATTATTCCGGTCACAATGCCCGTAACAAATCCCCAATCCGCAGACGTTTTCACGCCATGACGACGCGGTTTCGCCCCGCATCCTTCGCACGATACAGCGCGGCATCGGCGGCTTCGATCAACGCATCGGGCGTCGACAGGTCGTCGGCCGACACGGTCGCGCAGCCGACGCTGATGCTCACGCGCCCCGCCGGCGCCCCAGGCATCGCGAGATCGATCCGCAGCACCGCTTCGCGCGCTTCCTCGGCAACGACCCGTGCACCGCGCGCGCCGGTGTTCGGCAGCACGATCGCAAACTCCTCGCCGCCGTAGCGCGCGACGATGTCCGCCGGCCGCCGCACCGCACCGGCCAGCGCATTCGCAACCGCGATCAGGCACGCATCGCCCTTCACGTGACCGAACGCGTCGTTGTAGGCCTTGAAGCGGTCGACGTCGACCATCAGCAGCGACAACGGCTCGCCCTGCCGCCGCGCCTGCAGGAACAGCGTGTGGAAGTGATCGTTGAAGTGGCTGCGGTTGAACGCGCCGGTCAGCCCGTCGCGCGCGGACGAACGAACCAGCGTCGCATGCGCCTCGAACAGCTGCTGATACAGCTTCGTCACTTCCCAGGCGAGCACGCACACCAGCACGCCGGGGGTGAACATGCTGAACACGCGCGCGAGATACCAGCCGACCGTGAAGCGGCTCGTGGACAGCAGGTTCAGCGTCGTGTCGGTGAGGCACGCGAGCACCGCGATCGCGAGCCACAGGTCGAGCGTCGTGCGCAGCCGGCCGGAAGCCAGCACGGCGACGAGCGCGAGCGCATTGAGGAGCCACACGACCAGCGCGATCCCGTTGACGGGCAGCGCGGCTTCAGTGCCCGGCGGATGGAACGCGGGCGGCAGGGCCACGTTCAGCGCGAGCATGCACAGCAGCGCGGCCGCGATGGCCGGGCCGCCGACCAGCGCGAAGGTCCACAGGCGCATCTGCGCGGCGCCGACCGGCGCGTGCGTGAGCTGCTCGCGCGCGAACAGCGCGGCCATCACGAAGCACGGAAAGCCGGCGTGCCAGAAGACCCACATCCACGCGGCGCTTTGCGGGCGCGCGCCGAGCAGGCCGTGCGGCGCGAACACGCCGGGAAAGGTGAGCAGCTGCAACGCGACGGCGAGTGCGGTGAACGCGTAGGCGCCGCCGAGCGCACCGAGCACGGGCTGGCGCGTGACGGTGAACTGCGCGCCGAGGAAGAAGGCGGCGATGCTCGCGGTGGTAAACACGGTCAGCGCGCACATCGGCATGAACGGCTCGACGGCCGGCAGCGCGACGTTCGCGTGCGGCACGGCGATCCCGAGGGCGAGCACGATGACAAGTGCCGTCAGCGCGCCGAACCAAAGCTGACGACGCGTCGTATGCTGGATCAGGATACCTTCCATGGATTCCCCCGGGCGCTCGTGCGGTCACGCCCGGTCTTGGCGCCGGGCGGCATGCATCCGGCCGCGGCGCGACCGGTGCGGCCCGATCCTATCGCGTTATTGGCGTGCGCTCAAATACCGAGGCCGGGGCCGAAGTTGCCGGCGACCCAGCGCGTGACGGCATCGACGTCCGCGTAGTCCTGTTCGGGCAGGCCGTCGAGCATCGACAGCACTTCGTTACTTGCGCCGGCGTCGCGTGCGGCGTCGACGATCGCATCCTTGTTCGCCGGGTAGCGGACGGCCGCCAGCACGTCGGCAATCTGCAGGTCGATCGCTTCGCCGGGGATATCGTGCGGGGGGAGAGCGGGTTTGTCGTTCACGTCGGCGTCTCGCTGGTTGGGCGGGATTCGGTTCAAAGCGGGTTCGAAGCGGGTTCAAAGCGGGTTCAAAGCGGGTTCGTGGCGGAAGGCGGTTGCGCCGTTTGCCGCGACCCGCCCGCGCGGGTGCCCTGCGGGGATGGCGCTCGGCTCACTCAGTGTCCGCGTCGCACCCGGCGCCACGGATGCCTCCAGTCGATATGCGGTGCATTTTCGTCGCGCGGATGCTGGCGCCGATGTTCCTGCCACAGTTCGTCGGAGAACAGCGCAGCCACGATCACGAGTGGCAGCACGAGGAAGATGCCGAGTATGACTTGCTCGATCACGATAGCCTCCTTGCGGTGGCAGGAACCCTTGCTCCCATTCTAGGCTCTGAACTTCGCCCGCGGTCAACTTCTTGCAGCGCGAAACGCGCCCCGTTCACGGCGGCGCCGCACGGATGTTTCACGCGCGCGCGGGCATCAAAAAGGACACGAACATGCAACTCCAGAACGACAATCACACGCTTGCGCTGCGGCCGCTGGAGCGCCAGGACCTGCGCTTCGTTCACGAGCTGAACAACGACGCGAAGATCATGCGCTACTGGTTCGAGGAGCCGTACGAAACCTTCTCCGAGCTGTCGCAACTGTATGACCGTCACGTGCACGACCAGCGCGAGCGCCGCTTCGTCGCGGTCGATCGGCAGGACGAGCTGGTCGGCCTCGTCGAGCTGATCGAGCTCGACTACATTCACCGTCGCGGCGAGTTCCAGATCATCATCGCGCCCCAATGCCAGGGGCGCGGCTATGCCGGGCAGGCGACGCGCCTCGCGATCGAATACGCGTTCAAGGTGCTGAACATGCGCAAGCTGTACCTGATCGTCGATACGTCGAATGCGGCGGCCATCCACGTGTACGAGAAATGCGGATTCCAGCACGAGGCGGAATTGAAGGAAGAATTTTTCGGCAACGGCGCGTATCACAACGCTTATCGCATGTGCATCTTCCAGCGCGATTATTTCGAGCGTCCGCAATCGGTCTGAATAAAGCCGGGTAAAAAAACAGCGGCGAAACACCCCTGCAGCCCCGCTGCAGCGGGTGTCCGGCCCACTCGGGTAAATACGGGTAAATACGAGTGCGCTTATACCTGGCATTTTTCTTGTATCAGGTAAATCCGATCCCGCACTGCGGTAAATTCATATCGTTTCGGATGACTTTATGTGCAACGCATCAAAATGGTCCCGATATTGAAATGAATTATCCAAACCGTTCAACCGGCACATTGCAGTTTCCCTGAAAGCCTTACCGGACAACGCTTTGCGTCCGGCGGCGCGGGCGAATCCGCCGGACGGCCGGCACCGCCGCGGGTGCGCGGCAAGCGAAAAACCGGGTGCGCGCAGGGTGCGACAATTCGCCGCTATTGCGATCGCACAACAAATGTGCTTGATATCGGTTGCCGGTCTTCTAAAGTGAAAAACGCGGGTTCACGATCATCTTTAAACACATAGCTAACGCAGCCTGGTGCCCGCAAGCCTGGAGACAGAACATGATGAAGCGAACCGGTGTCCTTTTTGCCCTTGTCGGCGCATTTTCCGTGGTGTCGATCGCCCAGGCGGGCGGCGATGCGGCTGTCCAGCCGAAGCAGGAAATCCAGCTGACGAAGAATGCGTGGGGCTGTCTGTCGAAAGACAATCTGGACTCCGTACTGAGTCACGAGCGTGACGGCAAGTCGCAGGCGAAGCAGCAGTACTTCGACGACTACCGTTGCCTGTCGGTGCCGGAAGGCCAGCGCTTCCGCGTGGTGTCGGTCGATCAGGGCGACGTCCAGTTCGTCAGCGCCGACAATAGCGACCAGCAGGGTCTCTGGGCCGATTCGCGCTTCGTCAAGCAGTAACCCGCACCCGCACCTCTCGCACCCGCGCGCCGGCCGGAACCGCCGGCGGCGCGGCTGGAACGCGGCCCGGCCGATGCCGGGCCGTTGTGCTGTGGCGCGCCCGTCACGCGCCGGGCGGCGTGTATTCGGTATCATCACGGCCCGACCGAACCGAATGCCCGCCCGGGCCGACTCCGCATGGCGCTGAAATCCACGATCTACAAAGCCGAGCTGCAAATCGCCGACATGGATCGGCACTACTACGCCGATCACGCATTGACGGTCGCCCGCCACCCGTCGGAAACCGACGACCGGATGATGGTGCGCATCGTCGCGTTCGCGCTGTTCGCGCACGAGCGTCTCGAGTTCTGCAAGGGGCTGTCGGACGTCGACGAGCCCGATCTGTGGCAAAAGGACCTGACGGGCGCGATCGACGTGTGGATCGAGGCCGGTCAGCCGGATGAGCGGCGCATCGCGAAGGCAGCCGGCCGCGCCGGGCAGGTCACGGTGATCGCGTACGGCGGCAAGACCTCGGATATCTGGTGGCAGGGCGTGCGCAGCAAGGTGGAGCGGCTGCGCAACGTGCAGGTGCTGTCGCTGGCCGACGGCGTCGCGGCCGCGCTCGGGGGCCTCGCCGAGCGCACGATGCGCCTGCAGTGCACGGTGCAGGACGGCGCAGCCTGGATCTCGAGCGCCGACCACGATCCGGTCGCGGTCGAATGGACGGTGCTGAAGGCGCGCGCCGACGCGTGACGGCCGGCGCTCAGCCGAGCGCGGCGGGCGGCCCCTTGAATTCCAGCATGTTCCCTTCGGGATCGAACAGATAGATCGACGGCCCGTAGCCGCCGGCGCCGTAGCGTTCGGCGGGGGCGCCGGGGCGCGCGCCATGCGCGGCGAAATGCTCGATCAGCGCGTCGGGGTCGAACGGCTCGACGCGCAGGCAGAGATGGTCGAGATTGCGGCCGGCGCCGGGCGGGCCGCTATCGGGACGGTCGATCGGGCCGCCGACCGTCAGCAGGTCGATCAGCGCGTCGCCGGCGCGCAACTGCACGAGGCCCAGGTCGGGCTGTTCCTTCTCCACGTGGCAGCCGACGGCATCGCAGTAAAAACGCGTCATCGCAGCCATGTCGGTCACGCGCAGCACGACGTGATCGATCGCGCGGATGGTGGGTTTCATGAGTGGGGCACTCCTTCACGGATGGCGTGCACCGAGTGTAGACCGCGCCGGCGCCGGATGCCGGAACGCTGCACGATCGACGGACGAAAAAAAGCCCGTTCACGCAGAGCGGAACGGGCTTAATCCATATCAGGAGGAGACATGGAGGAGACAGTTCCAACTATACACACGGCGATGGTGCGTTGCAATATTTCGAGTGTAAAAAATGGTCAGGACGGCGATTTGTCGC
>NZ_CAJPGQ010000053.1:0-47302 GCF_905339595.1 Burkholderia sp. BCC1977
CTCATACTCATACTCTGTCTACGACGCAGACGCAGACGCAGACGCAGACGCAGACGCAGACGCAGACGCAGACGCAGACGCAGACGTGTCCCCCGCTGCGATCTTCAGCTTGTCCGCGACCACCGCAACGCGCGAATCGGCCTGGTAAGGGCATGTCATCGTGGCTTGAAGCGGGCGGGGGGGCGAGGCAGGATGCACGTCGTCCCGTTTCCGGGCGGATTCGGTCGGGCAATCGTCGGCATCGCGCCGGATCGCGACCGGCCGGCGCGAGCCGGCCCGTATGCAGCGACTCAGGTCAGTGCACGCCCGCCGATGCGATCGAGCGCATCGTGTCGGTGATGCGCACGCAACGCGACAGGCCGAACGTCTCGGCTTCGCGGCGTTCCGGTTCGCTGCTCGCGACCGCCACCGCGCGCTCGGGCGGTACACCCAGCGCCTGAAGCGCGACGTCGAACGGATGCTGGTTTGCTACGGAGTCCTGCTGATGAGCGTCGGTCACGACGACCGAGAAGCGGTCGAGGTTCGCACGGCCGAACTGGCCTTCGAACATGTCGCTGAGCCGGGCGGCCGGCAACGTCGTGACGAGACCGAGTCGATATCCTTGCTCCGACGCGCTGTCGAGCCACTGGATGATCGCATCGCGCTGGTTGCGCGATTCGTGCGAATCCGGTGTGGCTTCGATCTGCGCGAATGCGGCGTCGAGACGGGTGACGATGGCTTCGATGACCACGGTGATTCCTCTCCTGAGACGTGACGATCCGTTCGCGGACGGGAATGCCCCACACCTTAGCGTCGATCCGGAAATTGAAACCAATTAATATTTATATCCGACTCATACGATTTGGCTAATGAATCGGGTGACAAGCCAGAGCTGGCGCGGGATGCGCGCGATGCCATGTTTTCCGGATGATTCGCATCGTATCGACGGCCTTCAATGTCATGCACCAAACGCGCGCATGACGTGAATGCACCGGATGTGTGCAAATAGAAAACGGCGTATCGGGCGAGGTGCGCCCGATACGCCGTCTTGCGATGCCGTGTGCGAATCAGCGATCAGTGCAGCTTGATCGACGGCTGGTTGCGGCTTTGCAGCCAGTGGCTCAGCGACTGGAACAGCGCGCGCTTCAGTCCGTACACGCTGAACAGGTGCTTGCGATACAGGAACTTGTACAGGCCGATCGCGGCGAGCCCGTCGACGATCAGCGAGCGCGAACGCACGCCGAGGTCGGCCTGATACACCGCGCCGGCCTGGCCGAGCGACACGACGGTGCCCGCGTCGCGGAACGTGAAACCCGCCACCGCCTTGCCGGCGAGGCGGCGCGCGAGCGCTTCGCCCAGGTACACGGCCTGCTGATGCGCGACCTGCGCGCGCGGCGGCAGGAAACCGCTCGCATCGGCCGACGGGCACGCGGCGCAGTCGCCGAATGCATACACGTGCGGATCGTCGGGTGTCTGCAGCGTGTCGGTCACGATCACCTGGTTCGACCGGTTGAGCGCGATGTCGCCGAGTTCCCGCAGGATCGCGGGGCCCGCGACGCCGGCCGCCCAGATCGTGATGTCGCTCGCGAGCCGCTCGCCGGCCGCGGTCGTGACGGCGTCCGCGCCGACTTCCGCGACGCGCGTATCCGTCAGCACGTCGACGTTCAGCGTGCGCAGTTGCGCGTGCATCTTGGCCGACAGCCTGGCGTCGAGCGCCGGCAGGATGCGCGGGCCGCCTTCGATCAGCCGGATGTGCACGTCGCGTGCGGACACCAGCGCCTTGAAGCGATACGTCGTCAGCTGCTGGATCGCATGGCGCAGCGCCGCGGCCAGTTCGACGCCCGTCGCGCCCGCGCCGATCACATTGATGCAGATCGGTGCCGCGTGCCGCGCCGGCTGCTGCTCGGCCAGGTGGTTCGCCTTCGTGCAGGCGGCGAGGAACTTGCGGCGGAAGTCCTCGGCCTGGTCGAGGTTTTCGAGCGGCAACGCGTGGCGCGCGGCGCCCGGCACGTTGAAGAAGTTCGTCACGCTGCCGACGGCCAGCACGAGATCGTCGTAGCCGAGCTCGCGCTGCGGCAGGATCTCCGTGCCGTCCGCGTCCTGCACCGCGGCGATCGTCGCCGTGCGTGCCGCGCGGTCGACCCGCTGCAGCGCGCCCTGCACGAAGCGGAAGCCGTGGCGCTTCGCCTGCGCCGCGTATTCGATCGTGTGCGAGGCCGGATCGCGATGGCCCGAGGCGGCTTCGTGCAGCAGCGGCTTCCAGAAGTGCGTCGGGTAGCGGTCGACGAGCACGACGTCGGCTTGCCCGCGGCGGCCGACCGTGTCGCCGAGGCGCGTGGCGAGCTGCAGGCCGCCGGCGCCGCCGCCGACGATCACGATGCGCGGCACGCGCGGTGCGCGATCCGTTGCAAGGGTAGGCGTGATGTTGTCCATGTTGTGGCTCCCGCTGATGACGATTCGGATGACATTGCTCAAGAACCGACGATATAGTTTTGAACCTACGCGAACAATTTAATGTTTATAAGCGACTCATATGTATTCACTTATAGGAAAGACCGCGACGTTCCGGCAGCTGAAGGCGCTGGACATGATTGCGCGGCTCGGCAGCGTGTCGCGCGCGGCCGAGGAGCTGAACCTGACGCAGCCGGCCGTGTCGCTGCAGGTTCGCCTGCTCGAGGAGGCGGTGGGCGCCGCGCTGTTGCAGCGGGTGGGGCGCGGCGTGCAGCTGACCGCGGCCGGTGAAATCGTGTCGCGCTATGCGCGCGAGATCCTCCATCTGTGGAGCGAGGCCGGCGACGAGGTGGCCGCGCTGACGGGCGATCTCGGCGGCACGTTGCGGATCGGCGCGATCACGACGGCCGAGTACCTGATCCCGCCGCTGCTGGTGAAATTCACCGCGACGCGTCCGCACGTGAAGACCTATTTCAAGGTCGGCAATCGCGACGACATCATCCGCATGCTCGCGACGCATGAAATCGATCTCGCGGTGATGGGCAGCGCGCCGAAGGAGCTGCGCACGCACGCGGTCGAGTTCGCGAAGCATCCGATGGTGTTCGTCGCGGCGCCCGGCCATCCGCTGATGCAGCGCAAGCGCGTCGCGCTGAAGGATCTCGAATCCGCGCACCTGCTCGTGCGCGAACGCGGCGCAGGCACGCGTTCCACGGTCGAGAGCCTGTTCAAGACGGCCGGCTACCGCTTCCATGTGGGCTCCGAACTGTCGAGCAACGAGGCGATCAAGCAGATGGCCGAAGCGGGGCTCGGCGTCGCGTTCCTGTCGTTGCACGCGTGTGCACTCGAGTTGCGTACGGGGCTGCTCGGGCAGTTGCCGTTTCCGGGCAACCCGATCGAGCGCGAATGGTATGTGGTCACGCTCGCCGACCGGCGGATCTCGCAGGTGACGGGGCTGTTTCGCGACTTCCTGATCAAGCAGGGCGCGCCGGTGATCGACGGCGCGACGGTGGCGCCGCACGAGCGGCGGCGCAAGTAGGCCGATGAGGGCGGCGTGTGCGTGCCGCGTGTCGCGACGGTCAAACGATCCCGAAGTCGTCGTTGCTGTCGGGAATCGACGCGAGCAGCCGCTCGAGCCGATACCAGCCGATCATGCGCAGGCACCAGGCCGCGAGGGCGGTCCGGTCGTTGCGGGAGGCGAGGCGGGACGGGCGGCGGGCGGCGCGGGACGGTGAAGCCGGGTTGAACGCCGCGCGTTGCGGGCGGTAATGGGGCATGACGGTCTCCGTAGGTGTCGGATGAGGCCATCGTAAGCGGCGCGGCGCCCGTCGGCGCGCACGCACGGATGGGCCGGAGCAGGAACGGATGATCTTTTTCCGCGCGGCGCGGGCATGGCCGTGCAAGCCCGGCAGGCGGCCCGGAAAAGCGTCACAATGCGCGATCGACACCCGATCTGGTGGAGGGGAACCATGAGCGATCCGATTCTCGCCGCGCCGACCGACAACGGCGTGCCGGTCAGCCTGCGCTCCAGCCGCGGGCTTGGCTGGCGCGGCTTCGGCGCGTCGCTGCTGGAGATTCGCGCGGGCACCTACCGGATCCCGGCCGCCGAGCATCACCGCATCGGCGTGCATATCGGTTCGCCCGTGCGCGCGGATTGCGTGTGCGACGGCGAACGCGTGTCGCGCATCCAGGCGCACGGCGACGTCGACGTGATTCCCGCCGGCCTGCCGGGCCAGTGGACCGACAGCGCCGACTGCCGGATCCTGCACATCGGACTCAGCGACACGTTCGTGCGGCGCACGTTCGAGCAACTCGAGCTGAAGCCGTCGCAGGCGCAGATCCGCCGGCGGCTGCAGGTGCGCGATCCGCGCCTGCAGCACATCGCGTGGGCGATGGCCGCCGAACTCGAAGCGGAAGACGCGTCGGACCCGCTCTATGCGGAGAGCCTGTGCACGGCGCTCGTCGCGCGGCTGGTCGACAGCCAGCCGGCGTTTCGCGAGCGGCGGCGCACGCTCGCGCCGAAGGTGGCGGCGCGCGTGATCGACTATGTCGAGGCCAATCTCGAGCACCGGATGACGCTTGCCGAGCTTGCGGCGGTCGTGTCGATCAGCGTGCCGCATTTCAAGGTGCTGTTTCGCGAGACGGTCGGGATGCCGGTGCATCAGTACGTGGTGCGGCGCCGGGTCGAGCGTGCGAAGGCGTTGCTGCTCGAGGGTCGGCTCAGCATCAGCCAGGTCGCGCTCGAAGCCGGGTTTGCGCATCAGAGCCACATGGCGAACTGGATGAATCGCGTGCTGGGCGCGACGCCGATGGAGATCGCGCGGTCGGGGGCGCGGGGTGGGCTGAGGCTCGCTCATGACGGCGAGGACCGTTGATCGACGGTCGTGCCGGATGGGTTCCCCGCGCGGGACGCCGGCTGGCGAGCCCACTATCCGTCGCGCGCAGGCAAGGCGTTGTTTCCGACTGCCGCAGTTTGGCCGGCGACATCCGGTCAGGCCTCAAGGCAATCGTCCGACAGCCTGCCGGACAGTCGCCGCGTCCGGCCACGTCGCGGACGAACTCGGCAACCGCCTGATCCGTCATCCGTTCCTGTCCGGTTCATCCGTGCGTGCGCGCCACGTGGGTTGCGAGCGCCGACAATCCCCTCACCTTCATCCCCCAGGAGCAGATCGTGTTCGTGATTTTCGGAGCATCAGGCAACGTCGGCTGGTCGACCGTGACGACCCTGCGCCACGCAGGTCATTCCGTGCGCGCGGTGCTGCGCGACGCACGCCAGCGCGAACGCTTCGCGCAACTCGGCTGCGACGTCGCGATCGCCGACCTGACGGACGCACGCGCGGTTGCCGCGGCGATCGATGGCGCGCATGCGGTGCAGATGCTGTGCCCGGTGCCGGTCGCCGACAGCGACCCGGCCGCGACGATGGTGCGGACGATCGACATCGTGACCGGCGCGCTCGCCGCGAATCCGCCGTCGGCGCTGCTCGCGTTGTCGGACTACGGCGCGGAGCGTGACGGCAACACGGGCATCACGCGGCTCTTTCATCGTCTGGAAGTAAAGCTGAAGACGGTTCCGACACGGCTCACGCTGCTGCGCTCGGCCGAACACCTGCAGAACTGGACGCGCGTGCTGCCCGTCGCACTCGCAACCGGCGTGCTGCCGAGCTTTCACCATCCGGTCGACAAGGCGTTTCCGACGGTCTGGGCGCCCGATGTGGGTGTCGCGGCGGCACGGCTGCTGCTCGATTCCGCCGACACCGGCAACGGGCCGCGTATCGTCAGCATCGAAGGGCCGCGGCGCGTGAGTGTGCGGGACATCGCGGATTGGCTCGGCAGGGCGGCCGACCGCGAGATCGTCGCACGCGAACTGCCGCGCGACGCATGGACCGCGACGCTGTTGCGCGCGGGGCTCAGCGAGCGTCATGCGCAGCTGATCGTCGATCTGTACGACGTGCACAACGCGGGGCAGATCGACGTCGAGGCCGGTGTGTCGGAGCGGGTGTATGGCACGACGACACCGGCGGAGGCGCTTGCGGCGCTGATGCGCGGGCACGCAGCGCCAGCGTGATACCGGTGGTCGTGAGCGCGATTTCCGACGCTATTCCAAGCTATCCCTCCGGTCCCCTTGTGCAAGGAGGCTCACCCGGAATCGCATTGACCACCTCGACGTGGCGTTTGCCAACGAATTGCTCGGCCCGCTTCAGTCGTACCGGGATCGGGCTGCGCACCGTCTGCATTCAGGCCGTCAATGCCATCCACGAAAACGTGTGCGACGTCCGACGTTGCCTTCACGTGCGTACTCGCGACATTCAACAGGTGCAGTTCGAGTCAATGGCGAGAGGTCAGGCAGATAGGTGTCGAGATGCATCGATCGGTTATTGAGATGGAAATAATCGTGCGGGCGAGTTCAAACGAGTCCAGTCGAGGTGTTTTTGAGATTGAATTTGAAATGTAAAACAAGGTCGAAAAATGAATCTAATGCGTTTGCAGTAAAAAAATATCTATGTCGTGATGACCTTGGGTTCGCGAGAAAAATGAATTTATCTCAAAATAACAACGGCTTGCGAGGGTGTGTTGCGAATGATCGGTTGGGTGTCTGATCGAGAGCCGAGCTGATGTTGTGTGCTGGGTTGACGGAGATGTTTCAAAAGGGGTTCGGTAGCGTTCTCGGGGAATATTCCGGACTTGACGCATTGACGGAGGTTGTAATTCGTGCCGATAATGCGGTTTCGATTTGATTGGCCGATTGAGTCGAATTGAAGAGAAAGGGTGTGTGCCAGTGCTTCCGGAGGCCGTCTGGAAGGCAGTCTGCATAGCAGTCCTGACAGATGCTGCATGGTGCTTGGAGGCATCGCGGCCAACAACGAAAATCACCATGACCATGTTTCGCCAAGCGCTATTCGGTAAGCCAGCGGGCCGGCTTTACGGAGATATTGAATCGGCGGCGCCCGCGAAGTCGCCTGCGCCGCTCGTCCTGTTCATCGACGAAATCCACACGCTGATCGGTGCAGGCGGTCAGGCCGGCACGGGCGACGCAGCCAACCTTCTGAAGCCGGCGCTGGCGCGCGGCACGCTGCGCACGATTGGTGCGACGACCTGGGCCCGGTACAAGCGGTATATCGAGAAAGATCCCGCATCGACCCGACGCTTTCAGGTTCTCCAAGTCGCGGAGCCGTCCGAGGCTGTTGCCGTCGATAGGGTGCGGGGGCTCGTGCAAACGTTCTCCGCGCATCACGGCGGAGTGGCGCGTGACGAGGCGATTCGCGGTGCGGTGACGTTGTTTCACCGTTACATCCCGTCGCGTCAGTTGCCGGACAAGGCGATCAGCGTGCTCGATACCGCGTGCGCACGCGTGGCGCTGTCTCACCATGCCACGCCGAGAGAACTCGACGACGTGCGTCAACGGCTTGCGGCCGCCCGGCATGGCGGGCGAACTGTCGACGCATCTGCGCACGGATACGCGTCGGCCGCTCGACACACATGCGCCTTATCGGCATACGCCGCCGCATCTGTATCTGACGCCGGTTGTCGACGATACCAACGCGGACTACATCCATTACGAATTGACGCAAGGTGGGCCGCTTTGGGAGGAAGTCGTGCGTCACGCTGGCATCGCGTTGCATGTGGCGGGCGAGTGCCCGTCGTCGAGGCTTGAGTTGTGGGGCGTGCGCGCATCGGCGCGACTTAATTAAGTGAGGATATATGTTCAAGAGGGTTGTGGTGGCGATCACCCATCTGATTTTTCTGATGATGTTGTCGGGTTGTTTTCACGTTAATGGTTGGAAATAAGGAATGCTATCCGTCATATGTCGAATGCACGACGGACGGTCAATGATCCGAGCGATTCAACGGAGGTGCCGGAATGGCGCTGTTTGACTCACCACGGACGTTGTCGATTTCCGGCGCGGCCCTGCCGATGTACGGTGATCGTCCGATCCTCACGGCGGTGAAGCTTACGGGCGGCGAAACACTCGGCGAGCTGTTCGAGTACACGCTCGAGATGAAAACTCCGGATGAACTCGGGTTCTCGCAGGGCATTGCCGCGAATATCGATCTCGACAAGCTGATCGGCACCGAACTGACCGTCTCGATTCAGCTCGAAGGTGTGGGACATTTCGTTCGCGGCCTTGCCGGCAATACAGGAATGGCGAACATCGGCGCAGGCACGCGCGAGATCACCGGCATCGTCACCCACGCATCCATTCTGCGAGAAGACGGTCGATCGATCGTGTACGCGGTCACGCTTCGACCGTGGCTCTGGCTGGCGACGAAGAATTGCGATTGCCGCATCTTCCAGGATATGTCCGTGATCGAGATCACCGATGCGGTGCTCTCGTCCTACCTGTTCCCTGTCGACAAACGACTGACGCCGCCGCGTCCGAACAAGACCTGGCCCAAGCGGGACATCCAGCGCCAGCACCAGGAAAGCGATTGGACGTTCCTGCAGCGGTTGTGGGAGGAGTGGGGCATCTTCTACTTCTTCGAGCATGACGAGGGGAAGCACCGTCTCGTGCTGTGCGATACGATAGCCGCGCTCAAGCCACACGGCGATGCCTATTCGACGATCCGCTACGAGGCTCCCAATAGCCGGCGTATTGACGAGGAGCATATTCATGCGCTGTCGGTCTCGAATGCGTTGACGACAGGTGCGGTGACCAGTGTCGACTACGACTACGCCCGGCCGCGCGCAAACTTGACGGTTGCGCGAGAAGACCCGCGCAATACGGGGCTCGCCAATCAGGAACATTACACGTGGGCCGATTATGCGCAGCCTCAGGCCGGTTCGGGCGGTTTGTCGGGCGCGCCCAACGAACCGCGGACCGAAGCCGAATACCTGACGCTCGTGCAGATGCAGGCGTATCGCTGTCAGGGGATCAGAGCCTCCGGACAGGGCAACCTGCGTGGGCTGGTCGCCGGACAGACCTTTGTGCTTTCGCACTATCCGCAGCGCACCGGCAACTGTGAATACGCGGTTATCTCCGCGATGCTGACGATCGAAGAGGTCGGCGAGGCGTCAGGTTCCGGTCAGCGATACCACTGCGAAGCGGACTTCGTGTTGCAGCCGACTCATGAGCCGTTCCGGCTGCTGTGCTCGATCGCAAAGCCGCGTATTACCGGTGTTGAATATGCCGTTGTGACGTGTCCGGAGAACCAGGAGATCTGGACGGATGCGTACGGCCGGGTGAAGTTGCAGTTTCTGTGGGATCGGCTCGGCGACAACGATGAACGTTCGAGTTGCTGGGTGCGCGTTGCCGGTGCGTGGCATGGCGATCAGTTCGGCGGGATCTTCCTGCCGCGTCGGGGCCATGAGGTTGAAGTTGCGTTCGCGAATGGCGATCCGGACCTGCCGGTTATCGTGGGAAGTGCGGCGAATGCGTTCAACATGCCGCCATTTGCTTTGCCGGAGAACCAGACGCTTGCCGGAATTCGCAGCAAGGAGATCGGCGCTCGGCGGGCGAATACGCTTGCTTTCGACGACACGAACGGAAAAATTCAGGCGCACCTGTCGAGTGACGAAGGCGCCTCGCAGTTGAATTTGGGGTACATCACGCGTATCGCGGGGAATGCCGGGCGGCAGGACGAGCGCGGTCGGGGCGTTGAATTGCGTACCGATGGGGACGGCGTCTTTCGCGCGGCGACGGGCATGTTGCTCACGACGGAAGGCCGTCCTAATGCGCAGGGCCATGCCAAGGCCATGTCGGAAGCGATCCGGCGGCTCGAAGTTGCACAGAGCCTGCATGTCGCGATGAGCCAGGCTGCCCAGGAGGCTCAAGCCCAGGAGACCGACGGACACCAGTCGGACCTCGCGAAGACGATTGAAGCGCAGAACGACCAGATCCGTGGCGTCGCACGCGATGGAAATCCGTTCCCGGAATTTTCTGAGCCCCATCTGATGATCGATGGTAAGGCGGGTGTTGAAATCACGACGCCTGCTACGGTGCATGTGGCCGCGCAACAGGTCGCATTGACGAGCGAGGGGCATGTCGGCGTCGCGAGCGGTCGAAGTTTCTTTGCGAGCGTGCGCGACACGATCAGCCTGTTTGCCCACCGGGCGGCTATCAGGATCTCGGCCGCGCTGGGCGACATCGTTCTTCACGCGTTGACCAGTTCGATCAAGCTGGAGTCCGCGAAGTCTATCCAGTTACTGACGAAAGTCATCCAGATCACGGGCGTTGAAAAGCTGGAACTGCAAGGCGGCAAGACCCGCATGGTGCTTGACGACAGTGGCGCGCAGATATTTACGCCGGGCAAGTTCGTTGCGTTTGCATCCACTCACTCGCTACCGGGACCGAAAGACTCGCCGGTCAGCCTTGCGCCGAAGAGTATCTGCATCGAATGTCTTCTCAAAGCCGCCAGAGGTGGTTCGGCGCTGGTTCTACGGCAATAACCTCAACCATCGGATCGATAGTGGTCAATTGCGCTTGTTTCTCACAGTTGGGAGTTTTCCTGAAGAGGATGCTGCCGGTGCTTGGCCTGTCATTGGGTGCTTGCGCGGGCGGGCAGACGACAGGGGCAACAGTACAACTCGAATTGCCGAAAAAGGTCCAGCTACTGGCTGGGGATTCGAAGGCATTGAACTACACGCCTTGGTACATCCATTCTTTTGCGCTTTTTGGACCTTCTGGTAGCAGTATCGGGGGAGGGGGGGCGAATGTGGTGGCGGTAAAGGCAGATGGTAGGCCGTCAACAGGTGGCGGAAAGTGCTGTACCAGCCTGCCCACCGAATGGCAAGCGGATCTGAGGTTGACGGTGCGCTGGCTGGTGGAAAAGAAGAGACCGGACGGAAAGAAATGGGGCTATTGGTACAAGGCGGAGAACGTGC
The DNA here is from genome assembly GCF_905339595.1 of Burkholderia sp. BCC1977. Taxonomy (NCBI): domain Bacteria; kingdom Pseudomonadati; phylum Pseudomonadota; class Betaproteobacteria; order Burkholderiales; family Burkholderiaceae; genus Burkholderia; species Burkholderia sp. BCC1977. The sequence goes on from NZ_CAJPGQ010000053.1 coordinate 10,748, forward strand.
GGATTGCGCCCTACACCAGTGGCAATACCGGAGACGCGTGGGCGATCTTTTTACCGGGAGATCGTGTGTGCGTCATGTTGACAGATGGCAATCGAGATGGCGGAAACAACCCGACCATTCGCCCGACGCACAACGATCCGTACATCGCGCAGGGCGTGATCGACGACGAATGGAACCGGCGTTATCCGCCGGCTCACGATTGAGAAGGGAGCACGAAGTGACGATTCGATTGCGTGGGGTGGGAACCGGCTTGCTGGCGGCGCTGTGTTTGTCGCTGATGGCGTGCGCGGGCGGGCAACCGAATGTAACTGTTGCCGAAGACGTGTCTCGCCCGGTGAAGGTGGGTGGCGGCATGGATGTTTTCGCGCAGAACTATTCGCCGTGGTACATCCACACGTTTTCGATGGTCGGGCCGTCCGGGAGCGGGATTGGTGGCGGCGGTTCGAACGTGCTACCGATCAAGGCGAATGGCCGTCCGTCAGAAGGGGGAGGAATGTGCTGTATGCGCTATCCGCTCGAATGGCAAGCAGACCTGACGTTGACGGTGCGCTGGCTGGTGACGAAGAAGAGACCGGACGGAAAGAAATGGGGCTACTGGTACAAGGCAGAGAATGTGAGGATTGCGCCGTACGACGGTGCCAATGCCAATCATGCATGGGGCATCTTTCTGCCGGGAGACCGGGTGCGCGTGATGATCACCGACGGCAATCGGGAGGGCGGGAACAATCCGAACAACCGTCCAGCCGACAACGATCCGTATATCGCGCAGGGCGTGATCGACGAAGAGTGGAACCGGCGTTATCCGCCGGCTCACGATTGAGGAGGGAAAGTCAGTGACGATTCGATGGCGTGGGGTGGGAACCGGCTTGCTGGCGGGGCTGTGTTTGTCGTTGGGCGCGTGTGCCGGTGGCCAACCGGCAGGGCCGGAGGTGGCAGTCGAGGTACCGAAACGGGTGCCACTGCTGTCGGGGGATACCAAGGCGCTGAACTACACGCCCTGGTACATCCACTCGTTCGCGATGACGGGGCCAACGGGCAGCGGGATTCGGGGCGGCGGGCCGAACGTGATGCCGATCCAGCCAAACGGTAAGCCATCAGGAGGAGGCAAGGCAGTCTGTTGCACGAGCCTGCCCACCGAGTGGCAAGCGGATCTGAGACTGACGGTGCGCTGGCTGGTGGAAAAGAAGAGACCGGACGGAAAGAAATGGGGTTATTGGTACAAAGCGGAGAACGTGCAGATTGCGCCGTACACCAGTGGCAATACCGGTGATGCGTGGGCGATCTTTTTACCGGGAGATCGGGTGCGCGTCATGTTGACTGATGGCAATCGCGATGGTGGAAACAACCCGAACAACCGTCCAGCCGACAACGATCCGTACATCGCGCAGGGCCTGATCGATGAAGAATGGAACAGGCGCTATCCGCCGGCTCACGATTGACAAGGGAGGAATGCGGTGACGATTCGATGGCCTGAAGCAATGCCGGACGGTGGCCGGTTGCCGCTTTCGCAAAGCGAAGACGCGTATGAGCTGGGCGCTCTGCGGATGCATGACGAAACGCGGTCGTGTCAGCAAACGCTGCAGATCAGCCTGTTCTTCGACGGCACGAACAACAATGACGCGGCGGATAACCCGCTGCGCGACTCGCTCAGTCGTAGCCATACCAATGTCGCACGGCTGTTCAATGCGGCGTTGGATAAGAACGAGGATGGCATATTCGCCTTTTACATTCCCGGCGTCGGCACGCCGCTACCCGAGATCGGTGAGGAAACGTACCTGAAGATGGGTAAGGCGATGGCTGAGGGCTTCAACGCGCGCTGCGTCTTGGGCTATGTCCGTGTGCTGAATGCGGTCTACTATGCGATTGCGCCAGACAAGACCTTGCCTTTGATCTCCCGCGACAAAGCAAATACGTTATGCGATGCGGCCGCAAACGGCGACATGAGCGGGTTCGACGAACCGATCCAGACACTGGGCGTGACCCACAAGCTCGCGGTGGATGCCCAGCATCCCCCCGGGACGATCAGAAAGATCTGGATTAACGTGATTGGCTTTTCCCGTGGGGCTGCCGGCGCGCGTGCATTCGTCCACAAGCTGGTCAACAGTTGGGCACCCGGGGGCAATCTCGTCAAGTTCGCCGGTAAGTACGCGCTGCCGTATCAGGTGAATTTCCTGGGATTGTTCGATACCGTCGCATCCGTGGGCCCGCCTGACTCGACCCGCGCGACCGTCGACATCGGGTCGTTCGACGGACACTTCGCCTTTGCCAACAACGGCGCGATGCGCATTCCCGATTCGGTCCGCTACTGCGTTCATGCGTTCTCGATTCACGAGCAGCGCATGAGTTTCCCGGTTGATTCAATACGCGAGGTAGGGGGAGCCTATCCACTCGGTATTCGCCACGAAATTGCCTATCCCGGTGTGCATTCGGATGTCGGCGGTGGCTATGCGCCGAACGAACAGGGCAAGGGCCGTGATCCCGACAAGGGCGACGGCGGCAAGCTCAGCCAGATCGCACTGCACGACATGTACATCCACACGCTGAAATATGGCGTGCCGATGATGAAAAGCGGCGAGATTCTCGACAGTCCGTTAAGAAGGGCCGATTTCGCGTTGTTCCCCGAGACGATCGCCGCGTTCAACGCCTGGCTAAAAACCGCCGGGCCGATCGGGCGCATGGAGGACGCGATCAAGCATGGCATGGTCGAGCTGCTGGCATGGCGGACGCTACGTGCGCAGCCGGACACACCCGAATACGTGGCCAGTCAGGAGTTCTTCCTCAAGGCGAGGGAAGACGGCATGACCCCCTACAAAGTCGACGAGGCACTAGAGAAAGCAAAGAAGACGGATCCGCAACTGAAGACGCTGAAGGCTAAGCGTGCGCGGTTGGAGGCGCAGAAGTCCCAAGAAACGGGTAACCACCGCTATCCGGCCAACATGCCCAGGATCATCGAGTTGGACGCGCAGATCAAGGCGACGAATCTCGAGATCGACCGTCGCACAGAGGCAATGTGTGGCGAGGTGGCTCACCCGGGCACCGAGGATGCTGCTCCGGCGCGTCCGGGCGAAGGGGTATGGGATGTCACGACCAACGAGCAGACCGATTTGCGCCAGGGCGCCGAGGAGATGCGCCTGCTGCTGGGCTACTTGCATCCTGAGGATCGCGAATCGAAGTGGAGGGTAACCGTGACCGTACGCATGGACTCGGCACTCCGACAATACCCGGACACGGGTACGACGACGACACTTTCGGTGAAGCACGAGCAGCCCGGCAGTGATACCCCCGAGGTCAGGCTTGCCGAGAGCGGAATTCTGCTTGCATCGACATGGAGCACGATTTTCAGCGTATTCAACCCGTCGAATGACATCGTGGCGGCGCCCGCGCGCGGCGTCGTCGACTTTCTGAAAAAGCATGCGTCGATGGAAGCAGCCAACCGGCTCCAGAAGGCGAGCATCCATCTGCTCGACGACTATGTCCACGACAGCCGCATCTGGTTCCGCGTGCCCTGGTTTCACGAATACGCGCCGGGTGGTTATGGCTGGCCCCGCGTGATCTTCGAGGGCGGCAAAAAGCGGATCGCTTATATGGGGCTGACTTCCGAATCCGAACCGCTGGTTGCCGGGAACATCAGCAAGGCCGCATGGGCATAGAGGCAGGGGACGGATTCATCCATATGCAACAACGCGCGCAATCATTCGGTCTGGTCGACGGCGCCGTCAACCCGGCAAGGATCTTGCCCTTGCTCGAGCAGTCCGGCACGCAGTTCGTTTCGCTCTTTGAGGGGCTTCCTGAAGAGCAACTCGGGCCGGCTTCCCTATTTCTCACCTGCATTGATGATCCGGCCGCAACGTGGGTGAGCGAGCTGGATCGAATCGACCTTCACTCGCCGTGTCTCACGCTTGTCTGGAGCCGTGTCGGTTTGCAGGAGCTAGCCGCGCATTTTCGCGCGTTCCTGTTCGCAGGGATCGGAGACGGCATGACCGCGATGGTCCGATTCTTCGATCCTCGCAATACGGGTGCGGTGCTCGATATGTGGGGTAAACAGATCACCGATGTGTTCCTGGCACCGATCGAGCGGATCAAATATCGCGGGCGTCACGCGCAGTGGCAGACGGTCGAGAATGATTCGCTCGACGTGGGGCGAATTTCCCGATCCGTGATGATCGAGCTTGACCAGAGGGATATTGATAAGCTGATGGCGCATACCGAGCCAGATGAACTCATCGCATCGCTGATCGATCTGGGACACATCGATGAAAGCCTGCCTTACAGGAGCCGCTTCACCGAATTCGAGCCCCGGTACCGACGGGCGCTGGAATGGGGATTCACCGAACCCGGAGACCGGTTGGCCTATTGCAACTACTCGTACCGCTACGGAGCAGGTTTTGATCGGCACCGGTACATTCGCGACGCACTGACGGCGCGTCGTCGAACGGGCGAGGGATTCGACGCGATGGTGGATCAGATACCCGGATGGGTATGGCGCGAACTCAAGCGCGGGAGTGAAGCTGGATTGCGCGCGCAATCTTGACACGTCATTGACTCGGAAAATCAACATGGCGCTGAAAATCATCGTGGTCGGCGATACGACCTCGCACGGGGGCCGAGTCATCAGCGGCTCGGAAACGCATACCATCGGCGGCCGGCAGATCGCCCGGCTGGATGACTTGGTCGATTGCCCGGAAAAATATCCGGACGGTCGTCCGCACGGGGTCAACCGGATCGTCGAAGCACATCCGACGTTCACCATCGGCAACCGACGCGTGGCGATGCACGGTAATCGCACGGAATGCGGTTGTACGCTAATCGGCAGTGTCGCGGCGGACGCTGGAGGCTAACCCATGGCGACAATGAATTTTCCAGCGGATGCGGCTAAGGAACAGTCTGCCGCTGAAGAAAAAGGTGGATCATCGGCCAGCGTCCCGGCTGCTTTCAGCGATGGACATACTTTCGCAAAGGCGGTTCCAGAACACCCCCCGTCGGAGCCGTTTGACCAGCGGTTGGCTGGGGTTCGTGAGGCACGGAATCCGTTGTTGGAGGCATCCCGTGTTTTGCTCCGCGCCCAGGCAGACATGCCCGATAAGTTGAAGTCGAACCAGGCCATTGCCCGGTTAAAGTCGTTGCTGGAACAGGAGATGCGCGTATTCGAGAGGTTGTGCGAGCAGGCAAGCATTCGTCGCGATCACATGATCGGCGCAAGCTACTGCCTGTGCACGGCACTGGACGAAGCCGCAACGCGAACCGCATGGGGCAAGGAGGGCTCATCTGCGATCGAGTGGATCCAAGGGGGGCTTGCGACCACTTTCCACGGAGATCTCAAGGGCGGCGACAAGGTCTATTTGCTGATCGGCCGGTTGCTGGAGGCCCCCCACGAGCATCGGGACTTGCTGCAAGTGATTTACCGAATTCTCAGTCTCGGATTCGAAGGCCGCTACCGAGGCGTAACCGACGGCAAGCGCAAACACGACGCGATCCGCCAGCGGCTCTACAACGTCATCACATCGCAACGCGAACCCGTGCCGATGGCCTTGTCTCCGCACTGGCAATCGACCGCAAAAGGCAAGCACCTGTCGTTCTACGATTTCCCTGTGTGGATCACCGTAACCGTCCTGTCCGTGATCCTTCTCGGCCTGTTCGGCTGGTTCAAGTACGAGTTGATGAACCGTGCCACGGAAGTGCAGAAGCAGATTGCCACGATCGGCGCCATGACACCGCCACCCGCACCACCGCAATTGAACCTCAGGCAGTTGCTCAAGGATGAAATCGCCGCCGGCACCGTTAGCGTCGACGAAGATGCCCACCGCAGCGCCGTGACATTCCGCGGTGATGCGATGTTCAAGCCTGGCGGCGCGTCGGTCCAGCCATCGATGAACCCGCTGATTTCAAAGATCGCCGGCGAAATTTCCAAGGTGCCCGGCAAGGTAGCCGTTCTTGGTTATACCGATAGCGTGCCGATCCGCAGCCGTCATTTCGCGTCGAATCAGGTGCTGTCGGAAGAGCGGGCGATTCAGGTCATGCAGATGCTGCAAGCCGAGGGTGTGCCGGCGAATCGTCTCGAAGCCGCAGGCAAGGGCGATGCCGATCCTGTCGGCGACAACCGAACCGTGCAGGGCCGAGCGCAGAACCGGCGTGTCGAGATCGTCGTCGCGCGATAAGCCAGATCCGTTTCCGGAATAACGCATGAAGAAGTTCCAGTTCCTGTCGTTTCTGGCCTCGCGCGAGTTCCTCGCACTGATTCTCGCGGCGGCAGGGGGGCGATGCAAAATGTCTCGGCGACCGGACAGAGCGACGCCGATCCGCTCGCCGACAACGGCACGGCACCGGGCAGGTCAAGGAATCGCCGTGCGAAGTGAACGTATCGAACTGAACGACGGGTCAGGGTGCGTTGCGATTCGCCGATACGACGGAAGTGCTGTCGCCGCGGGCATGGTGAGCCTGCTCAAACGTCCCGACGCCCCCGCACCCTGCTCAACACCGCATACGCCACCGACCCGATCACGATCCCCCAGAACGCGGACCCGAGCCCGAGCCACGTCATCCCCGATGCGGTCGCGAGGAAGGTGATCACCGACGCTTCGCGATGATCCTCGTCCTCGAAGATCCCGTGCACGTTCGCGCCGATCGCACCGATCAGCGCGAGCCCCGCGAGGATCGCGACGAAGGCTTTCGGCAGCGCGAAGAACAGCGTGACGATCGTCCCGGCGAAGAGCCCGCCGACCAGATAGATCACGCCGTTCGCGATGCCCGCGATGTAGCGCCGGTCCGGATCCTCATGCGAATCCTTGCCGGTGCACAGCGCCGCGGTGATCGCCGCGACGACGATCGTGATCCCGCCGAAGCATGCGACGACGAGCGACATCACGCTGGTCGCGGCGATGATCGGCCGCGCGGGCGTGTGATAGCCCGATACGCGCAGGATCGTCATGCCCGGCAGGAACTGGCCGGTGAGGCTCACGACCACGAGCGGCAGCGCGAGGCTGAGCGTCGTGCCGAGCGTCCATTCGGGCGCGATGAAGATCGGCCGCGCGATGCTCGGCGACACGTTGCCGAGATGCGCCATGCCGAGCAGCGTGGCGAGCGCGGCGCCCGTCAGCAGCACGAGCACGATGCTGTAGCGCGGCAGCAGGCGCTTGAAGATCACGTACGCCGCGATCATCCCGAACCCGAGCACCGGCTGCGCGGTCGCGGCGGAGAACGCGTGCATGCCGAACGGCAGCAGGATGCCGGCCATCATCCCGCACGCGATGCCGCGCGGAATGTGGCGCACGAGCCGGTCGAAATAGCCGGTGATGCCGATCACGAGGATGATCAGCGCGGCCGTGATGTACGCGCCGACGGCCTGGTTCAGCGTCAGTTGCGGAAACAGGCCGACCAGCAGCGCGGTACCGGGCGCCGACCATGCGGTCACGATCGGTACCTTCAGTTTCCAGCTCGCGAACAGCCCCGACACGCCCGCGCCGATCGAGATCGCCCAGACCCACGAAGCCACCATCTCGTTGGACGCATGCGCGGCCTGCGACGCCTGGAAGAAGATCGCGAGCGGGCCCGCGTAGGAAATCAGCACCGCGAGAAAGCCCGCGGTGACCGCGGAGACGGACCAGTCGTTGCCGATCGAGCGGATCGCGCCGGGCGAGGTGTTCGGTTGCATTGTCGTAGGGGAGTACGGCGCGGGGCCGGGAGGCTGAGCCGGGGCGAATGATTGTTGGAAGCCCCGGACGAGCCGTCATTCTGGCCATTGCCGTCGGAATTGGCAATTCGCCGATGGCGGCCGGTGTTGTCGGCTTTTCGTAAGGGATTCGCGCCCCCGGGGTGGCTGCGCGGCCTCGCGCGTGCGTTGCCGCGCCGGGCGGCTTCACGGCGAAGCGCGGCGGGTTCGAGCGTTACGTACTGATCTGGAGATACCCGTCGACCGCGGCGACCTTCGCGCCGCTGCCCGTCGATATCGACGCCGTGCCCTCGTCGAACGGATGCACGGGCGTGTCGGTCGGCGTCCACGCATGGCGCGCCAGCAGTTCGCGATACCCGCCGCGGATCACGAAGCCGCCGCATTTCTCCGCATATGCGTCGCGCCGCATCCGGTACGCGCGCGGCAGGTCGTACCACGGCAGCTTCGGCAGGTCGTGATGCACGAGGTGATAGTTGTTGTTCAGGTACAGCAGCCGCATCGCGAAGCCGGCCTCGTTGATCGCGATGCGCGCCTTCGGATGCCGTGCGGCGCGATGCTCGAACAGCGAACGGATCATCGCGAGCGACAGCGCCGGCCACGTGACCGCGAGCACGTAGTACCACCACGGCACGCCGATCGCCCGCTGCAGCCAGGCGAGCAGCGCGACCACGCAGGCGGCGTGCGTGACCCACATCCGCAGATGGCGGAAGTCGCCGCGCCGGAACACGGCGAACGCGTCGGCGAACATCGCGGCGATACTGGTCGGCGGCCCGAACACGAGACGTCCGGAGAAGGTGGTGCGCGCAACCGTCAGCGCGCGACGCCAGCGCGGCAGCCGCGCCCACTGCTCGCGCGACACGTAGTTCGTTTCCGGATCGATGCCCGGCACGGTCAGGTCCTCGTCGCGGTGATGGTCGAGGTGCGTGTCGCGATAGAGCGTGTACGGATACCAGATCGTCAGCGGCGGATAGCCGAGCAGCCGGTTCACGAACGCGGAACGCGTCGGATGGCCGTGCAGCAGTTCGTGCTGCAGCGACATGTGCCACGCACCGAGCAGGATCAGCGGCGGCGTCGCGGCCGCGAGCGACAGGCGCTCGGCACGCACGAGCAGCAGCACGGCGAGCCAGCCGCCGTAGATCGCGACGATCAGCAGCCAGGTCGGCCACTCGGTGCGGGCAGTGAAGCGGGCGTCGAGCGCGGCGATCGCGCGCGCGTGGTCGACGTCGAAGTATTCGGCCATGGTGCTGGGGCGGGACGAAGCGGGTGATACGGGTAGCGGACGATCGCGCCCGTACGGGGCACGATGGAATTGGCCGACATGCGCCGCGACGCGCGGTCAGCCGCTGAAGCGGCATGCGACGGCATCGCGACATTGAAACGCTAACCGGGCCGCGTAGTCAGGCCAACCAAGCAATTCGCATTTGCTTATCGCTGCCCGGCCGATAAGCATGGGTAGCCTTGACCGGGAGCCGTACGCCGCCGATGCGTAGAATGCCCGCATGAGCCAATGGATCGCCGGACTGCCGATGTACAACGTGACGCCGCGCCACGCCGCACTGTGGCGCGCGTTGCTGCGTGATGCGCTTGATGCGTTCGCGCGCGCCGGCGGGCCTGCCGGTGTCGCGCTGCTCGACGAGCCGTTCGGGGATCTGCACACGCTGTGGCGCCGCAACGACCTGCTGCTGTCGCAGACGTGCGGTTATCCGTACCGGATGCTGGGATTGCGCGATGCCGTGCATCTGGTCGCGACACCGGCCTTCGATGCACCCGGCTGCGACGGCGCGCGCTACGGCAGCGTGCTGGTCGTGTCGGCGCGCGTGCATGCGGGCGGCGCGACGACGCTGGCTGCCTGTCGCGGATTGCGGGCCGGATACAACGGCGCGGATTCGCACAGCGGGATGAACGCGTTCCGGCATGCGGTCGCGCCGTATGCGCATGACGGACGTTTCTTCGGGTCGGTCGTGTCGTTCGGCTCGCACCTGAACGTGCTGCGCGCGCTGGCGGCAGGCGACGCCGATTGCGCGGCGATCGATTGCGTGACCTTCGCGTATGTGCGCGATGCGCTGCCCGGGTTGTTGAACGGGATCCGGATCATCGGCATGACGGCATCGGCACCGGGATTGCCGTTGATTGCGTCGAAGGCGCTGGAAGGAACGCGGGTGGAGGCGCTGCGGGACGCGCTCGATCACGCGGTCGCGCTCGATCCGGAACGGGCGAACGTACTGCGGCTGAAGGGCTTCGAGCGCCTGCCGCCGGACGCATACGACACGATTGCCCGCTTCGCGCGGGATGCTGCCGCGCAGGGGTATCCCGGGCTGGCGTGAGGCGGTGCGGCGGCCGGGACAGCCGCCGCACCGCTCGCGATCACTCTTCGTCCATCAACCGGACCTTGACCCGCTTGCCCTTGATCTTCCCCGCATTGAGCTTGCGCAGCGCGTCGTGCGCGACGCCGCGCTCGATCGCGACATAGGTCGAGAACTCGGTCACGTTGATCTTGCCGATCTGCTTGCCGTCGAACCCTGCATCGCCGGTCAGCGCGCCGAGCACGTCGCCCGGGCGGATCTTGTCCTTGCGCCCGCCGAGGATCTGCAGCGTTTCCATCGGCGGCAGCAGCGTGTCGTTGCCGGCCGGCTTCAGCTCCGCGAGCGGATGCCATTCGACGTCGCGCTTCTGCGCCTGCTCGATCGCGCCGACGCGGCCCATCTCGTCCATGCTCGCGAGGCTCAGCGCCCAGCCTTCCTGGTCCGCGCGGCCGGTGCGGCCGATGCGGTGCACGTGCACTTCGGGGTCGGGCGTCACGTCGACGTTGATCACCGCCTCGAGCTGCGCGATGTCGAGCCCGCGCGCGGCGACGTCGGTCGCGACCAGCACCGAGCAGCTGCGGTTCGCGAACTGGATCAGCACCTGGTCGCGCTCGCGCTGTTCGAGCTCGCCGTGCAGCGCGAGCGCGTGGAAGCCCTGCGCATGCAGCACGTCGAGCAGGTCGCGGCATTGCTGCTTGGTGTTGCAGAACGCGATCGTGCTCACCGGCCGGTAGTGGTTCAGCAACTGGCCGACCGCGTGCAGCCGCTCGGTTTCCGTCACTTCGTAGAAGCGCTGGCGGATCTTGCTGTTGTCGTGGCGCTCCTCGAGCTTCACTTCCTTCGGGTTGCGCAGGAACTGCTGGCTCAGCTTCGCGATGCCGTCCGGGTAGGTCGCCGAGAACAGCAGCGTCTGGCGCGTCGTCGGGCACATCCGCGCGACCTTCGCGATGTCGTCGAAGAAGCCCATGTCGAGCATCCGGTCGGCTTCGTCGAGCACGAGCGTGTTCAGCGCGTCGAGCTTCAGGTTGCCGCGGTCGAGGTGATCCATGATGCGGCCCGGCGTGCCGACGACGATATGCGCGCCGTGCTCGAGGCTCTGCGCCTGCGGGCGCATCGGCGTGCCGCCGCACAGCGTCAGCACCTTAACGTTTTCCTCGGCGCGCGCGAGACGGCGCACTTCCTGCGCGACCTGGTCGGCGAGCTCGCGCGTCGGGCACAGGATCATCGCCTGCACGTCGAAGCTGCGCGCGTCGAGGCGCGACAGCAGCGCGAGCGAGAATGCGGCGGTCTTGCCGCTGCCCGTCTTCGCCTGCGCGATCAGGTCGTGGCCGGCCAGCGCGATCGGCAGGCTCGCGGCCTGGATCGGCGTCATGTCGACATAGCCGAGCTGCGCGAGGTTCGCGAGCGCGGCGGGCGTCAGCGACAGCGCGCTGAAGGGCGTGGCGGTCGGTTGGGTCAAGAGAGGTCTCCGAGGTAGGGACGGCCTTCCATCTGTTCGTAGACGACCGTGCCTTCGTCGTCTTCGAAGCGTTCGAGATAGTTGCGCGCGCCGCACAGCGGGCAGCGGAACAGCAGCCCCTGGCCTTCGTCCTTGATGACGACGTCGGACGTCTCCCACTGCGTGCCGCAGCTCTGGTTTCGGCAGGTAAACACGGTCTTTCTCCAGCTGAATTCGGTTGATGGCGCGCCCGGCGGGCGCGGCAACGGCGTGCGGCGCTCGCGCGGCTCGGGCGCGGGCCGCACCGGCGGTCGTGTGGACCGCGTCGATGCGGATGGTGGAGCGGGTGGCGACGGCGTCGCGCGTGCCCGCAATTCTAGCGGATGCGGGGGGCGGGCTGGGGGCGACCGGTAGCAGACGGCCGACCGCGGACAACCCGTAGCGGTCGAGCGGCCGGGGCGATCGGCTGCGGAGCGAGCGGCCACGGGACGGCTGGCGGCGGACGGCTGGTAGAGGACGCCCGCTAGCGGAAGACCGTCAGCGGGCGATCGGCATCGATGCGACCGGCGGTGTAGCAGCCGTCCATGCCGCCACCAGTCGAAGCACGCCGTACCGTCCGCCTCCGCCATCAAAAACGGCCGCCCCGGAGGGCGGCCGTGCGAGGCGGTAAAACGGGGCCGGACGCGTTACAGCGCCATGTCGGCCGCTGCCTTCGCGGGGCGCGCCGGGGCCGTGCCCGTCGCCTGCGACGGCGCCGTCAGGTCGATCTTCGGCGGCGGCGAGAGTTGCAGCACGTCGCTCGTATAGGTCCATTCCTCGACGACCTTCGCCGGGCTGTCGTTCAGCTTCGTGCCGTAGCTCGGCACGATCTGGCGGATCTTCTGCTGCCATTCGGGCGTCGCGACCTTGTCCTTGAACACCTTCTGCATCAGGTTCAGCATGATCGGCGCGGCCGTCGACGCGCCCGGCGATGCGCCGAGCAGGCCCGCGATGCTGCCGTCCTGCGCGCTGACGATCTCGGTGCCGAGCTTCAGCACGCCGCCCTTCTTCGGATCGCGCTTGATGATCTGCACGCGCTGGCCGGCCTGCCACAGGCGCCAGTCTTCCTTCTTCGCGTCCGGGAAATATGCCTTCAGCGCGTTGAAACGGTCGTCGTCGGTCAGCATCAGCTGGCCGGCGAGGTACTCGACCAGCGGGAATTCGTCGACGCCCACGCGCATCATCGGCGCGACGTTGTGCAGGTTGGTGCTCTTCGCGAGGTCGAAGTACGAGCCGTTCTTCAGGAACTTGGTCGAGAACGTCGCGAACGGCCCGAACAGGATGATCTTCTTGCCGTCGATGATCCGCGTGTCGAGGTGCGGCACCGACATCGGCGGCGAGCCGACCGACGCCTTGCCGTATGCCTTCGCGAGGTGACGCTTCACGACCTCGGGGTTGTCGGTCACGAGGAACGAGCCGCCGACCGGGAACGCGCCGTAGTCCTTCGCCTCGGGGATGCCCGACGCCTGCAGCAGGTGCAGCGCACCGCCGCCCGCGCCGATGAACACGAACTTCGCGTCGACGGCCTGCGGCGGTTCATCCGAATGCAGCTTTACCCATGACACGTGCCACGTGCCGTCCGCGTTGCGCGAGATCTCGCGCACTTCGCTCGACAGCGACAGCGTGAAGTTCGGCTGCGTCTTCAGGTAGCCGACGAACTGGCGCGTGATCTCGCCGAAGTTCACGTCGGTGCCGATCGGCGTCCAGGTGGCGGCGACCTTCTGCGAGCGGTCGCGGCCTTCCATCATCAGCGGCACCCACTGCTTGATCTGGTCGTAGTCTTCCGAATACTGCATCCCGCGGAACAGCGGGCTCGCCTGCAGCGCGTCGTAGCGCTTCTTCAGGAAGCGGACGTTGTCGTCGCCCCACACGAAGCTCATGTGCGGCGTCGAGTTGATGAACGAATGCGGGTTCTTCAGCACGCCCTGCCTGACCTGCCAGGCCCAGAACTGGCGCGAGATCTGGAACGACTCGTTGATCTCGATCGCCTTCGAGATGTCGATCTTGCCGTCCGCCTTCTCCGGCGTGTAGTTCAGCTCCGCGAGCGCCGAGTGGCCGGTGCCCGCGTTGTTCCAGCCGTTCGAGCTTTCCAGCGCGACGCCGTCGAGGCGCTCGACCATCGTCATCGACCAGTCAGGCTGAAGCTCGTGCAGCCACACGCCGAGCGTCGAGCTCATGATGCCGCCGCCCACCAGCAGGACGTCGACCTTCTTCGTATCGGCGGCGTGCGCGGACGACGCGGCGACGCACAGCGCGAGCGCCGACAGTATTACCCGTAACGTTTTGATCACAGCAGATCCCTTTTTCAACTTGGATGCATCGGTTTGCCATGCCGCCCGGCCGATGCGGAATCGCATCCGGCTCGCGCATCCGGAGATCCGGACCGCGAATCCGGAATTCCGGACCGACCGCGTTCACCGTTGCATTTGCGCACGCGAAGCCGTTGCGAAGGACACCTTCGGATCGGCTTCATGCACGCATGCAATCGCGGGCTTCACGGTCGTGCGACGGGCGCGCAGGCCCTTGTCGCAGGCCTCGCCGGACGGCGCTTCGGACCGCGTCGAAAGCGGTCGCGCGCAATGCGTTCCGCGGGGGCGGGATGGCAAGGGGCGCGTAATATAACCGAACTCGATTGCCGTGTCGCACGCGCGGAATATCCTTGTTTTCGTGGGGTTTTTTGTGTGTCCGGGTTTCCGGAACGACGGTGCGCGGAACGGGAAAAACGGCGGGGATCAGCGGGGCGAAACGCGCGCGACGGGCATGTCGCCCGTCGCGCTTGCACTTCATCGAGTCGCGGCGTTGCACCGCGAACCGGTCACATCACATCACTTCGCTTCGCCGCTCCGGCAGAATTGCTCGTACCCCTGCGCCGAATTCGCGAAGCCACGCGCCTTCGCGAGTTCCCACGGACGCTCGCATTGTCGGGTCGTTTCGCACCAGGAATAACCCGCCGAGCCGATGCAGCCGTGCGCGTCGCGATCGCCGCCGACCATCGGCGGGGCGGCCTGGGCGGTCTGTGCGCCCTGCGTGTCCTGCCCGGCGACATTCGGCGGGAGCGGGGTAGGCGGCTGCGTCGCGCACGCGCCCAATGCAAATGCGAAGGCGATCGCGGCGGCAAGCGACGCGGAAGGCATGAAATGTTTCATACGGTAGCGCTCCATGGGATGAAGGTCGACAGAGGGTGCCCGTGCGTGGGCGCATGAACGATCACGCATCCGGCACCGGCACGCGCGACGAGAACTTGACCTCGCGCAGCGCGAGGCTCGACTGGATCGACGACACGCCGGCCTGCTTGCGCAGCACGCGTTCGACGAATTCCGCATACGCATCGAGATCAGTAGCGACGACCTGCAGGATGTAGTCGGCCGCGCCGGTGATCTTGTGGCACGACGTCACTTCGTCGTGGCGCCGCATCACATCCTCGAAGTGATCCGAATCCTGGTCCGAGTGCATGTTGAACGTGACCTGCACGAACGCGAACACGTTCATTCCGAGCGCGCGGCGGTCGAGGTTCGCCTGGTAGCCGGTGATCACGCCTTCGTCCTCGAGCCGCTTGCGCCGCCGCCAGCACGGCGTGACGCTCAGCGACAGCCGTTCGCCGAGCGTCGCGTTGGACAGCGCGCCATCTTCCTGCAGCAGGCGGAGCATCGCGCGATCGACGCCGTCCAGTTCCACCGAAGCGCGATTTTTGCTCATTCCCGGGTCTCCGTAGACGGTTTTCTCAAAATTGTACGAAACGAAGAGGTGAAAAGCAAAGTTATTGCCGGCCGGCCTCAATAGACTGTTGCCACCCCTCACAGCCTTCACTGCAACGGTCAACCATGCTCACGGTCTACAGCAGCGATCACCATCTGCATCGCGGCGTCGAACTGAAGGACGGCGCGATCACCGATTCGTTCGAGAACCCCCTTCGCGCCGAAACGGTGCTCGCGCAGGTCCGCGCGGCCGGCCTCGGCGACGTGATCGCGCCGCGCGCGTTCGACCGCGCGAGCTATGCCGGCGCGCACAGCGCGCGCTATGTCGATTTCCTCGCCGGCGCATGGGACGAATGGACCGCGACCGGCCGTACCTGCCAGGCGCTGCCGCTCGTGTGGCCGGTGCGCGCGATGCCGTCGGCGGCGACGCTGCCCGACTTCATCGACGGCAAGCTCGGCTTCTTCGCGATGGACGCCGGTGCGCCGATCAACGCCGGCACGTGGGACGCAGTGAGTGCGAGCGCGAACTCGGCGCTCACCGGCGCCGACCTGCTGTCGAACGGCGGCGCGCGCGCGGCGTTCGCGCTGTGCCGCCCGCCCGGCCACCACGCGGGTCGCGAGTACATGGGCGGCTACTGCTACCTGAACAACGCGGCGATCGCCGCGCAGCACGGCATCGCGAGCGGTGCCGCGCGCGTCGCGGTGCTCGACGTCGACTTCCACCACGGCAACGGCACGCAGGACATCTTCTACGACCGTTCGGACGTGCTGTTCGCGTCGCTGCACGGCGAGCCGGCGGTCTCGTATCCGTACTTCTCCGGCTACGCGGACGAGCGCGGCACGGGCGCGGGCGACGGCTTCAACGTGAACCTGCCGCTGCCGAAGGGGACGCAGTGGGACACCTACTCGGCGGCGCTCGGCCAGGCCACGGCCGCGATCGCGAAGCACGCGCCCGACCTGCTCGTCGTGTCGCTCGGCGTCGACACGTTCGAGCACGACCCGATCAGCCATTTCAAGCTGCGCTCGCCCGACTACCTGCGGATCGGCGCAGCGCTCGCGCGCCTGAACCTGCCGACGCTGTTCGTGATGGAAGGCGGCTACATGGTCGAGGAAATCGGTATCAACGCGGTGAACGTGCTGCTCGGCTTCGAAGGGCGCGCGTGACCGCATCGCTTTGCCTGCAATCAACGACGGTCCTGATCACGAACCAAGAGCGACAAGGAAGGAGACGAACATGAATCGACATCAGAAGCAGACGGCATGCGCGGCCGCGGCCGCGCTGGCGTGCGCACTATTCGCGCTGCCGGCGCACGCGGACGAGGTCGTGCGCATCGGGCACGTCGCGCCGCTGACCGGCGCGATCGCGCACCTCGGCAAGGACAGCGAGAACGGCGCGCGGCTCGCGGTCGAGGAGATCAACGCGAAGGGGCTCGTGATCGGCGGCAAGAAGGTCACGCTGCAGCTCGACGCACAGGACGACGCGGGCGACCCGCGCACCGCGACGCAGGTCGCGCAGCGGCTCGTCGACGACAAGGTGGTCGGCGTCGTCGGCCATCACAACTCGGGCACGTCGATTCCGGCGTCGCGCGTCTATCGCGACGGCGGCGTCGTGCAGATCTCGCAGGCCGCGACCAACCCGACGTACACGCAGCAGGGCTTCAAGACGACCTATCGCGTGGTCGCGACCGATGCGCAGCAAGGGCCCGCGCTGGCGATGTACGCGGCGAAGCAGATGGGCATCCGGACGGTGGCCGTGGTCGACGATTCGACCGCGTACGGGCAGGGTCTCGCGACCGAGTTCGAAAAGGCGGCGAAATCGGCCGGGATGAAGATCGTCTCGCGCGACGCGACCAACGACAAGGCGATCGACTTCCGCGCGATCCTCACGAAGATCAAGGGCGAGAACCCCGACGCGATCATGTACGGCGGGATGGACGCGACGGGCGGCCCGCTCGCGAAGCAGGCGCGCCAGCTCGGCATGCGCGCGAAGATCCTCGCCGGCGACGGCGTGTGCTCGACCGACCTGCCGAAGCTCGCGGGCCCGGCATCGGACAACGTCGTGTGCTCGGAAGCCGGCATCGCGCTCGAGAAGATGCCGGGCGGCGCGGCGTTCGTGAAGCGCTACGAGGCGCGCTATCACCAGCCGATGCAGGTGTATGCGCCGTTCTCGTACGACGCGGTGTACATCATCGTCGACGCGATGAAGCGCGCGAACGCGACGGACCCGGCGAAGGTGCTGGCCGCGATGCCGGCGACCGACTATCGCGGCGTGATCGGCGAAACGAGCTTCACGCCGCAGGGCGACCTGAAGCACGGCGCGATTTCGGTGTTCACGTACAAGAGCGGCAAGAAGGCGCTGCTCGATATCGTGAAGATGTGACGCAGGCGGGGCGCTCGATCGCACGGTGTCGCGCGATCGTGTACCCCGACGCTTTACGACGCCTGGGCGCGGCGCGGGTCGACCTGCTGCGGCAGCCGTTCGACGTCGTGCACGATGTGCAGTTCGCGCGTGCGGATCGGCAGCGCGCAGTCGGCATCGGCGAGCGTCTTGCGCACCTGGCGCGCGAGGCGCCAGCGCATCGCCCAGAACGTGTCGGTGTGCGTCCACACGCGCATGTTCGCGATCGCCGTGCTGTCGTCGAAGCGCATCACCATCACGTCCGGTGCCGGTTCCGTCAGCACGTCGGGATCGGCTTCAGCCAGCGCGCGCAGCGCGTCGAGCGCACGATCGATGTCGTCGTGTACGGACACTTCCACTTCGAGATCGAGACGGCGCGTCGGATTGCGCGTGTAGTTGCGGATCGCGCTGCCCCACAGCGCGCTGTTCGGCACGTATTCGCAGATGCCGTCCGGCTTCGTCAGCCGCGTCATGAAGAGCCCGACCTCGTCCACCGTCCCCGCGACGCCCGTACCGCCGTCGATGAAGTCGCCCACCTTGAACGGCCGCAGCAGCAACAGCATGATGCCGGCCGCGATGTTCTGCATCGTGCCCTGCAGTGCGAGCCCGATCGCGAGGCCGGCGGCGCCGAGCACCGCGACGATGCTCGCGGTTTCGATGCCGAGTTGCGACAGCGCGCCGACGATCGCGACGATGCGCACGCCCCACACGGCGACGTCGCAGAGAATCGGCCGCAGCGTGTCGTCCACGCGCTCCTTGTTCGCGAGCACCCGGTGCAGCCAGTTGCCGATGCGCTTCGACAGCCACCAGCCGCCGACGAGCAGCGCGACAGCGGCGCAGAGCTTGATCGACAGTGTGGATAACGCGTTCCACAGGAACGTCCAGCGTTCCGGATGAAGATGATCGAGAAACATGACGGGATTCCGGTTTGAGGACAGAAGGCGCGACGGGCGGCACGCCCGCCGCGGTCGGGCAGGCACGCGGTCGTTCGCGGGCAACCCTCGACTGTACACGGCGTGTGGTGGTTCGCGCGAACGCATGGGGGCGGATCTCGCGCGATTTCGCGGCGAAATTTCGAATTCGATTGTGTACGAAGAATTTATAAAAACAAATCGGACTAGTCCTATTCATCGATGTTGATTGCGCCGATACACTCGCTTCCAGGCTATCGGATCGCGACGCTCTTTCCTTCGCGACATCCGGTTCTTTTCCAGCTTTTCATTGATAGCGAGTGACGACGCGATGCGGTTCGACCTGTGTTTACGTCTCGCACGCGAACAAGGTCGAGCCGCGCGACGCGGCGCCATCCGCTTGCCGATTCGCCGCGCGCTGCTGCGCGGTGTCGTTGCGGCGGCATGGCTTGCCGGCACACAGGGCGCGATGGCGCTGGCATCCTCCGATGCCGAACCGTCCAAGCCCGTGGCGGCACAAGCGGCCGACCTTGTCGACGTGCCTTTCTTCAATTCCACCCGCACCCTCTGGGGCGGCTTGCTTGCGTCGACGGTGGCGCCGGGCATCGCGCCGGAATCGACGGCGGCGCGTGTGCATGCGGACACCTATCCCGGCATGTTCGTCGTACGCGCTGGCGCCTGTGCGCCGTACGTTGTCCTCTGCGATGCGGCGCGGGGTGCGATCGAGCGCGGTTACAAGGGGCGTTTCGATTATGGTTTTGTATCGCCGCTGCCCGCGATCGGCGCGCCTTCGGCATTCGAATCGCGTCGTACCGATCTGGCATCCGCCGAACCGTTCGTGCTCGCGGAGCAGACGAACGGCACGCGTGCCGGTGCGATCGACGGTAGCCTGCGTGCGTCGCTGGCGCGTGCCGAATTGCCTGACGGTGTCGCGGCGCAAATTACCCGCATGTTGGCCGGTCGTATCGACCCGAGGCTGCACGGCGTGACCGGCGACACCTTCCGTGTCGCATTCGAATCCGATGACGATGCGGCACTGCCGGGCGGCGTACGCGTGACGGCGCTCGACATCCGCTTTCGCGGCCAGCGCGTCGCGGCCGTCTGGTTTGCCCCCGGCGCGGGTGTGCCGGGCGCCTATTACGATCTCGACGGCATGCCGTTCGCGGGCACCCGGTTCGCGATGCCGGTCGTGTCGACACGCACCAGTTCGCGCTTTGGTGCGCGCGTGCACCCCGTGACCGGCGCGCGCCACGTGCATTCGGGCGTCGATCTTGCCGCGCCGACAGGGCGCGCGGTCCGTGCCTCCGAGCGCGGCGTCGTGACGTTCATCGGCACCGAGCCGCGCGGCTACGGCAAGTATGTGGTGATCCGTCATGACGGTGGCTATGCGTCGTATTACGCGCACTTGTCGGCGTTCGAGCCGACGCTGCGAACCGGTGCGCGGGTCGCCCGCGGTCAACGGGTGGGTGCGGTCGGCAGTACCGGGACCGCGACCGGCCCGCATCTGCACTTCGAGGTCCGGCGACATGCTCGTCTCGTCGATCCGATCGACCTCGTGCAGGCGGCCAAGGCGGCGAAACTGAAGGGTGAACAGCGTGTCGCGTTCAACCGGGTGGCCCACGCCGCGCGCACGCAGTTGGCCGCGGCCAGCTGGACGTCGCCGCTCGCGATGTCGCCGCGCGGCGCACGGCACGACGGCTGACGTCGCGACGTCGACATGTTCGCCCGGCGTGCAGGGTGCATGCGCGACCACGTAATGTTTGAGGCAGTCCATCTGGTGCTTCTCATGCGCGTGCGCGACGTTCTCGACGTGCAGCGACGGCAATAACGGCAATCGCCGGGCGAATCAGTGCCCGGCGATTGCCTTCCCGGTGACGGTCAGCCCATCAACCCAGCGGCCAGTTCAGGATCGCGATGCCGTCGTTGTAATCGCCGTCCGTCCCGTCTTCCGACCCGACCAGCCCGAAATAGGTCTTCTTGAAGATGTCGACCTGACGCGAGCCGATCTTCGACGGCTTGCCGTTCGCGGTCACGACCACGCGCACCTTCCCCTTGCCCGAGTTCACGATCTGCGTGTTCAGGTTCGCGTCCTGCGTGCCGGCGCCCTGGAACGTCACGGCCGGTTTCGGGTTGTCGTCGACAAAGACTTCGATCGTCTGCTGCGCGGACGAATTGACCAGCGCCGTCACGCCGAACGCAATGTTCGGCGGCAGGTTGAAGAGGCCGTCGCGTTCGCCGCCGCCGGTCGTCGTGGTACCCGGCTGCGGCGTCGCCTTCGAGAAGTAGTTGACCACCGCACCGACGCCGAACTTCGCCGCCGCGCCGGGCAGCACGCCGGGTGCGCCGGCCCACGTCACCGTGCAGGCGATCACCTGCCCGGCCGCGTCGGCCTTCACCTTGTTCTGCCAGCTGCCGACGTCGAAGCTGTACGGGATGGTCGCGATGTCGACGAACACGTCGTATTGCGGCAGCTTTTCCACGAGCTGCGCGGTCATGAACTGACGCATCCGGTCGAGCACGGCCTGGTCGCCGTTCGATTGCACGGCGGTTGCATCGTTGCCGGCGAGTTGCAGCAGGGCGTACAGGTCGTTATGGGTAAACGGTTGTGACATGTCTTCCTCGTCTCAATGGAATGTCTCGCATCGCGCGACCGGTGAGCGGATCTCGCCGTTGTCGCGCACGGAGCACAGCGTGGGACTGCAAGTGACTGCTCGAATGAATCGATTCGCAATGTGTGGATGGCCCCGTCGCCATTGCGGGTTCGACAGCGGCGCGCACACCACGCCGCGTCGCGCATCGCCGGGTTCAGCCCAGCGGCCAGTTCAGGAACACGATGCCGTCGTTGTAGTCGTCGTCGGTGCCGTCCTCCGAGCCGACGATCCCGAAGTACGACTTCTTGAAGAGATCGACTTGCCGCGAGCCGATCCGCGACGGCTTGCCGTTCGCCGTCACGATCACGCGCACGCGTCCCTTGCCGGAGTCGAGCACCTTCGTGCCGAGGTTCTGGTCCTGCACGCCCGCGCCCTTGAACGTGGCGGCCGGTTTCGGGTTGTCGTCGATGTAGATGTCGATCGTCTGGTCGTTCGCCGCGTTGGTGAGCGCGGTCACGCCGAACTTGATGTTCGGCGGCAGGTTGAACGTGCCGTCGCGTTCGCCGCCGCCGCCGATGTTGCCGGCACCGCCGCCGGTTTCGGCGCCTTGGTTTCCGCTGCCTTGCGACGACGATTGCGCGGCCGTTTCACCGATCGCGGAAATGCTCGCGTACGAGTCGATATGCATCGCGCTGCCGCGCACGCTCTTCCACTGGCCTTTCACGAACGTGACGCCGCTGCCGACGTCGATCGTCGCGACGAGCGTGAACGGCATGCGCCCGGTGCTTTCGGGCACCTTCGACGAATAGGTGAAGCAACCGTCCGCGACGACGCCCTTATCGGTCGCAATCGCGAAATAGATGCCCGGGAAGTTGTTGCCGGTCGCGTACGGCGTCGGCACGTTGAGGATGACCTGCAGTTTCCCGTCGCGAATCTCTGCCCTGGCGATGTCGATATGCAGGCCGGGGATGTCGACGTACGTCTCGGACGTGACGACGGGCGCGCTGTTGATCGAAGCCGAAAGAAGCGGCATGGAAGTCTCCGGTGGTAACGCGGTGTTCGATTGGGGTGCTGCGTGCGGGTCCGCTCGATGGGGGCGAACCGCCGGCCGGCCCGCAGGCGGCAAGCTGGCGGCGGTCGGTCGCCGATCGCGCGTCAGGTCAGCCGATCGGCCACTGCAGCACGACGATGCCGTCGTTGTAGTCGCTGTCGTGACCGTCTTCCGACACGACGATCCCGAAGTTGACCGTGAACGGCGAGCCGTCCGACTTCTTGCCGTTGATCGGCGCGAGGCGCGCATCGGTGGCCGACGTCTTGCCGTTCACCGTCACTTCGAAGCGGAGCTTGCCGTTGCCCGAGTTCAGCGTGGCTTCGCGCGGGCCGTCGCGCGTGGTCAGCTTGTGATAAGCGGCCGGTTCCTTGCTGTCGCCGATGAACAGCTTGATGTGCTGCTGCTCGGCGGCATTCGCGAAGAAAATCGCGCGGAAGTCGGTGTTCGGCGGAATCGAAAACTCGCCGGCGCGATTCGAGGACGTTTGAGAGTCGGCCATGCTTTTCTCCTGGAAGTCGATGGATATGGCACTTCACCGTGTCGCGCAAACGTTTGCCGTTTCAAACACGGTTCGGCCAGCATGGCGAAAAATAAATAAAAAAATATTCGGCCAGGAATGGAAATTGTTCAGAAAATCGGAAATTGAAACAGTCCGATTTAATGATGAGTTTTTAATGGAATGTCGATCGATATATTTGCGAAATTATATCGATGCGTGTCGCGCTTTTTTGAATAATGAATGGAGCGCAGGCGGGAGTGGTGAGAATGGCGAGCCGATCCGGCTTCGGAGCAGACGCTCGGCGTTCGCATATGGCAGCGTGTTGTTTCAACATCGTCTTTCTCTGTCGTGGCCGCGCCCACCGGCCACCACCGAACGCCCACGCCGAAACGGGATCGCAACGGAGAGGGGTGCGGCGCCGACGAAGCTCAATGACCGGCTCACTCCGAACTTGAACAGGGCAATTCACCGGCACCGCACCCGACGAAGCATATCGGCCTGCTGTCGCGGCGCCTATCGGACGAGACTGATTTTTGCGCGCGATATTGCCGTGCGCCGGCCTGATACACCTGACAGGCGATCAATTTCGAGATTAGCGGTATCGTGCAAGGAGCGCGTGCGCTCGATATTCGGCGGCATTTTTCATTTAATCGGCCCGTTGCCGGGCCCTCACGAGGACAGTGCGATGACGAAACCCGATAGTCTGAAAGGCGAGATCAAGGGACAGGCTCAGGACGCAGACCGTCACAACCTGGCGCGGCCCGCCGTGAACGGCGCGTTGTGGGCGCGCGGCCTGACGACGCAGCGGGTGGCCGACCTGTTCAGGACCCTACCCGGCCTGCCGGGGCACTGGATGCAGCTGCAGAACGAAGTCAACGCAGGGAACCGCTATTTCTACGGTGTCCAGAACGGCCACCAGACGACCGACGAGGGCAAGGAACTGATCCGCTGGATCGCCGATGCGGTGGTCGGCGCCGCGCAAAAGGCGGGATTCGATTTCCCGCTGCAGCAGCTCAGGTTTACCGCCGACACGGGGTGGCTGAAGCTTCAGCGCGTGTCGGGGCGCGTGATGGTGTTGTCGAGGCCGTAAGCGTCGCGGGTGGTGGTCGACGTGCTGGCGTGTCGTGGGTCGAGTCAGTTGCTGCAGCGGGAACGCGCACTGCCGTCGGCGCTCGATCATGGCCTCGAGCAGGCTGCCGACGGCATCACTGACCGAAGCGCTGCGCCACGGCGTCCTTCAAGCGCGCGGCGGTGATCTCGCCCATGTGCGATTCGACGAGTTCGCCTTTCGCATTGAAGAACAGCGTCGTGGGCAGCCCGCGCGACCCGTACGCATGCATCGCATGCAGCGACGGATCGAGCAGCACGTTGTCGAAATGCAGCCCTTGCTGTTCGAGGAATGCGCGCACGGCTTGCGCGTTTTCCCCCTGGTTGAGCATCAGCACCGTGATGCCGGGCTGATCGCGCTGCGCCTGTTCGAGGATCGGCATTTCGCGCCGGCACGGCGCGCACCATGTCGCCCACAGGTTCACGACGACCGGCTTGCCGGCGAAGCGTTGCGGCAGCACGGGCGTCGAATCGAGCGCTTCGAGCTGCATCGCGGCGAACGGCGGCGCGGTGCGCTGCAGTGTCGCCAGCGTGCCTTGCGCGATGCCCCATGCGGCGAGACCCGCGACGATGCCGGCCGCCACGGGTTTGCGCAGCGCGGGCAGGCGACGCAGCCGCCACACGGCGAACACGAGCGCGACGGCGACGCCGATGCGCCAGTCGAAGCCGCCGTCACCGAGTGCGACGATGGATCGCGGCGTCGTCGCGTATTCGCGCCACCATTGCGCGACATAACCGATACGCGCGGCGACCAGCCCGAGCAGCAGCACGTCGAGGACCAGGCTCGACGCGCTCTTGTGATGTCCATCGGGCGGGCGGCGCTGGATGAAGCGGGCAACGAGCCACGCCAGCAGCGCGGCGGCGGCTACCGCGACGACGCGGATCGAGAAGGGACCGATGCTCAACATGGGAAGAAAAGGGGGCGGGGATCGTGGATCGACCGGTGAAGGCGGCGCCGTCGACGGTCAGGTGGCGTTTCGACCCGACGCGACGCACGCGGGTTCCCGTCGTGACCGCACGATATGCGTCGCCCGACGCATGTGAATCGCAGGCCGGGCGCGGGCATTCAGGACGACGTCGCTTTCATCGGGGCCTCGCGATGCATCAGGCCGACTGACGATCGCGCACGTTCGGTAATTACTGCCTGTTTCCGACCGAGCCGGAAGGCGCACCGCCAAGCCGGTACGCGGTGAAGAACTCGTACCACGGCGAACCTTGCCCGACCGGCACGCCGAGTGTCGACGTCCGCTGCTTCAATGCCGTGAACACGTCGTTGATGCGTGCGGTCTGAGCGGCATCGCTGAACGGACGCGGCTTCGCCTTGCCGGCCGCGAACGCGCCGTAGGCGATCGCGAGCAGGCGCGCGCTATCGTCGATCGAGAAGATCGACCCGTTGATCGCTTCGACCAAGCGCGGCCGGTCCTCTTCGCGCGAGGCGGCGATGCACTGAAACACGATCGCCGACACTTCGTGCAGGTCGTTCGTGCGCAGCAATGCCGGCAGGCGCGCGGCGATCCGGTCGGCCGGTTCTTCATGCAGCGCGGCGGCGAAGTCGAGCACGGCGGCCATCGGATTGCCGTCCTGCTTCACGCGATCGAGCGCCGATGCAGGCGAGGTGGCCGCCGCTTGCGAGACGTCGCCCGACGCGGCGCGCAGCACGTCCGCGACCTGCTGCTGCCACGCCGGAAAGATCATCCGCACGTTGCCGAACTGCTCGCCGCCTTGCGCGGCCGGATTCCACCGATAGACGATCGTGCCGCCGTGAATGAACGGCGAATACAGATGCTCGGCCGTTTGCGGCAGCGGCCGCCGGTTGATCGGCAGCCACGCGAGCGTCAGCCAGTCGTAGCGGCCGGTGGCGGGCACCGACGGGCTGGAACTCGCGACAACCTGCCAGGTGCCGCGGTTCGCATAACGCCGGCGCGCGTCGGGCACGGTGACGGTTTGCCGTTTCGCGGTATCGAAGTAGGTATTGCCGGTCACGTTTTCGCCGCTGTCCGGGGCCGGCGTGAGGGTGGCGATGACCCACGATGTTCCGTCGGCCGAACGGTAGTCGGACGGCTGCAGCGTGGCGACGTCGTGCACCATCCGCGTTTCGGCGGCGACGGGGCTCGGCGGAAGATCGGCGGGGCCTGCGACGATACTCGGCATGGACTTTCCTCGGAATCGGGGGCGTATCGGCACGCGCCCTGAGCGCGAACCGAACCCGAACCGAACTCGAACGATAGGCGGCCGCGCATGTCGTCTCTCGTAACTGTAGAACGCCGCCGCCGGAAACGGAAACCGGCCGCGGCGGCCCCACGTCGCGCAACGCGCTCACGCGCACCGCCGCTTCGGCTTACCATGCGCATCCTGGGCCGGCACGACGAACACCATCGGGAGCGAACATGACCGACACCAAAGCCATTACGGAACACTGGACGCACGTCGCCGACCAATGGATCGACTGGGCCGGCAGGCCGGGCCACGATGCGTTCTGGAAGTATCGCGACGGGCTGGCGGCTTACCTCGGCCGCGGCACCGGCCGCGCACTGGAGATCGGCTGCGGCGAGGGCCGCGTGAGCCGCGAGCTGAAGGCGCTCGGCTACGACGTGACCGCGAGCGACGCGGTGCCCGCGATGCTCGACGCCGCGCGTCGCGGGGATTCCGCGCACCGCTACGCACTCGCCGATGCGGCATCGCTGCCGTTCGATCCGGCCAGCTTCGATATCGTCATGGCGTACAACGTGCTGATGGACCTCGACGACATGGCGGCCGCGTTGCGCGAGGCGCGCCGCGTGCTGAAGCCGGGCGGGCTGCTGTTCGTGTCGCTCGTGCATCCGTTTCGCGATCGCGGGCGTTTCGCGGGGCCGCAGCCCGACGCGCCGTTCGTGCTCGAAGGCACGTATTTCGGCAGCGAGCATTTCGAGGGCGTGGAAACGCGCGACGGGCTGTCGATGCACTTCGCGGGCTGGTCGCTGCCGCTCCAGGCCTACATGGATGCGCTGGAGGCGGCCGGCTTCGCGATCGTGTCGCTGCGCGAGCCGCCGCCCGATCGCGCCGACACGGACACGCTGAAGCAGTGGTCGCGCGTGCCGCTGTTCCTGTGGATCAAGGCGCGGCCGCTGGATTGAAGCCGCCGCGGCCGCGCATCGTGCGGCCTGCGGCACGCCGCATGATCAGCGCGGCAAGACCTTCCGGTAGATCACGAAGCCGGTGTTCTCCGCGACGGTGTCGTAGAGCCGCATCGCCGTGTGATTCGTCTCGTGCGTCTGCCAGTACACGCGTTCGGCACGCTGTGCCTGCGCGGCGTCGTACACGGCTTCGATCAACGCGCGCCCCACGCCCTTGCCGCGTTCGCTCTCGAGCGTGAAGAGATCCTGCAGATAGCAGGTCGGGCCGACGAGCGTCGTGCTGCGGTGATACAGGAAATGCACGAGTCCGACGAGCCGGCCGCCGCGTTCCGCGACGCGTGCATGCACGGGCTCGTAGCCGTCGAAGAAGCGCGACCACGTGAGCTGCGTGATCTCGCGCGGCAGCGCGGTGTCGCCGAAGCGGCCGTAGAAGCGGTTGTAGCCGTCCCACAGCGGCAGCCAGCGGTCGAAATCGTCTTCGCGCACGGGGCGTACGGTCAGGCCGGTGTCGGTAGCGTTCATGGTCGCGAATTCTCGAGAATGGATGGATGAAGCGTTGCCGGCGCGGCCGGAAACGAGCGCAGACGTCTACGATAGAAAGTTCGTGGCACCATGTGTAGACCCATGACATCCCCACATTCTGGAGCCACGATGGATTACGCGGTGCTGCTGTCGACCTTCGAGCGCGAGGCGGGGCCGCACGCGGCATCGCGGATGTCGCAGCAGCAGCGGCTCTACGCGTGCCTGCGCGACGCGATCCTGAGCGGCCGGATCGCCGAAGGCGCGCGGCTTGCCGCATCGCGCACGCTGGCCGACGAACTCGGCATCGCGCGCAACTCGGTGCTGTACGCATACGAGCGGCTCGCGTCGGAAGGGTTCGTGACCGGCACGCGGCAGGGCACGGTGGTCGCGCGGATGGGCTTGCGCGGGTCGCAGGTCGCCGCTGCGGCGCCCGCCGGCGATACGGCGGTGCTGTCGCGGCGCGTCGCGCAGGCCGAGCGCGCGACGAGCGGCCTCGATGAATCGCTGCCGTTCATGCCGGGCGTGCCGGCCGTCGACGAATTTCCGCTCGCGCAGTGGCGGCGCTGCATCGAACGCGCATGGCGCACGGCGGGGCCGGCACAGCTCGGCTATCAGTCCGCGGAAGGCGATGCGGTGCTGCGCGACGCGATTGCCGGCTATCTGCGCGCGTCGCGCGGTGTGCGCTGCGACGCCGCGCAGGTGATCGTCACCGACGGCACGCAGGGCGCGCTCGACCTGTGCGCCCGCGCGCTGGCCGACGCGGGCGATGTCGCCTGGATCGAGAACCCGGGCTACCACGGCGCGCGCAACGCGTTTCTCGCGGCCGACCTGCGCGTCGAGCCGATCGGCGTCGATGCGCAGGGGCTGGCGCCGCATCCGGACGACTGGCGCGATCGTCCGCCGAAGCTCGTCTACATCACGCCGTCGCACCAGTATCCGCTCGGCGCGGTGATGGGCCTCGAACGGCGGCTCGCGCTCGTCGCGCAGGTACGCGCGGCCGGCGCATGGATCGTCGAGGACGACTACGACAGCGAGTTCCGCCACCACGGCACGCCGCACGCGGCCGTGCAGGGGCTTGCCGACGACGCGCCGGTGATCTACCTCGGCACCTTCAGCAAGGTGATGTTCCCGGCGTTGCGGCTCGGCTTCATGGTCGTGCCGCCCGCGCTTGCGCAGCCGCTGCGCGACGCGGCGGGCGCGCTGATGCTGCAGGGCCGCGCGGTCGAGCAGCGCGCGCTCGCGGACTTCATCGACGCCGGGCATTTCACGCGGCATCTGCGGCGCATGCGCCGCGTGTATGCCGAGCGGCGCGACGCGTTGCACGACGCGCTGGCGCGGCGGCTGGGCACGCGGCTGACGGTGTCGGGCGGCGCGGGCGGCATGCATCTTTCCGCACGGCTCGACGTGCCGGTGGCCGACACGGCACTGAGCCGCGTCGCGCAGGCGCACGGGCTGATCCTGCGGCCGCTGTCGTCGTTCTGCATGCCGGGCACCGCGCACGGCTACAACGGGCTGGTGCTCGGCTACGGCGGCGTGCCGGCCGAGCGGATGGACGCGCTCGCGCGGCGGATCGGCGAGATGATCGACCGCGTGCTGGCCGCTCGGTGACGGCCGCCGCGCCGATCCGCCGTTGCGTCGGGGCGCGACGGTCCGCCGGCCGGCTTACCCGCGCATCGGCGGATTGAGCCGCGCGAACGCGTCCTGCCGGCGGTACGGGAAGTACGGATACGGCGCTTCGACCGCGCTCGCCGCATCGAGCGTCGCGATCTGCGCATCGGTCAGCGACCAGCCGACCGCGCCGAGGTTCTGGCGCAACTGCTCCTCGTTGCGCGCGCCGACGATCACCGACGACACGGTCGGGCGCTGCAGCAGCCAGTTCAGCGCGAGCTGCGGCACGGTCTTGCCGGTTTCCTCGGCGAGCTGGTCGAGCACGTCGACGATGCCATACAAGCGCTCGTCATCGACCGGCGGCCCGTAGCTGGCCGTTTCATGCAGCCGGCTGCCGGCGGGAAGCGGCGCATTGCGGCGAATCTTGCCGGTGAGCCGGCCCCAGCCGAGCGGGCTCCACACCAGCGCGCCGAGCCCCTGGTCCGCGCCGAGCGGCATCAGGTCCCACTCGTAGTCGCGGCCGACGAGCGAGTAGTAGACCTGGTTCGCGACGTAGCGCGACCAGCCGTGCCGGTCGGCTACAGCGAGCGATTTCATGATCTGCCAGCCGGCGAAATTCGACACGCCGATGTAGCGCAGCTTGCCCGCGCGCACCAGGCCGTCCAGCGTCGACATCACTTCCTCCACCGGCGTGGCCGCGTCGAACGCGTGAAGCTGCAGCAGGTCGATGTAGTCGGTATCGAGGCGGCGCAGCGCGTCGTCGACCGCGCGGATCAGCCGCGTGCGCGACGTGCCGGCGTCGTTCGGGCCGCTGCCGGTCGGCAGGCCCGTCTTGGTCGAGATCAGCACCTGGTCGCGCCGGCCGTGGATCGCGGCGCCGAGCACGCGCTCGGATGCGCCGTCCGAATACACGTCGGCCGTGTCGAACAGGTTGACGCCTGCTTCGAGGCAGATGTCGACCAGGCGGCGCGCTTCGTCGACGCCCGTGTTGCCCCATGCGCCGAACAACGGGCCGGTGCCGCCGAACGTGCCTGCGCCGAAGCTCAGCACGGGAACCTTGAGGCCGGAGCGGCCGAGCGTGCGGTATTCCATGTCGTGTGTCCTCTCGTCGTCGAGGCCGGCGCGCGCGGGCGCCGACAAGGTGAGCGTTCACTCTAGCGCTTGCGGTTCATCCGGATAATTGGGCAGACTTCGAAAATATCCTTCGGAGGAAGCGAAGAATGCTGCTCGACAACCTGGCGCTGTTCCTGCGTATCGTGGAGAAGGGCGGGCTGGCCGCGGCCGGCCGGGAGGTCGGCCTGTCGCCGGCCACGGTCTCCGAGCGGCTGGCGGCGCTCGAAAGCTACTACGGCGCGGCGCTGCTCACGCGCACGACCCGCGCGATCAGCCTGACCGACGAAGGCCGCACGCTGGTCGCGGGTGCGCGGCGGCTGCTCGCCGAGGCCGACGAACTCGAAAGCCGCGTGCGGCTCGGCGCGCAGACGCTGTCGGGGCCCGTGCGGCTGAGCGCGCCGGCCGATCTCGGGCAGGCGCGTGTCGTGCCGGTCGTCGACGCGTTCCTGGCCGAGTATCCGGGCGTCACGGTCGACCTGCATCTCGGCGACGGCTACGTCGATCTCGTCGGGCAGGGGCTCGACTTCGCGATCCGGCGCGGCACGCTCGCGGACAGCGCGCTGCGCAGCCGCTCGCTCGGCCGTTCGCGCCGCGTGGTGTGCGCCGCGCCCGCGTATCTTGCCGCGCACGGCACGCCGCGGCATCCGGACGAACTCGCCGCGCACGACTGCATCGTGATGCGCTTCGGCCAGGAGCTGTATGCCGAGTGGCCGTTCCGCATCGACGATGAACTGAAGCGCGTGATGGTGCGCGGCCGGCGCGTGGCCAACGACGGCGCGCTCGTGCGCGCGTGGTGCGTCGCGGGGCACGGGGTTGCGCTGAAGTCGCTGCTCGACGTCGAGCAGGATCTCGCGTCCGGCGCGCTCGTCGAGATCCTCCGCGACTTCTCGCCGGGCGAAGTCGACCTGCAGATCGTCTATCCGGGTGGGGCGGTGCAGCCGCGGCGCGTGCGGGCGTTGATCGAGCGGTTGACGGAGGCGTTGGCGGCGGGGTGATCGCAACCGGATCGCGACTCGCCGGACGCGATGTGATGACGCCGGATCCGGCGCATGAGCGGACCCGGCCGCCTCCAGCACGGCATTCAACGCAAAAAATCGTCCGCCAGACCGGTTGTCCACGTTTCGTCATTTAGCTAATATTCAAAACGTCAAACGAGACCGAACCCATGGACGACGTCACCCGCATCAGCGCACTGGCCAACGAAAGCCGTCTGGCCGTGATGCGCTGGCTCAAGCAGCCGCGCAAGCACTTCCCGCCGCAGCCGCACGGCGACTTCGACGAACTCGGCGTGTGCTGCACGTACATCACCGAGAAGCTCGGCATCGCGCCGGCGACGACCACGCGCCACATGCGCATCCTCGCGGATGCCGGGCTCGTGCAGGCGACGCGCGTCGGCAAGTTCACGTACTACAAGCGGATCGACGATGCGCTGCATCAGTTGGGCCGCGATCTCCTGCAACTCTGATCTTCACAGAGGCAATCGACATGGATGAACTCGCCCTGCTGGCCGACGCCGACCGGCGCGCGCACGCGTATCTCGCGGCGACCAACCAACGGCGCGCGTATCCCGACGCGGCCGCGCTCGCCGGTCTCGCGGCCTTCGACGAGCCGCTGCCCGATACGGGCCGCCCGGCCGACGACGTGCTGCGTCTGCTCGACGACAAGGGCACGCCCGCGACCGTCGCATCGAACGGCCCGAACTACTTCGGCTTCGTGATCGGCGCGACGCTGCCGGCCGCCGCGGCGGCCGAGCGGCTGATGCTCGCGTGGGACCAGTGCGCGTCGTCGTTCGCGAATTCGCCGGTGGCCGCGACGATCGAGCGGCAGGCCGCGCGCTGGGTCGTCGACGTGCTCGGGCTGCCGGAAGGCAGCGCGGTCGGCTTCGGCACGAGCGCGACGGCGTGCACGCTGGTCGCGCTGGTTGCCGCGCGGCGTGCGCTGCTCGCGCGCAAGGGCTGGGACGTCGACGAAGACGGCCTGAGCGGCGCACCCGAGGTGAAGGTCGTGCTCTCCGAGCTCGCGCACATCACGGTGAAGAAGGCGCTGCGCGTGCTCGGCTTCGGGATGAAGCGCCTGATCGTCGCGCCGGTCGACCCGCACGGCCGCATCGACCCCGCGCAATTGCCGCCGCTCGACGACATGACGATCCTGTGCGTGCAGGCCGGCGAAGTGAACACCGGTGAATTCGATCCGTTCGCGGCGCTGATTCCACCCGCGAAGGCCGCCGGCGCCTGGGTGCACGTGGACGGCGCGTTCGGACTGTGGGCGCGCGCGTCGTCGAAGCGCGCGCTGACCGACGGCATCGACGGCGCGGACAGCTGGACCACCGACGGCCACAAGTGGCTCAACACGCCGTACGACGGCGCGATGGTGATCTGCCGCGACGCGGCCGCGCTCGCGACCGCGATGAACAGCGATGCCGTCTACCTGAGCGGCGCGCAGGATGCGCAGAAGAACCTGAACCTCGAGTTCTCGCGGCGTGCGCGCGGCATTCCGGTGTGGGCCGCGCTGCGCGCGCTCGGCCGCGCCGGCGTGGCGACGATGGTCGAGCGGCATTGCGCGCAGGCACAGCGCGTCGCGGACGGCCTGCGCGCGGCCGGCTACGACGTGCTGAACCGTGTCGTGCTGAACCAGGTGCTGGTGCGCGCCGGCACCGACGACGAGACGATCGCGATCCGCGAGGCCGCGCAGGATTCGGGCGACGTGTGGTTCGGGCCGACCGTGTGGCAGGGGCGGCCGGCGTTCCGGATCAGCGTGTCGTCGTGGCGCACGGAGGACGAACACATCGATCGACTCGTCGCGTTGCTGACGAAGCTGCGCGGCGTGCACGTGGGCTGAGCGGCGGCGGCGCGTGCGTCCCGCGCGCGCTGGCGGCGCGGCGCGGGGCGGTGTGCGCGTACGCTTTTCTGGTCTGCGTGAAAATGTCGGACAATGGCGCGGCATGCACGCCGCGCCGGCCCGGGCGGCGCGTTCAACCGCTGCATTCACGCTGACGAGATCCCCATGTCCACGACACCTCCCCGGGAGCTGCTGAAAGCCGCTGACATCGCGAAGATGGAACCGACGCGCGCGGTGCATTCGCTCAATCCCAACGCCGTTCGCCTCAAACGTCAGCTCAGCGACCTGACCGGCCTCACGCAGATCGGCGCGCACCTGCTCACGCTGATGCCCGGTCACGAATCGGCCGAGTATCACCGCCACCTGTACGAAGAAGAATGCGTGTACGTGCTGTCCGGCACCGGCTCGGTCACGATCGGGGAACGCACGTGCGAAATCGGGCCGGGCGATTTTCTCGGCTTTCCGCGCGGCGGCGACGCGCACACGTTGCAGAACACCGGCGAGGTGCCGCTGGAACTGTTCATCCTCGGCCAGCGCCTCGAACACGACGTCTGCGAATACCCGAGAATCGGCAAGCGGCTTTACATCGCCGGCGAGCTCGAGGATTTCGTCGACCTGCCGACGCGGCCGTAACCGGCGCACGGCGCATCTACATCACGCGGCGGTGTCGGTCTCGACCGCGAGGCCGGCCGCCTTCCACTCCGGAAACCCGTCCTCCAGCCGCGCGGCCTTGAAGCCGCGCGCGCGCAACGCGGCGACGGCTTCGAACGCGAGCACGCAGTACGGGCCGCGGCAGTACGCGACGATTTCGGTGTCGACCGGCAATTCGCCGAGGCGCGCTTCGAGGCTCGCGAGCGGAATGTTGCGCGCGCCCGGCAGATGCCCGAGCGCGAATTCATCCTGCGGGCGCACGTCCAGCAGCGTGACGAGCCCGTCCGCGAGCCGCGCGGTCAGCTCGTCGCGCGACACCGGCTCCAGCGCATCGCGCGCATGGAAGTAATCGCCGAGCACCTGGTTGACCTCGGCGACATTGCGTTCGCCGACGCGACCGAGCGCCTTCATCAGCACGACGACCTCGCTGTCGCCGGCCAGGCGGTACACGATGTGCTTGCCGCGCCGCTCGGTATCGACGAGGCGCGCGCGCCGCAGGATCTGCAGATGCCGCGACGTGTTCGCGAACGTCATTCCCGACAACGCCGTCAGTTCCTCGACCGCTCGCTCGCGCTGCGCCAGGTGCTCGAGCAGCTCGATCCGGCCCGGGTGGCCGACCGCCTGCGCGACCTCGGCGAGGCTCGCATAAATCGCTTGCTTGGGTCCCGTGCTTGACACGTGGCCTCTCCTCGATCAATCATTCATCAAATTGATTGAATGTTACCGCATCCGCGGAACCGGGACAATCCGATGAGCCTCAGACCATTCCTGCCTCCCGATACGGGAGGCATTTCATACCCGTTCGGCCGCGGCCGCAAGGCGGCCGGCGCGGTCGATGCGGCCGATGCGGGGCACCGCGCCGCGGGAGGCTAGCGCGATGACGGCGAACCTCGCGGGCCCGCGCGGCGAACGCGCGGTACGGCTCGGCCTGCGCGAGAACTGGCGGCAGTTCGCGCTGCTGGTGCTGGTCAACGCGTTCGTCGGCGGGATGGTCGGCATCGAGCGCACCGTCGTGCCGCTGATCGGCTCCGAACAATTCCATCTCGAATCGACCGCGCTCATCACGTCGTTCATCGTCAGCTTCGGGCTGGTCAAGGCGTTCGCGAACCTCGTGTCGGGCCAGCTGGCCGACAGCTGGGGGCGCAAGCGCGTGCTGGTCGCCGGCTGGCTGCTGGGCCTGCCGGTGCCGTTCATGATCATCGCCGCGCCGGACTGGGGATGGGTGGTCGCGGCGAACGTGCTGCTCGGGCTGAGCCAGGGGTTCGCCTGGTCGATGACGGTGATCATGAAGGTCGACCTCGTCGGGCCGAAGCGCCGCGGCCTTGCCGTCGGCCTCAACGAATTCGCCGGCTATTTCGCGGTCGGGCTCACCGCGTTCCTGACGGGTTATCTCGCGAGCCGCTACGGGCTGCGGCCCACGCCGATCTATCTCGGCGTGTTCTACGCGGTCGCGGGCCTGCTGCTGTCGATCCTCGTCGTGCGCGACACGCGCGACCATGTGCGGCTCGAAAGCGGCACGCCCGCCGGCGCATCGGCAATGTCGTTTCGCGACGTGTTCATGCTGACGTCGTTCCGCGACCGCAACCTGTTCGCGGCGTCGCAGGCCGGCATGATCAACAACCTCAACGACGGCATGAGCTGGGGCATCTTCCCGCTGTTCTTCACGACGCTCGGGCTCGGCATCGAGCGGATCGGCATCCTGAAGGCGGTTTATCCGATCGTGTGGGGCAGTTGCCAGATCGTCACCGGCCCGCTGAGCGACCGCTGGGGACGCAAGGGGCTGATCGTCGCCGGGATGTGGGTGCAGGCGGCCGGGCTCGCACTGACCGCGCTGACGGGGCAGTTCCGCTGGTGGCTGGTCGCGAGCGTGCTGCTGGGCGTCGGCACCGCGATGGTCTATCCGAGCCTGATCGCGGCGGTGTCCGACGCATCCGAGCCCGGCTGGCGCGCGCGGTCGCTGAGCGTGTACCGCTTCTGGCGCGATCTCGGCTACGCGATCGGCGCGCTGTCGGCCGGCCTCATGGCCGACCGCTTCGGGTTTGCCGATGCGATCCTGGTGGTGGCCGCCGTCACGTTCGCGTCGGGGTGGGTCGTCGCGCTTATGATGCGGGAACGCCACTGACAGGATTCCACGCCATGGACGCGCCGCATCCGCCGATGAATGCCCCGATTTCCGACACGGAACCTGAAACCGAAACCGTTGCCGAGCCGCGCGCGTCGCGGGTGCATCGGCCCGTCGCGCTCGTCACCGGATCGACGTCGGGAATCGGCGCGGCCATCGCGCGACGCCTGGCGGCGGACGGCTACGCGGTGATTTTGCATTCGCGCAACTCCGCCGCGACCGGTCGCGCGATGGCGCGCGAACTCGGCGCGGCCTACGTGCAGGCCGATCTCGCGGACGATGTGCAACGCGTGCGGCTGATCCGCGACGCGCTGGCGGTGCACGGCCGCCTCGACGTGCTGGTCAACAATGCGGGCGTCAGCCGCGTGATTCCGCATGACGATCTCGCCGCCGCGACGCCCGACGTGTGGCGCGAGATGCACGAGATCAACGTGATCGCGCCGTTCCGGCTCGTCGCCGAAGCGCAGCCCGCGCTGCTCGAAGCGGCGTCGAGCGGGCGCGCCGGTTGCGTCGTCAACGTCAGTTCGCATGCGGGCGTGCGGCCGAAGGGCGCGTCGATTCCGTACGCGGCGGCGAAGGCCGCGCTCAATCACACGACGCGCCTGCTGGCACGCACGCTCGCGCCGGCGATTCGCGTCAATGCGGTGGCGCCGGGGCTCGTCGATACGCCGCTGACTGCCGACTGGACCGACGCGCAGCAACTCTGGCGCGAGCGCGCACCGATGCGCCGCGCGGCAACGCCGGACGACGTCGCGCAGACGGTCGCGATGCTCGTCGCGTCCGATTACGTGACGGGCGAGATCGTGATGCTCGACGGGGGATTGAACCTGACGTGATCGCGAACGGTTGATGCGGTTGGTGTGGTGAGGTGGTGAGGTGGTGAAGCGGTG
>NZ_CAJPGQ010000054.1:0-47027 GCF_905339595.1 Burkholderia sp. BCC1977
GGAACCCGGCGTCACGACGTCCGGCTTCTCGATGAGCGGCAGCGTGCCGAGCTGCTCGTTCTGACGCTCGTCATACCGATCGGGCGACCATGCGGCGGGACCGGTTGGCAGGCCCGCCGCATGGCGCCGTAACGGGGCGTATTCATGCGGACTCGACGCGATGCCGGATCGGCCGGAACTGCGCGATACCTGTACGTCGTCGCCGTCGCGGTCCTCGCATTGTCGATCGGCGTGGCCGGCACCCGGCATGCCGAACCGGAAGCCGCGGCGGTTGATCGGGTGCGCCCGAGCCTCGCCGCTGCCGGGGCGGACGCGTTTTCCGGCGCTGCGCAACGCATCGCGCCCGACGATCGCGGTCTGGCCGTGACGGAAAACCGCGAACTGATCGTGAATGCCGCGTTGCTCGATCTGATCGATGCCTTTCTGCTGAAGAAGACCGACGCCGACAGGGCAGATCGATTGAAGGTCTATCTGCAAAACCGATTGCCGTCGCCGGCGAACCGGGAAGCGATCGGGATTGCCGAGCGTTATCAGGCTTACATGCAAGCGCACGACGATTTGCTTGCGGCCCAGAATCTGGGCCGTGCGACCGACGCCGCGGCCGTCGATATCGAGCGCATCGCGATCTGGCGTCAGCAGCGCGACCGGCTGCGGCAACGCATGCTGGGCGACGAGGTCGTGCAGGCCTGGTATCGGAACGACGACGCGCAGCTGGATCAGGTGCTCGGAGAATGGCGGCAGCGCGCCGAGGACGACCGGACGGCGTCGGCGTCGGCGCCCGCTCGGGAGCCGGACTATCCGGTTCCTCGCTGGCGCAGCACGAGCGATGAAGAACATCATCGCCGGTACATGCTCGCGATACTCGACAAGGCGGTCTCGCGCTACGACGGATCGCGCGACGAAAAACCGTCGTAGCCGAAGGGGTAGCCGTTTTCTTCGATCCCGCTCGCGTGCCGCCCAATCCTCAACAATCTTCATGCAATTGCCCATCGGACCGTGCTTGCGTGCAGAATCGGCGCGCCCGATTCATTCACTCAGGAGATCCTCGCCGTGAAGAAACTGCTCGTCGCTTCGTCAATGGCTGCTTCGTGTCTTGCCGCGCACGCGGGCGAGGCGACATCCCTGTTCACGCTGGAAGACGTGGAGAGCGCATTGAATCGCGGCGCCGTCGTCTCGGTCACTGTCGACCTGCCGAAATGCGCGCCGGCCGGCACGACCACCACGCCGGGCACCACGCGCGGCGGGCTGCGAATCAATGCTTACCGGATCACGCCGGACGGCACGCTCAGTTTCGCGGACGAACACGCGACGGTCGATGCGTCAGGTCAACCGATCTGGCAGTTCATCCGCTATCAGGTGAAGCCCGATCAGACCGTGGCGTTCTCGACCGATCTCTTTGCGCTGCCGTCGTATGCGCGGCTCGCGCCGCGCATCAGCTACGCATGCGCGGTGAATCACGGCATCGCGTTCTTCGCGGAACGTCGCTGACCGGCAGTGCGCGCGCCTGCCGGCGGGCGCCGATGCTTTCAACACTCGGAGGCGGGATGCCCGCACACGTTATTCAAGGCAGTACGCTG
Organism: Burkholderia sp. BCC1977; assembly: GCF_905339595.1. NCBI lineage: Bacteria > Pseudomonadati > Pseudomonadota > Betaproteobacteria > Burkholderiales > Burkholderiaceae > Burkholderia > Burkholderia sp. BCC1977. The sequence continues at coordinate 1,578 of NZ_CAJPGQ010000054.1, forward strand.
CATTACCAGGAATACGGCACCGGATTTCCGGTGCTGCTAGGACACAGCTATCTGTGGGACGGGGCGATGTGGGCGCCGCAGATCGACGCGCTGTCCCGCACTTGCCGGGTCATCGTGCCGGACTTGTGGGGGCATGGGCTGTCGGGCACGCTTCCGGACGGTACGCGCACGCTGGACGATCTGGCCGCCCACGCGAGCGCGTTGCTCGACGCGCTCGACATCGAGCGCTGCGCGGTGGTCGGGCTCAGCGTCGGTGGCATGTGGGGTGCGCGGCTCGCGCTGCGCGAGCCCGAGCGCGTGCGCGCGCTCGTGATGATGGATACCTCGCTGGAGGCCGAACCCGACACGACCCGCACGCGCTACTTCCAGATGCTCGACGCGATCGAGGCCGCGGGTGCGATTTCGCCGCCGCTGCTCGATGCGATCGTGCCGTTGTTCTTCCGGCCGGGCGCGGATCTGACGGGCGCCGTGCCGGTCGCGTTCCGCGACGCGCTGATGAATTTGCCGGCGCACCGGCTGCGGGAATCGATCGTGCCGCTGGGCCGGCTGATCTTCGGCCGCCCTGATACGCTGCCGGCGCTCGCCGCGCTGGACGGACAGCGGACCTTGCTGATGTGCGGCGCGAGCGACGTGGCCCGCCTGCCGGCGGAGACCGAGAAGATGGCGCGCGTGATCGGTTGCCGGCATGCGCTCGTGCCGGATGCGGGCCACATCTCCAACCTGGAGAATCCGGCGTTCGTCACGCGGATGCTGCTCGAATGGTTCGACGAGCATGGGTTTTCCGCCGGGTGACGGGCCCGCCCGCGGCTACTGCGGCTACGACTACGACCGGTCGTTCGTGCGGCCGACGCGCGGTCCGGTTACCGGTCGCGCTCGAACGTGATGATCGAACGCGTGGTGCCCGGCCAGTTCGGCATCTGGCGCCACGGCGTCAGCACCTCGAGGCGGTTGCCCATTACGTGGAATTCGCCGCATTGGGTCGTACCGACCCATTCGGGGTTCCATGCAGCTTCGACCCGGGTGCACCACTGGTTGCCATTGGTCTGCTCGATGCCGGTATACGCAACCAGCGTATTCAGCAACGCCGCTTTCTCGGTGTCCGTCTTCCCCGGCCGCCGGCCGTCGCCGGTCAGCACGAAGGCGACCCGGTGATCGTCGGTGAAGATCACGCGTCCGCTCGGGTGCTCGCCCATCGCCGGAATCTTGCCGTTCGATTCCTTCGACTCGACCTGATAGCCGACGAGCCGCCACGAGCCCGTCAGCGGCGGCTCGTCGGCACGCGCGGCGCCTGACGCCGCCGTTATGGCGGCGACGACGGTCACGATGGCGGTCAGCCGCCGTACGGCGGGCGAAAACAACGGGAATGAGGTCGGGTTGCAATGCTTCATCGTGAATGATCGGGAAAGGGACATGATTCGCGGCGCGCATGCATGACGCCCACACGAGCGAGCCGCGGTTTCGGAACGTGCGTCACGCCGGGATGGTCGTGCCGTTCGGCGTGCCGGCGCCTTGCAGCGGGCCGGCTTCCAGTTTCGCCTTCAGGTTGTTCAGATAGTTCTCGGTATAGGATTTTGCTTCCGTCATCCCGAGATCGATGCTCGCGTTCGCCGCCTTTTCGATGACGGTTTTCGCGAGGCCGTCCCGCATCGCGATCTTGGCCTCGGGGCCGGCGATATCGCCGACCGCCTGGGCGGCGAGGCTCAGGCCGGCTTCCTCGAGCGCTTTCTTGATGTTGCCGCCGCTGATCGCGGTGTGCAGGATGTTTGCCGCCTGCGCCTCGCTTTCGAGCACGGCCGAGCCGAGATCCGCGAGTTCGCCGATGCCGGGGATGAAACTGAGCGCGCTCATCGCGGTGGCAGCCCAGTCGAGCGCCTTCGCGCCGACCTTCAGCACGTCGTTCAGCGCATGCTCGATAAAGCCGCCGTTATGTTTCGGCGTCTTGATCTCGGGCTGGTCGGCCGTGCCCATCATCATGTCCTCGACCGCGTCCTGCTGCTCGGGCGTCGTCGCGGCGTGAGTCCGCGGCTTCTCGACCGTGCGGTTCGCGCTCGACATGTTCTCGTAGAAGTGGTTGAAATCCCGGTTGCTGATGTTGCCCGAATCGACGGTGTGCCCGCCGCCGAAATCGAAGGCGCCGTGGTGGGTCTTGTAGCCGGTGATCGTATTGTTCAGCAGCCCGAACAGCAGCGGATCCTGCAGCAGTTGCTTCGCGGCGTCCCGCACCTTCGGGTCGAGGTGCTTGTCGCCGCTCATCGTCGTGAGCTTGTCGCGCGTCAGGTCGCCGCCGTCGAAGAACACACGCTGGTTTTGATTCATCGTCGCGAGCGTGTTCTGTTCGGCCTGCGTGAGGCTCATCGACGACGAAGCGGCCTGCAGGAAGTCCTCCTTGCGCATCCGGTCGCCGCCGCCGCTCAACTGCTGCCAGGCATCCCGATGCTCGAGGAAATACTGGGCGGCGGCGATGACCTGCGGCGGCGTCTTGCCGGTTTTCGCGTCGCCGTCGACGATCTGCTTGAAGTCGCTTTCGCCGAGATGCTTCGGCAGGTTGTCCGAATAGCGGTAGAGCTCGCGCATTGCATCGCCTTCCGTCATCACCGAAGGCTGCCCGTTTCCGCTGCCGTCGGACGGGATGTAATTCTGCGTATAGTCGGCCGCCTTCGCCTCGTTGAATGCGGCCACCTGCGCATGATTGGCCGAGAAACTGGTCAGGTCCTTCGCCTTGATCTTGCCGCCGCTGTGGCCGTCGCCCTGCGAGCTGATCGCGAAGAACAGGCGCGGGTCGTGCTGCAGCCCCTGGAGCGCGGCCTTCAGGTCGGGCGGCGTCGATGCATCGTTGATCTTGTCGTTCAGCGAATCCCAACTGAGCGGGAACTGATCCTTGTGTCGGTCGAGTACCGCGGTGATCTGCAGTTCCGACTGGTTCAGGGTGCCGCCGTTCCACGTCACGCTCGAGCCGGCGGCCGCGGCCGGCGGGGTCCAGCCGCCGACGTGATCGGGCACCGTGTCGACCGGAGCGCCGCCGGCCGATTGCGCGCTCGCGTACGGCAGCGTCGATCCCGCGTTCGTGTTCTCGTTCGACGTGCCGTCGTCGTCGGCATCGACGTCGTCGCCGACGAGCGAGCCGAGCGAGCGCGACAGCGTCGCGTCGATGGTTTCGGTCATGTTCTGGTTGAACGGCTCGGCGGCCGGCGACGAAGCGTTCGACGACAGCGATGCGGAGACCAGCAGGGGCGACTGTGTGGTTGACGAGAGCAGCGGATTGAGCGACATGGCGTAGACCTGCGAGTGCGAGAGGGAAGAGCGCCACGCATGCGCGCGTGGCACCGCGGAAAAGCGCATTGGCCGACGGCGAAGCGGCCGGACGCCGGTACCGCCGTTTACGTCCGCCGCTTCCATCCGTTTCCGGCACGGCATAGCGTAGGCGCACGCGGCCGGTCGGCGCGGCCCGCGAGCGAAAGTGCGTCGCCAATTCCGAAGGTCGCCCGGAGCACTCCGTCCGTCATCGGGTTCGCGGCGGTGCGTCTGGCTTCGCGGCCGGACGCGCCCGCCTCGGCTCGCGCGGCTACGCTTGCGGCATCGATCGATGCGAGTGAAGGAGGAAGCGGGATGGTCAGGATCGGAGAAGGTGCGTCGCACGTCGGCGCGGCTGCGGAAAGCACGCACGACACGCCGGCGCCGGACGCGCCGGCACACGATGCATCGGGCGAGCGAGACACGTCGATCCGGCGCGGGCCGACCTTGCAGGACCTGATGTCGCACAGCAGCCGGATGCCGACCGACGACCAGCTCGCGCAGGGCCGCGCGAAGCTCAGGAAAGTCCGGACGCTCGACGCGGGGCCGCTCGACGCGACCGGCGAGCCGGTGGGCCGCGCGAGGTGGCGCGAACAGGACGACGCGACCGGCCTGCCGCGGGTCATCGAGGAATCGGCGCACGCGTTCGTCGACGCGGTGGCGTCGATGCGCCACGAGATCGCGGACGTGAAGGCGTCGCTCGACGAGCAGTCGATCGGCAGCGGCCGCGCCGCCACCTTCGCGCGCAAGTCGATGCAGGAATGGGCGGGCCGCACGCATCGCGCGGTAGCGGGGCTCGAGTATCCCGAAGCGCACCTCGACGATGCGAAACGCAAGATCTACGTGAACTGGCGTGCGAACGGGCCGGAGACGTCGCCCGAGCAGCGCGACGGCGATGCCCGCGCCGGCCTGCGCGCGCTGAAGAAGCTGGACCGCCGTTCGAACGGCGTCGACGTCCGGGCGCAGACGCGCCCCGGCACGCATCCGGCCGAATACGAGAAGACCCACGGCAACGAAGCGGCGCTCAACGAGTTCGCCTATTACGTGCTGCCGAAGAAGCCGCGCGAGTTCAGCACGGAGCAGCCTTTCGCGCGGCTGACCGTGAACTTCGACGCGGATGCGTTGCCCGCCGCCGTGCCGCGGATCGGCAAGACCGTGAACGATCGCCGCGACGACGTCGGCCATGCCAAGATCATGGGGCCGGCGCGCACGGGCGGGCGCGTCGACGATGCGGTCGTCTATATGACCGTCGCGAACCCGGACGCCGCGCGCGAGATCGATGCAAAGCTGCGCAAGGACATCCCGCCGCCGCAGCGGCCGAGCACCGCGCCGGGGATGGAGCCGCTCAGCCGGACGAGCGCGTATGCCGAGTACGTGGAAGGCTCGCCGGGCAGCCACGAGATGGATCGCGGCGAGATCGTCAAGCAGGCGGTGGCGGGCAAGCTCGACGGCGATGCGCGGCCGCTGACCGAGCTGATGCGCGACGCCGTCGAGCGAGCCGGCTACGATCCGCAGCGGCCGAGTCATCTCGCCGAACGGCCCGCCGTGTCCGACGCGCGCCCGAAGCGGCGCGGTGTGAGCGGGTTCGTCGGCCGGCTGTTCGGCCGCAAGTGAAGCGGCGGGGCCGGCGGGCGCGGCATGCGCCGCGTGCCGGCCGCCGCGCCGACGCTACGCGGCCGCCGCGAGCAGGGAGGCGGCGGGCGCGGCGATTGCCGGCCCGCGCGCGTCGCCGCACGACGCGACTTCGAGCTTGTAGCCGACGCCATACACGGTGCGCAGCGTGACGTCGTTCGCGACGCCCAGCAAGAGCTTCTTGCGCAGCTTGTAGATGTGCTGCTCGATCGTCCGATCCGCGCAGTCGCGGTCGTTGCCCCAGATCGATTTCGCGACCTGCCCGCGATTGAAACAGGTGCCGGGATTCGAGAAGAACAGCCAGGCCGTCGCGAATTCGCGCGACGTCAGCGCGATCGCGTCGCCGTGCAGCGTGACCGTGCCCGTATCGCGATCGAGCGCATACGGGCCGACCGACAACTGGGTCGGGTCGACGGCGGCGCGGCCCAGGCCGAGCCGGGCAAGCGTCGCGCGCACGTACAGTTCGCTCGGGTTGAACGGCAGCGTGAGTACGTCCGCCGCCCCGAGGTCGTACCAGCGAAACAGCTCCGCGGGCGCGAGGAACGGGCCGAGCACGACGACCGGCGTGCAGCGGTCGGCGTGGCATGCGCGCCATGCCAGCACCGGACTGTGGGTCGCATCGACGCAGCGCGCATCGAACACGATCAGGTCGTACGGACGGCGGCGCAGCGCGCGCAGCATCGTCAGCTCGTCGCTGAACGTGTCTGCGCGGAAGTCCGCGCAGTGCGCATGACGTTCGAGGCTGTCTGCGACGCAGTCCGCGAGGCGCGGATCGCGGGTCAGGAGGGCGTAGTCCAAGGTGACCTCTTCGGAACGGAATGGATGGGCGGCATTCGCGCTCGTCGCCGCGCGGCGGCGTCCGGCGTTTCGCCGGACAGGCCGCGCGTACGCTCATGGGACGGCATGGCCGTTCGCCCGCGGCGTCGCGACTTCGCGGTGTTTCAATCCGTTTGTGCGGCGAACGGAGAAAAGTGACGTGCCTTCCGCAAAATTTATTTTTTGCCGGCGGCAACCCGCCCTGTCCCGGGGGCGTGGCGATCCGCGTCAGGCTTGCGGCGCGAGCGAAACCATCACGACGCATCCGGCATAGCGTCGAACCTGCAGCGGCAGCGTCGCGACGAGCGCGGCGAGGGTGCGCGGCGGGTCGTCGAGCAGGAACACGCCGGTGACGGGCAGCGCGGCGGCGGCGTCCGTCACGCGGATCACGCCCGGATAGTACGGGCGCAGCCGTGCGATCACCGCGCCGAGCGGCTCGGTATGCACGACGAGCTGGCCGTTGCGCCATGCGGCCTCGTCGGCCGCGCTCGCGGCCAGCGGCTCGATGCGGCCGGTGCCCGCGCGCGCGGTGTGGCCGGGCCGCAGCGACAGCGTGGCGCCGCCCGGCACGGCGATCCCGACCGGCGTGTCGAGCGCGGCGACGTGCAGCCACGGGCCGGCCGCGCGGACCGCGAACGCGCCCGCGCGAGCGTGCACGGCGACGGCCGCATGCCGGACCACGAACGGACGGTCGCTCGCCGCCGTGCGCACGAGCAGCGCGCCGGCCCGCAGCGTGACGCCGCGCTCGTTCGCGCGGTAGTCGACGTCGGCGGCGCTGCGCGCGGCCAGCGTGAGCGACGAGCCGTCCGCAAGGGTGGTCGTGCGCTGGTCGCCGGTGTTCGTGTGCAGATCGGCCGACAACTCGCCGAGCGGGTAGAAGCGGTCGGCGAGCGCGCCCGCACCGACCACGAGCGCGCCGAACGACAGCACGCCGCGCACGGCGCGCCGGCGCGCGGGCGCGGCGAGCAGCGCGTCGCCGAGCGCACGCGGCTCCAGGCCGTGCGTGGCCGGCGGCGCCATCGCGCCGAGCGATGCGTCGAGCCGCTCGACGGCGTGCGCGTGCGCGGGATCGGCGCGTTTCCACGCATCGAAGCGCGCGCGATCGCGCGCGGTGGCGTCGCCGGAGCGCAGCAGCACCATCCAGTGGATCGCGGCGTCGAGCACCTGTGGATCGATCGGATCGGTCGTCTTCGGCGTATCGGCGAGATTCACTGCAACGAGGCGAGATAGCAGGTGCGCAGCGCCTGCGCGAGGTAGTCGCGCACCGTCCGCTTCGATACGCCGAGCCGCTCGGCGATCTCGGCATGCGTGAGCCCGTGGAACTGGCTGTAGACGAACGCGTTGCGAGCCTTCGCGGACAGCCCGCCGAGCATCCGGTCGATCGCATGCAGCGTCTCGACGACGAGCGCGCGCTCCTCCTCGGACGGCGCGACGCCTTCCGGGCGTGCGGCGAGCACCGCGAGGTACGCGCGCTCGAGGTCGCGGCGGCGCCAGAAGTCGTAGACGAGACGGTACGCGATCGTCGTCAGCAGCGCGCGCGGCTCGCGCACCGACGCCGTGCAGGACTGCGCGACGAGTTGCGCGAACGTCTCGGAAGCGATGTCCTCTGCCGTAAACGCGCAGCCGAGCTTATAGCGCAGGCGGCCGAGCAGCCAGTGGTAGTCGTTGCGAAAGATCGATTCGACCAGGGGGAGAGCGGTAAGCGTCGTCATACCTCGAATTCCGTATTGCATCGAACGATCGGTCGCCCTGGGCCGGACGGCACCGCGAGGACGAAAATCGCCGGGGCGGGCTGAGTGCAGGCTAACAAAGAAAATTTAAGCGCTCAACCGACACGTCACTGGAGGTTTTCCGCCGTTTCGCACGCGACAAATCTATGACGCACAGGTGACGGTGCCGTGACATTCACTTCGCATTCAGATAGTGGGACGATCGGACCGCGCCGTGCGCCGGCCGTCAGCCGAACTTGAGGTGCGCCAGTTCACGCTGGCCCGCGCTGGCGGTTGTGCCCTGCAGCCGGAACATCGCGGCGAAGCCGCGCTTCTTCGATACCGACTGCTGCTCGCGCACCGCGAGCATCTGCGGCAGCCACGATTCCGGCGCGGCGAGCAGCGTGTCTTCACGCGCGTCGAGGGCGGCAGCCGCGTCTTCGTTCCGGAGCCGCCGCTGCAGGTCGGCCAGCGCGCGGTGCTGCTCGATTTCGCGCGCGATGGCGGGGCGCAGCCTGCGGCGGTGCAGGTAGAGCTGGTTCGGCTGGCGGATCTCGCGCAGCGTCGCGACGAACGCGTCGAGGTCGGCCTCGGCGCGCGCCGGGTCGCTGCCCGCCCGGCGCGCAAGCATGCCGAGCCACTGCGCGCGTTCGTGCTCGATCGTCGCGACGAACGCGTCCGCGCTGTGGTATTCGACGTCCGCATAGCACGCGCGATCGATGAGCGTCGTGCCGGCCGTCGCCAGTTGCAGCTTCGCGGTCTGCCCGTTCGCGAAGAAATGATGCGAGCGCGACAGCGGCGTGGCCGACGTGAGCCCCTGGCTGACCTTGCCGATTTTGTCGCCGACGCCGATGCCGAGCCCGTAGCGCAGCTTCATCCGCGACTTGCCGCCGAGATGGTGCGTCTCGACGCGGTGGGTGCCCGCGCGCTCGACGCCGTCCTGCGACGCGTGCAGCGTCGTCTCGTACGACAGTTCGGCCGAAGGCCCGATGCGCACCGGCGTGTGCTTGCCGCTCACGCGCACGCCGATGCCCGCGTCGAGCGCGACGTGCGCCTTGCTTTCGCGCTGCACCGCGTCGATCCAGCCGATGGACACGTTGCGGTCGTCGCCGTAGCGCGCGGCGAGCGCTTCCCACAGCTGCTCGGGCGACTGGGCGCGGCCCGCCTGTTCGAACAGGAAATCGGACAGCTCGCCGATCGTGCGTTTCGTGGCGTCGTCGTCGTATTTCGGCAGCGCCCAGTCGTCGTATTCGTCGACGGACGTCTTTATCCTGCGCGGCGCGCGTAGCACCACGCCGGCCGGCTCGGTGCGCTCGACGTCGACCGGCACGACGCTCGCGCCGGCGCTCGCGCGCAGCCGCGCGAGCCGGCCCTTGAAGTCGTAGCCGACCGACACGCCCGCGCCCGCCACCGCGCCGATCGAGCGCTGCGTGCCGACGAAGATGTCGATGCCCTGGCCGCCGCGGCCGACCTCGACGCTCGCGTGGCGGCCGCCGCCGATGCGCAGGTCGAGCCGGATCGACAGCGGAAAGCCGACGCCGTGCGCGAGGTGCTGCAGGTTGGTCGACACGCCGCGGGTGGCGAACTCGACCTGGCCGCCGTCGCTCAGCTTCAGCTTGCCCGCCGATTCGATGCCGTGCTCGAGGAAGTCGCGGAACAGCCGCTTGACGTCGTCGACGGTCATCGCATCCGGCAGCACGTCGCGCGCGGTGTCGATCGCGCGAACGCCGTCGATCGCGCGCGCGGCGGCTGTGGCCGACGGCGCGTCGGCGTGGCCGGCCTCGCGCAGCCACGTATCGAACAGGTCGGCGTCGGGCGCGGGCGCGCCGGCTTCCGGCGGGGCGTCGCCGTCGTCGGCCCAGCGCCGCAGCAGCGCGGCGCGCGCCGATTGTTCGGGCGCGGCCGTATCGGACGCGCGCGCGGCGTTCCCGTCGAGATGATCGGCGAGCGCGGCGGCCGCGGCGCGCAGCGCGTGGTCGCGTTTCGCGGCTTCCTTGTCGAGCGTGCCGAGCTGCGCGCCCTGCGTGCCGAGCGCGAGCCCCGACAGCGGCGACTTCTTCTTCGCGAGCATGCCCCACAGGCGCGACGCACCGCTGCGCTTCTCGACGCGCGGGATCGTGCGCCGCGTGAACTTCGCGAGGCGGCCGGCGGTGCGCGCGAGCAGGCCATGCTTGCCGTCGTCGCGATAGCCCTGGCGCCATGCGAACAGCGTGCCGGCGTCGTGCGGCTGCGCCGTGTCGCCGCGCAGCCGCCGCGCGGCCGCGGCGGCGGTGCGCCCGGCGAGCGATGCGGCCGCGTCGCCGGCGGCGGCCGGCGCGTGCGCGATGTCGGCCGGCAGCGCCGCGTCGACGCCGGTTGTGCCGAGCTGGTCGGACGCTTGCAGCCACGCGCGCGCGGTGTCGCGCGACGCGGCGGGCAGGCGTGCGCCGACCAGATCGGTCAGTACCGCGAAACCGCCGTCCGAGTGCGACAGCAGTTGCGCGGCCTGCCGGCCCGCGCGTTCGGCGGCGCGGGTGTCGTCCGCGTTCGGGAACGCGTCCGCTGCGTCGCGGAACACGGGTTCCGCGTCGCCGTCGTCACCGGCTTGCGGCGCTTCGGGGGCGTCGAACCAGACGTCGCCGTCCGCATCCGGCGCGCTCGCACGTGCGCCGAGCGCGGACGGCCGGAAATCGAGATCGTGCTCGATGTAGTCGAGCGCGCGTAGCGCAGCGGCGGCGTCGCCGTGCGCGACGGCCGCGAGCGTCTGCGCGACGAGCAGCGGCCGGCCGAACGGTGCGTCGGGTATCGCGTCGGTGCGCGGGGCGAAGGCGGCAAGTCGGTCGAGCAGTGCGTCGCGCGCGGCGGGGGCGTCGTCACCCGCGAACAGCACGCGCGCGGCCGCATGAAATGCCGCCGCGCCATGCGGGACGTGCGCCGCGCCGGCATCCGGCGTGGCGTTCGGCGCGGTGCCGGCCGGTGGTTTGTGTTTCGCGCGCGCCGCGCTGGCGAACAGGCTGCGCTTCAGCGAGTCGGCCTTCGCGGCGCCGCGCGGCGGCTTGGCCGGCCGGTCGGCGCGCGTGGCGGCGGGGGCGGTTGCGGGCGTTGGCGCGGAAGCCTCTGCGGCGTTTGCCGGCGAGGCGTCGGAAACGTTCGCGGTTGCGTGCCGTCCGGCATGCTCCTGTGCGCTGGCCGGCGACGCTGCGGTGGTGTTCGCGGCCGCGGCCGCCGGTTGCGCGCCGGCCCGCCCGGGCGGCGCGAGCGGTCGGCCCGCGCGTTTGTGGCTCCACGTCAGCGTCGCGGTCTCGCGGTCCGCGACGCCGAGCGTGCGCTTGAAACGGCCGAGCGGCGACAGCGCGGCCGGCTTGCCGGGCGCGCGCGGCGTTGCCGCTGTTTCGGAGGCGGCCGCGGAGGCCTGGGCCGGTTCGGCCGCGGCATTGCCCGGGCCGCGCGACGGCGACGAACGATTGAACAGACGGAGCATGGGGGAAACTCGACGATCGGGCGGCGGGGCGCCGGAGCATCCACTGTCCGGCGCCGGCGTGACAATCGCCGCCGCGGCGCGAAGCGATGTCGCGCGCGGCGAAGCGCGTGACCGCCTAACCCGCGTTCGCGCCGGCCGGCGCCTGCGCCCACCGGTTCGCGATGTCAAGCGGCAGGTCGATCAGCGACACTTCGCGCGCACCGCTCGCGCTCGTTTGCGCCTGCACCTGCAACCCGAAATTGACGCCGGCGCTGCGGCGGCCCGACGCCTCTTCGTAGACGGCCAACGATTGCGGCACGCGCGCGTCCGGCTGCCGCACCAGCGCGTAGCTCGCGCGGCGCAGAGCGGCAAGCTCGTCTGCGCCGTCCGGTCGGCGTGCGGCCTGCTTCGCCGCCGCCGCATACTGATCGAGCGTGCGCAGCACGTCCTGCTTGAGGCGGTAGCGGATATAGAAGCCCTGGTTCGGGCGCTCGCCCCGTTTCGCATCGCCGAGCAGCTTTTCCAGCCGCGTGCGGCCGCGGTCGACGTCGCCGTCTTCGAGCGCCGTGCACACGCGCTCCCACTGCTCGCGGTGGCCCGGTTCCGACGCGAACCGGACGAACGAGCCGGCATTGTGCTCGGTCAGGTCGATGAACGTATTGGACTCGGAGAAGCGGCCCTGTTCGAGCATCGCGCTGAACGCCGCGTCGAAGCCCGATTCGTGCAGCGCGAAGGTCGCCGACGCGAACGGAATCGACGGAAAGCTCAGCGAGTCCGGCGTGTCGACCGCGCCTTCGCCCGGGATGTCGACCGACGGCACGGTCATGTTCGCGCTGGCGGTGAGCGTCTGCATGTGCGACGCGCCTTCGCTGAAGCGCACCTGCGGATGCGCGCCGGTCGCATCGTCGCGTTTCGCGACCGTCGCCGCCCACTGCGCGCCGTAGGTCAGCGAGCCGCCGACCCGCGACGTTTGCCCGCCCTTCGATTTGCCGCCGATCCGCGCGATGCCCGTCACCGCCGCGCCCATGCCCGCGGTGGCCCGCCGGTGGTCGACCCACGACACCGACAGCCCGCGATCGTCGAAGTAGCGGTTCGCGAAGTGCTCCCACATATCGTTCGCGCTCAGCTCGCGCTGCCCGGGCGCGGACATCTCGAACAGATAGTCGACCGCCTCGCTCATCTTCGTGCGCATGGCCGCGTAGTCGGGTTTGCCGTCGGCGTTTTTCGGCGGCACGAAGCGCAGCCGCACGCCGGTCGGCTTCGCGTGCTCGACGCGTCCGGTCGCGCTCGCCGCGCCGCCGACCAGCGCATTGAAATGCTTCGCGCCATAGCCCGCGCCGAGGAACACGCCGCCGCCGGCGTGCCCTTCGTGCGCCGTCTGCGTGCCGATGAATATCTCGCCGCCTTCCGCGCCGGTCGCGATCGACACGGTCGCCGTGCGGCCGCGCGACGCGCCGACGTCGATGATCGGCAGCAGCACCGTGCCCGCGTGCGTGACCGCGAGCGCGATGTTGATCGACAGCGCGCCCGCATCGGCGCCGGCGACGCCGCCGTCGGTGAACGACACCGCGTTGCCGCCGTTGTGGTCGGCGATGTATTGCTTCAGGAAAGTTTTCAGCGCATCCGGCGACAGGTTGTCGGGCTTCACGTCGAGCGGATGGAGGACCGCGTGCGCATGGCGCAGCGCGCTGGCGAATTCCGTTTCGGCGGGTGAGGCGCCTGCGCCGCCGTCGGCCTGCATCGGCAGCGCGCTTTGCGCGGCCCACTCGGCGAGCGTGGCGTCGGTCAGCTTCATGCCCGCGAGCGCCGCGACCGCGGGCGGCAGCGGCGGCATCGCATGCGGCCGGCCGGCCGCGGCGGGCGACGCCGAGAAGCGCGGCGGCACGCCCGCGAGCGCGTCGATGCGCGCGGCGATGTCGACCAGCGACTGCGCGTCGAGCGTCTGTCCGTACGGCCGCGCGGTTTCGCTGTGTTCCGACCAGTGCGCGAGCACCGCGATGCGCACGAGCGCGGCCGGCGTGCGGCCGGCCAGCACGTCGGCCGCATCGGTCGGCTGAAGCGGATGGGTTTCCTCGAGATGCGCGCGCAGCAGGTCGATCGCCCGCGTGAGGTGCGTGTCGAGCTGCGCCTGGTCGTCGTCCGGGTGCTTCAGGTGCGCGCCCATCGTGCCGTATCGGCCGGCCGCGAGGAACGGCGACTTCTTGGCGCCGAACGCGCGCTGGACCACATGCTTCGCGCGGCGGGCCGCATTGCCCGCGACGCGCAGCGACGATGCGACCGGCTGCGCCGGATCGAACGCGGTGCGGTTCATCCGGTCGCGGCTTTCCGCGCGCGACACGTACTTGCGAAACTTCGCGAGCCGCTCGCGCGTGCGCGACAGCATGCCGTGCCGCGCATCGTCGCGAAAGCCCTGGCGCCACGCGAACAGCGCGGTGCGGTCGGCCATCGACAGCGGCGCATCGCCGGCAAGCTGCGCGTGGCTGGCGCGCAGCGCCTTGCACGCGAGCGTGTCGCGCGCCGGCTGGCCGGCGGCTTGCGTCGCGTATTGCAGCGCGTCGGCGAGATCGGTGGGGCCGGAGGTTTCGCCGCGCTCGGCCGCGATCTGCGCGGACGCCGAGAGCACGTCGCGCAGCGCATCTCGGTGCGGCGCGGACAGCGGCGGCAGCAACGCGGCCAGCGTGTCGGCGCCCGCGCCGCTGTCGGCAAGGATCTGCGCAGCCGCGAATGCGTCCGCGCGCGCCTGCGGCGAATCGGTATCGTGATCGGCGGCGGCGCGTGCGTCGGGCGATGCCGGCGGCGTTGCGTCGAACCGTGCCGTATCGCCGATTGCGTCCTCGAATTCGTCGTCCGAATCGTCGAGCCGGTCGCTCGCATCGTGGAAAACATCGGCATCCGTATCGTTGTCGAGCGCCGAGGGCGGCAGGAACGCGCCGTGCCGAAGCGCGGCGAGCGCTGCCTGTGCGCGAGCCGGCTGCGCGTGCGTGGCTTGCGCGAGCGCGTCGGCAAGCAGCGCATGCGGTGCGAACGGCAGCGCATCCGGCACGCGCATGTCGTGCGAGGCGAACGGCTGCGCGAGTGCGGCGCGCAACGCGTGCGCCGGCGGCTCGTCGCCGAAGCGCGCCTGCAGCCATTGCTCGAAACCAGCCGCCGAGCCCATCGCGTCGAGCCGTGCCGCGTCGTGCGCGGGCTTCATGCCGAGCGCATGCTTGATGTCGTTGCGAACCGCGGCGCCCGGCGACGCGGCCGGAGCGAAGGTCTGCTTCATCACGCGGGCCAGACGCCGCTCCTGCGACGACGACAACGGGGGCGGCGGTGCGTCCGGTGCGGGCGTATCGAGCGCCGGTGCATCCGCATGCGGCTCGATGCGCGCGTCGCCGCGGGCGGGCAGCGCGGTCGGCCGGCCCGACTGCGTGCTGGAGACGACGACCGCCGACGTCGTCGTGCTGACGAGCCGCTTCTGCACGAAGCGCTGCGCACGGCCCTTCAGCTTCGATGCGAAGTTCGCGGCGCCGCCGTTCGTGCCGCCCGTGCCGCGCTCCGGCGCCGGGCGGCGCGGCGCGGACCCCGACGGTGCGCCGGGACTGCCGCCGAGCAGTTCGCCCAGCGTGCGGCGCGGCGGGGATACGGTGGCGGAATCGGCGGCGGCCGGTTCGTGTGGCGCGGCATCGGGCGCGTGATCGGTCGGTGCGGGGATGGCCGGTTGCGCTGCGGCAGCGACGGAGGTTGTTCTTGGCATCGTTTGTCCCTCGGAGATGGATTGAGCGCCGGCGCGGCGCGCGAAGCGGCGTCAGCGTCCGACAGGTCAGGATAGGCAGCGGCAAGGTGTGCCGCGATGTGCGACGCGAACGCATCGATGCGCGGGCGAATGCCTCACGCCCGGATCCACAGATACGCGCCGGTCGCGATCGCGTCGAACATCTCGTCGGTCGACGCGAAGATGTTGTTTTTCCAGTAACGGCCGTGCTCGACGTAGTGGTCGAGCAGGTCGACGAGCCAGTCGCCCGTCACCTGGTCGTCGAGCGGCACGCGCACGATCATCACGATGCCGCCGGTCGCATCGTCGAGCCCGAGCTGCGCCTGGTCCTGCGCGTAGATCGACAGGTTCGCTTCGAGCATCAGCCTGAATACCGTCAGCGTACGGCCGGCCGTCACGATGCCGTATTGCATGTGCAGGTAGAGCGCGTCGTCGTCCGCATCGCCGTCTTCGTGATCGCGGCCCGCGTGGAGCGCCACGTCGAATCCGTCGATCTCGATCCGGCGGTGCTTCAGCACGCGGTCGACGTCGGGCAGGGCGAGCGCGTCGCACAGGTCGGCGATGGCCGCATCGAAGCGTTCGGAAGACATCGGCGTGAGTGCGGTAGGCGGCGCTGAGGACGCGTGGGAGGCACGGCGTGCGCCGTGTGGCGGCCCGCGCGCGGCGGGAGGGTGGGCCGGCGCGAACGCCGCCGGTAGGGCGGGGCGTTCGCGCCGGCGGCGGGCGTTACTGCGTGAGCGACTTTGCGTTGTCGCCGGCCTTCTTGATGACCTGGTTCTCGGCCATGTTGAAGTTCAGCGCGTTCATCGCGCTGGTGATCGCGTTGTTCATGCCCATCTGGTCGTTGACCGAACCCGTGATCGTCGATTCGGCGCCGCTGATGCCGGATTGCTCCGTCGCGAGCGTCGAGGTGCCCATCGAGGCGCTGTTCAGTACACTCGTTGCCGAAGAACCGGCGTTCGCGCCACGGAAGATGCTGCTGATGCTCATGTGAATGCTCCTGTGAGGAAGTGATTCAGGGAAGTTGCGTTGCCATCGGCGTGGTCCTTGCAGCACCGGAATGCCGCTCGGATTCGTTCGCCCGCCGCGTCGCCGTGCGCGTCGGGTGTCGCGGGACGTGCCCGCTGTTCCGGTTCAGTCCGCGGCTGCCTGTGCGCTCGCATCGAGCACGATTTCGCGCGCGGCCAGCAGCCCTTCGTGCAGCACGCTCGCCTCCGTGCGCGACGCCTGGTCCGGCGCGCTCATCCAGTGCGCCTTGACCCGCTTCGCGGTTTCGTCGAGCGCGGCGACGATCGCCGCGACGCGGCGGCCGTCCGGGTCGGCGGCGCAGGTCGCGCCGAGCTGATTCAGGTCTGCGGTTATCTTCGGGTCGAGCGGTTCGAACATCGGAAACTCCTGATCGTGTGATTGGTGTGGAATCATCGCGTGCCGTCGACGAAATGTTTGGCGCCGTCGGGCGTTTCGACGTAACGCAGCCCGTCGATGCCGAGCGCGGCGTCGTAGGTCGACGGCGCTTTTTGCGCGGGGTCGGCGGCGTCGATCGCGACGTCGATGCGCCGTACGCCGGCGCCGAGATCCGAGCGCACCTCGGCCACCCGTGCGAGCGTATGACGCGCGTCGGCGGTCGAGCCCGTCACCGCGAACACGCCGTCGCCGATATAGCGCACGTCGAGATCGCGGTTGTCGAGCGATTCGCGGATGTTCTCGACGATCGTGCTCGCCACCGCGAAACGCGCGTCGCTGCGCACCGGCTGGCGCTGCAGCAGCCGGTGCACGGCGGTGGCCGCGGCCGCGTCCGGTGCGATGCCGTCGACGACGAGTGTGCCGCCGGCCAGCGTCGCGTGCAGCTCGTCGAGCCGCATGCGCCGCAGCGCCGCGTTGGTGGCGTCGAGCGCGAGCCGCGTATCGGGCACGTTCGACGCGCGCGACTCCGCGCCGAAGCGCAGGAACGGGGCGGCGATCAGCACGCTCATCGCGACTGCTCCGCATGCGAGCGCACGGCTTGCGCGGCTGCGCGGCGCGTGCCGTGCGCTTGCCGGCACGGGCGGCGCGTCGTCGTCGCGCGGCAGCGGACGATCCGCGTGCAGCAGCCTGCCGAGCAGCGCGAGATCGTCCGGCCATGCGCCGTCGGCCGGTCCGACGCACAGCACGACGGGGCCGAAGCGGACCGGCTCGAAAGCGGCCAGCGGTCCGTGCAGCGTGTCGTCGTCAGTGTGGTAGCGAAGCGTTCCATCGTCGTCGGTCTCGATCGTCAGCGGGGCATCGTGCCAGTCGGTCAACCGGATTTGCGCGTCGGTGTCGCGGTCGATCCGGTAACGTGTTGCGTTCAACTTTAGTCGTGCGCCTGCGTGCACGCCGGTCAGTACGCGAAGTTCGTTCTGCATTTGCGAATTCCCGGTATCCATTCGTTGTCGATCCGCTTCAGTCGGCGTCGCCGTCGGCGAGCATCATCCGTAGCCGCGCGGCGGCGCGCCGCGCATCGCGCACGCGCCGCGGCCGCGCCGCGTTGAGCAGCCACAGCGGCGCGAGCAGCTGGAAACGGCGCAGCGCGTCGGAGCCGGCGGGCGTGCCGTCCCCGAATAGCGCGGCGAGGCGCTCGCGAATCGCACGCAGCGTGTCGGGCGCCGCGTCGTGTGTCGTGTCTTGCGCCTCGTCGTGCGCCTGTTGCGCGGCGGCGAGGTGGTCGGCCATCAGGCGCCATGCGGCGTGCCGCAACGGCGTGCTGCCCGTGTGGTCGAGCTCGACGCGCGTGAGCGCGAACACCGCGTGCGCAAGCGTGTCGCGCATGCCGTCCGGATCGCCCGCGCGCCGGCGCAGCTCGACGCCGAACAGGTCGATCACTTGGTCGACGCGGCGTGCGATTTCGACGGGAGTCGGCTGCGTCGCGGCCGCCGTGCCGGTATGCGCTTCGGCGGCGTGCACGACCGCGTGCATGCGTTGCTGCCGCGCGCCGCCATCGCCGCCTTCATGATCGCCGCCGCCGCGGCCACCGGACGCACCGCCCACGGCGACGCTCAAAGTGGCCTGGCTGCGTCCCGCCCGTGCGCGCACCTGCCGTTCGTCCGCCTGTTCGTACTCGGCTTCGGCGCCCGGCACGTCGGCGCCGCGCGCGCCGCGCCGGCGCGGACGCCGCGGCGCGCGCATCAACGGCGCGAGCGCGGGCGACACCGCATCGTCGAGCGCGTCGGACGCTGCGTCGCCGCCAGCGTCCTGCGACGCGAAGCGCCAGCCGCGCCGTCCGGCGCGCAGCGTGCCGCCGCCGGACGGCGCGCGGCGCACACCCGGTGCGGGCGTCGCCGGCACGGCTTCGGGCGCGAGATCGGCGGTGGCGCCCGAGCGATTCGTGATGCGCACGCTCATGGGAATGCAGCCTTCATCAGCGCGTCGCCGAAACGCAGGATCGCGGCAGCGCCCCACGGCGCGCAGACGATCAGCGTGACCGTGACGATCGCGAGCTTCAGTCCGAAGCTGATCGACGAGTCCTGCAGCGACAGCACGGCCTGGAGGAACGCGATCAGCAGCCCGCCGAGCGCCGCGACCGCGACGACCGGCAGCGACACCATCAGGCACAGCATCAGCGCGTCGGAAGTGAGGCGCACCAGCGAATCGGCATCCATCGCGTTACCTGTAGGTCAGCACGAGACCGTGAATCAGCGTCGACCAGCCGTCCATCACGACGAACAGCAGCAGCTTGAACGGAATCGCGACGTTGGTTGGCGTGACCTGCGACAAGCCCATCGCCATCAGCACGTTGGCGATCACGAGATCGATCACGACGAACACCAAATACAGCAGGAAGCCGATCCGGAACGCATCGGTCAGCTCAGTCAGCGTGAACGCGGGCGCGAGCACGATCAGGTCGTCGGGTTTGAGCGCGTCGGCCTTGTCCTTCGGCCAGATCTCCTGCGCGGAGCGCAGGAAGAACGCTTTTTCGCGCTCGCGCGTGTGCTTGAGCAGGAAGCGGCGGAACGGCTCGCGGGTCGCGTCGACCAGTTCCGCGACGCGATTCGTCGTGTAGTCGCCGGGCGCCGCCGTCTGCGCGCTGCGCAGCGCGTCCATTCCGATCGGCGCCATCACGAAGCACGACACGATCAGCGCGATGCCGTTGAGCACGGTGCTCGGCGGCACCTGCTGAATGCCCAGCGCATTGCGCAGCAGGCCGAGCACGACGACGATCTTCGTGTACGACGTGACCACCATCGCGGCGAACGGCAGCAGCCCGAGCAGCAGCAGCGCGAGCAGCAGCGAGCCGATATCAGGAATCTGCAGCATCGGGCGCCGCCATGCGGGAGATTTGCACGCCGAGCTGGTCGCCGATCGCGACCAGCCTGCCGATGCCGATCGTCTGGCCGTAGACGACGAGCCGGATGTCCGCCTCGTCGACGGGCAGCGCGAGTTCGAGCACGTGGCCGGGGCCGAGCGCCGCGAGATCGGCGACGGGCAGCACGACGGCATCGAGTTCGAGCTGGACCGGTACGTCGAGCGTGTCGAGCGGCACCATTTCGTTGGACGGGGGAGCGCCGGTCGGCGCGCTATCGTGATCGGAGGTCATGGCGGGCGAAGCGGTGAGGATCAGGGTGGAGCCGGACACGCGCACGGTCGCGCGCCATTGCCGGCCGGATGCGTGCCCGCCATGCAGCGACGCATGCTCGAGCTCGCCGTCGGGCGTGGCCGCGAGCGCGTGCAGCAGGATGTCGCCGGCACGCAGCGTGCGCAGCAGCGCGCAACGGTAGCGGCGCGCGCCGAGCCGCACGCGCGTGGGCAGCCGCAATGCGTGCAGCCACGTCGGGCGTGCCGGCGGCAATGCGGCGCAGTGCGCTTCGAGGCGCGCGGCGACGTCGTCGTCGATGCTCACGACGCCCGCGGCGACGTGCAGCGCGCGAGCGCGCAGCGTCACGTCGAGCGACGCGGGCGTGTCGCTCGCATCGTCGGCATCGAATGCGGCCACGCGTGCCGGGCCGAGACCGAGCGGCGTGAGCCGGGCGAGCGTGCGGTCGAGCACGATGCCGGCCGCCGCCGCGCGGCGCGCGGCGTTGGCGTCGGTTGCGACGAGGGCAAGCGCGGCGTCCGCGTGCGCATCGATCCGCAATTGCAGCGCGCCGGCGTCGAAGCGCAGCGTCAGCGACGCCGGACAGCCGAGCGCACGCGGCGGGCGCGCCGCGCGCACCGCGATGTCGAGGCCCGCGCCGCGGGCGGCGCGAACCAGCCGCGCATCGGACAGCACGCGCGCCAGCCGCGCGGCGGCCGGCGTCATGCGCGCCAGCGCGGCGGTGGCCGGCGCGAGCGGGAGCGGGGGCGGGCAATTCGGTTCGTGGTTCATCCGCGAGCAAGGCGAGCGAGTCATCCGACGTCGACGTCGAGTTCGTAGCCGCCGTGCAGGGCGGCTTCGAGCGTCGTGCGCAACGTGTCCTGGTGAGCGCAGATTAGCTGCCGCGATTGCGCGTGAGCGGTCTCGAAGCGAAGCGACAGGCAGGGAGGCGAAAGCGTCATCGACAGCAGCGTGTCGGGCAGCAGGTTCGGATCGAGCCGCAGCCGTGCCGACCACGCACCGTGCTGCCGGACCGCCGCCGTGTTGCAGAATTCGGCGACCCGTGCGGCGATTCGCTCGGCCGTCAAGCGGGCGCGGCTTTCCTGCAGGCACGCGAGCGCGATGCGCCCGGACAGGCCGGCGGCGTCCGGCGCGTCGTGCGCGTCGGATGCATCGGGCGCATCCGAGGTGTCGGACGGATCGCGCTCGCGCGCACCGGTCTGCCCGCGGCCCGCGCCGATGGCCGTACATACGTCGACGCGCGGGGCTGCCGCTGCCTGCGGTGCGTCGCTGTCGCCGTCGTCGCGCATCGACGCGAGCTTACCGGCCGAGCCGCGCAGCGCAGCAAAGCGCGCGCGGCGCGCGGCGTCGGCCGATTGCGGGCCGGTCGCAGGCGCGGGCAGCGCGTGAATGCGCACCGCGCGGGCAGCGCGTCGGGTGAGCGTCATGCGACGACCCGGCCCAGCGGGTGCAGTTCGACGTGTCCGCTCAGCTCCTGGAACGAATACACCTGTAGCCAGCCGAGACGCGCCTCGACCATCCGGCGGCAATAGCGGCGAATGTCCATCGACGTGACGAGCGCGACCGGCTCGCGCGGCCCGCCGCCGACGATCTGCTCGACCTGCGACACGAGTTGCGCGGCCTGTTCCGGCGCGAGCGTCAGGAAGTTGCCGGCCGGCGTCGCCTTGATCGACTGCCGGATCAGCTGCTCGACCGCGGCGTCGAGCATCACCGCCGGCAACCGGCCGGTGCCGCCCGTGGCGCGATGCGCGAGATAGGGGCCGAGATCGCCGCGCACGTATTCGGTCAGCATCAGCAGGTCTTTTTCCTTCGGTCCCCAGACGATCAGGCTTTCGAGGATCGCCTTGATGTTGCGCACCGGCACGCGCTCTTCGAGCAGGCGGCGCAGCACGTCCGCGATCCGCTGCGCGGGCAGTGTCTTCTGCACTTCGGCGACGAGGCCCGGATAGTCGGCACCCACCTGCTCGAGAATCCACTGCGCCTCCTGCATGCCGACGAACAGGTGCGCGCGCGCATGCAGCGGCTCGACCGCATGGCGCGCGAGCGCCTGCTCGCGTCCGTCGCCGTCGGCGAGTTCGCCGGACAGCATCGGCACGTCGTGCACGAGTACTTCATAGCGCATGCCGTCGAGCGCCGCGCTTTGCCACATCGCGATACCGGGAAACGGCAGCCCGAGCGATTCGACAAGCCGCTTGCGCTCGGCGTCGATCGCCGCGTCGAGCACGTCGGCGTCGAGCGCGGCGGCGAGCCCGGCGGACATCCGCACTGACAGCGGCGACGCGAAGTCCGGCGCGTCGGCGGAAATCGCCGGCGCTTCGCCTTTCGCGCCCTTGCGGCGCGCGGCTGGCATGCGCGCCTTGTCATCGGCGCTGCGCGAGCGTTCGCGTTTCCACAGCGCGTAGCCGCCGCCGCCGACGCCCGCGGCGAGCGCGAGGAACAGCAGCGCGGGAAAGCCCGGCACGAGCGCGAAGCACGCGAGCAGCGCGCTCGCGGTGAAGAGCGCGCGCACGTTGCCGACGAGCTGCCGGCCGATCTCGATGCCGAGCGACGACGATTTTTCGTCGGCTTCGTTTGCGACCCGCGTGATCATCACGCCGGCCGCCACCGAGATCAGCAGCGATGCGATCTGCGACACCATCGCATCGCCGATCGACAGGATCGCGAAGCGGTTGGCCGCGTCGCCGGCCGTCATGTCGTGATACGTGACGCCGATCACGATGCCCGCGAAGATGTTGACCATCGTGATCACGAGCCCGGCGATCGCGTCGCCTTTCACGAATTTCATCGCGCCGTCCATCCCGCCGTGCAACTGGCTTTCGATCGCGAGTTGCGCGCGCTTGCGGCGCGCATCGTCGGCCGACAGGTTGCCGCCGCGCAGGTCGGCGTCGATGCTCATCTGCTTGCCGGGCATCGCATCGAGCGTGAAGCGCGCGCCGACTTCGGCGACGCGCTCGGAGCCCTTCGCGATCACGATGAACTGCACCGTCGTGATGATCAGGAACACGACCAGGCCGACGACGAGATTGCCGCCGACGACCAGTTCGCCGAAGCTCTCGATGATGTGGCCCGCGTCCGCGTGCAGCAGGATCGATTTCGTCGACGCGATGTTCAGCGACAGGCGGAACAGCGTTGTGAACAGCAGCAGCGCCGGGAACGACGACAGCGAGATCGAGTTCGGCACGTACATCGTGACCATCAGCAGCACGACGCTGATCGTGATGTTTAGCCCGAGCAGCGTGTCGATCAGCATCGTCGGCAGCGGCAGGATCATCAGCGCGACGACCGCGATCACGAGCGCCGCGATCGCGATCTCGCCGCTGTATTCGAGTTTTTTCAGCACGGACATGATGAGCGTCAGAGGAGGGGTTGAGCGGAGGCGTCGTCCGCCGGCCGGCCGAGATCGTCGACCCATTTCAGCACCGCCGCGACGGCCTCGAACAGCGCTTCGGGAATCGGCGCGTCGATGTCGACCCGGTGCAGCGCGCGGGCGAGCGGCGGGTTCGCGATGATCGGCACGCCGTGCGCGATCGCGTACGCGCGCAGTTGCAGCGCTTCGCCGTCGACGCCCTTCGCGAGCACGTGCGGCACGCCGAGCGCGTCCGGGTCGTAGCCGAGCGCGACCGCGTAGTGGGTCGGGTTGACGACGACCGCCTTCGCCTGCGCGACGCGCTGGCGCGGATCGCCGAAGATCAGCTCGTGCGCGACCTTGCGGCGTTCGCCCTTGATTTCCGGGTTGCCGTCGACGTCCTTGAATTCGCGCTTGACCTCGTCCTTCGACATCCGGTGATCGCGGATGAACAGCCAGCGCTGGATGCCCCAGTCGGCCGCGCCGACCACGACGAACAGCGCGCACGCGACGGCGGTAAACCGGCACAGCACGCGCCAGCCGATCTGCACGACGTCGACGATCGGCTCGTGCGCGACGCCGAGGATCAGCGGCAGAAGCTGCATGACGCCTTGCCACAGCACGATGCCGACCACGAGCGCCTTGACCAGCAGCTTCAGCAGATCGATGACGGTGCGCATCGAGAAGATCTTGCGCAGACCCGTCGCGGGATTCACCGCATCGAGCTTGGGCATCACGGGCTCGAGCGACAGCACGAGCCCGGCCTGGCAGACCGAGCCGGCGATCGCCGCGAGCGCGGCGACCGCGACGAACGGCCCGGCAAGGCACGCGGCCTCGATCGCCATCCGGCCCAGCGCGCGATGCAGCTCGAACGTGTCGCGTTGCGCCGCGCCGATATCGACGCCGATCGCGAGCAGCGCGCGCACGTGGTCGCCCAGGTAGTTGCCGGCGATCGATATCAGCACCGTGATCGCGATGAACACCGCGGCGACGGTCACGTCCGGGCTCGTCGCGACCTCGCCGTCCTCGCGCGCGTCGCGAAGCCGCTTCGCGGTCGGCTGTTCGGTCTTTTCGTCGGACATGGGCTGGCGTCGAAGTGAAGTCCGCGCCGATTGTCTCAACGCACGGGGCGGCATGCTGCGCGGCGCGCGAAGACGCCGCCGCGTGCACGAAATCGCACGAAACGCCCCGCCGGCCGACGCCGGCTTCGCCCGCGCATGCGCGGCTTCGCGTCCGGCCGCGCGGTTCGCGATGCGCGCCGCTATCGTGGCGCAACGGTCGTCGCGGCGTGCGGCGCAACCGCTGAATGTCACGGACACGGGAGCGGAGTGAAGCGCTGAAGCGCCGACTCCGATCGACCGCGAAGCATCGGATAGGAGAACCAGCGATGGAATACACGCAATGCGGCGGCGATGTAGTGAAGGCATTGATCGAAGTCGTCACGGTCGGACTGCAACGCAACAGGATCGCCGAATCCGAGGCCGTGCTCGCCGCGGTGCGGGTGCTGCGGCCGAAGATCAAGGCGCTCGAGACGTTCGACGCGTGGATCGCGTTGAAGCGCGGACAATTCCGCGACGCGGCGCGCATGCTGCGCACGGTCGAGGCCGAGCAGTCGCCGCTGCCGCTCAGCAAGGCGCTGCTCGCGTGCTGCCTGTTCGCGATCGGCGATGCGGGCTGGTCGATTACCGCGAACGAGGTGATCGAGGAGAACCTCGACGCCGACGCGGTGTCGCTCGTGAAGCTGCTGAGCGGGCAGCCGAAGCCGGCCGACGAGCCGCAGGCGGCCGAGGCCGCGCCGCCCGCCGCGCAGGTCGACCTGTCGCAGTTCCATTACCTGCGGGCGTAAGCCCGCCGACGCCCGACGCGAGGCCACGATGACAGCCATTCCTCCCGTTCCCCCGGTGCCGTCCGCCGTACCGGGCGTTGCCGGCGCGGACGCGGGTCCGTCGGGCGGCGCGCCCGCGCGGCCCGCGCAGCATCTCGTCGACCGGTTTCAGGCGCTGATGCGCGACGCGCAGCCGCTGCCGCCGGACATCCAGCATGCGGGCGGCCCATCGGCGATCGATCGCGTGATGGGCGCGCAGCAGCAGGCGCTGGACACGACGTTCCAGGACGTCGATTCGTTCGTCGCGAACGCGCAGTCGATGAGCATTGCGGAACTGACCGCGCACCAAATGCAGTTGATGAGCGAGCTGACGGTCGCGACGTTCAATCTGAACGTCGGCTCCGGCCTCGCGCAATCGGGCAAGAGCGCGGTGCAGACGCTGTTCAAGAACCAGTGAGGACGCGATGAACGGAATCGGCCGATTCGCGCGCGTGCTGCTGGCCGTCGCGTTCGCGCTGTCGGTCGCGGCATGCGACGGCGACCTGTACACGAAGCTTAGCGAGGCCGACGCGAACGACATGCTGGTCGTCCTGCTGCGCGCGGGCGTCGCCGCGCGCAAGGCGACGCCGGACGACGGCAAGACCTGGTCGATCGCCGCGCCGAAGGAGCAGACCGCGCGTGCGCTCGAGGTGCTGCATGCGCACGGGATGCCGCGCGACAAGCATGCGAATCTCGGCGAGATGTTCAAGAAGGACGGCCTGATCTCGACGCCGACCGAGGAGCGCGTGCGCTTCATCTATGGCGTGTCGGAGCAACTGTCGCAGACACTCGGCAACATCGACGGCGTGATCGTCGCGAACGTGCAGATCGTGCTGCCGAACAACGATCCGCTGTCGCAGACGGTCAAGCCGTCGAGCGCGGCCGTGTTCATCAAGTATCGGCCGGGCACCGACGTCGCGTCGCTCGTGCCGAGCATCAAGAACCTCGTCGTGCACAGCGTCGAAGGGCTCACGTACGAGAACGTCAGCGTCACGATGGTGCCGAGCAGTCTGCAGGACGAGGCCGAAGCGGCGGCGCCGCGAGGCGGCGTGCCGGTATGGCCGTTCGCGGCGGCAGGGGGCGCCGCGGCACTGGCCGCGCTCGGCTATGCCGCTTACGCGTTCGTGCGTCGCCGCGGCGGCTGGCGGGGGCGCGCCGCGGACGCCGGACAGCCCGAGCCGGTCGCGCCGTCCGGTCACGCGCAGGAAGGCGCGTGATGAACGAATTCGACGCCGATTGCATCGACCCGCGCGCCGTGTGGCTTGCGCGCGCGGCGCGCACGTGGCGCGCGCGCGTCGCCGAGCGCGCGGCGCGACTCGACCCGGGCGCGGTTCGCGCGCATTTCGGGCTGCCGTGCGCCGCATGGCGCCGCGCCGGCCGCGATGCGCGCCGCACATGGCTGGCCGCCGCCGGCGCGGTGGCGCCGCCTGCCGGCGCGTTCGATGCGCCGGTCGCGCGTCTCGCATTGCTGAGCCGCGCACAACTCCGTCGCGTGCTGCTGGCGCGCGCGCTGGTCGCACGCACCGATGCGCTGCGGCGCTGCATCGACGCGGCGCGGCTCGACCGGTTCGACACGCAGGCAGGCGCCGGCTTCGTGCGGCGTCTTCTGGCGGCATGCGCGGACACGGGCGCTGCTACCTTCGCGGAAGCGCTGCTCGCCGACGACGCGCCGCTGTCCGAATGGCTCCACGACGGCTGGCGGCGCGTTCGCGCCGAGCCGGGCCTCGACCGATGCGCGGCAGCGCTGATCGCGCCGGCGCTTCCGTTCGGCGATGCGGCGCACGACGCCGTGATGCCGGACGACGCGCTCGGCGCGATGTTCTTCTCGCGCTTACCTGAACTCTTTCCGGAACTGACATGGTTGTTTGGCTGCGAAACGATGAAGCCGGCGTGGGCGTCGACGGCGACGTGATTCGCCGCGAGGCGTTCTCGACGCTCGTCGAACTCGATGATGCACACGCCCGCATGCGCGGCGAGTGCGAACGCATGTTGCGCGACGCGCAGGACGAGGCGGCGCGCATCGTCGGCGCCGCCCGCGACGAAATGGGCGCGCTCGCGCGTTCCGCGCAGCTGAAGTTCGAACGCAGCGCACGACTCGGCTACGCGGCCGGCCGGCGTCGCGCGCTCGACGAATGGAACGTGCACGTCGTGCAGGCCGCCGTCGACGAGCACGACGCGCTCGCGAACGCGCGGGCCCGCCTCGCCGACATCCTGATGCGCGCATGCGAGCACGTCGTGCGGGTCGACGCGCGCGACGCGTTCTACGCGAGGATCGCGCATGCGCTCGACCGGTCGATTGCCGACGCGAAATTCCTGCGCATCGACGTGCATCCCGACGACGTCGAAGCGGCCCGCGCGGCGTTCGACCACGCGGCGCATGCGCTCGACTGGGCGTTGCCGGTCGAGATCGTGTCCGAGCCGGGCATCGACGCCGGCGGCTGCCTGTGCGAATGGGACGCCGGCGTGCTCGAATGCAGCCTGTCCGAGCAACTGGGCAGCGTGCGCCGCGCGCTGCACCAGGTGTTGTCTTCCGCGCATGCGGCGTCGGATGCGGAGCATCCCGCATGACGCCGGCGGCGAACGCGTGCCTCGACGGCCTGCCGGACGCGCTCGACGCCGCGCTGTCCGCGCTCGCGCCCGGGCGCCGCTACGGCAAGGTGGTCGAATCGATCGGCACGATGCTGCGCGTCGACGGCCTCGACGTCACGATCGGCGAAGTCTGCGAGCTGCGGCAGCGCGACGGCGCGCTGCTGCAACGGGCGGAAGTGGTCGGCTTCAGCCGGAACCTCGCGTTGCTCGCGCCGTTCGGGCCGGTCGCCGGGCTGTCGCGCGACACGCGCGTGACCGGAACCGGCCGTCCGCTCGGTGCGCCGGTCGGGATGGGGCTGCTCGGCCGCGTGCTCGACGGCCTCGGCGAGCCGGCCGATGGCGGCGGCCCGCTCGAGCACGACGGCTATGCGCCGGTGCAGGCGAACGCGCCCGACCCGATGACGCGCCGGCTGATCGACGCACCGATGCCGACCGGCGTGCGCGCGCTCGACGGCCTGATGACGCTCGGCGAGGGGCAGCGGATGGGCATCTTCGCGGCGGCCGGCGTCGGCAAAAGCACGCTGATGGGCATGCTGGCGCGCGGCACGCGCTGCGACGTAAACGTGATCGTGCTGATCGGCGAGCGCGGCCGCGAGGTGCGCGAGTTCATCGAGCTGATTCTCGGGGAGGACGGGATGGCGCGCAGCGTCGTCGTGTGCGCGACGTCGGATCGTTCGTCGATCGAACGCGCGAAGGCCGCCTATGTCGGCACGGCGATCGCCGAGGACTTTCGCGCGCACGGGATGCGCGTGCTGCTGATGATGGATTCGCTGACGCGCTTTGCGCGCGCGCAGCGCGAGATCGGCCTCGCGAGCGGCGAGCCGCCGACACGGCGCGGTTTTCCGCCGTCGATTTTCGCGGAGTTGCCGCGGCTGCTCGAACGCGCCGGCATGAGCGATCGCGGCTCGATCACCGCGTTCTACACGGTGCTGGCCGAAGACGAAAGCGGCAGCGATCCGATCGCGGAAGAAGTGCGCGGCATTCTCGACGGCCATCTGATCCTGTCGCGCGAGATCGCCGCGCGCAACCAGTATCCGGCGCTCGACGTGCTCGGCAGCCTGAGCCGCGTGATGTCGCAGATCGCGACGCCCGAGCATCGGCACGCGGCCGGCCGGCTGCGCCGGCTGCTCGCCAAGTATCGCGACGTCGAGACGCTGTTGCAGGTCGGCGAATACCGCGCGGGCAGCGATCCGCTTGCCGACGACGCGATCGCGCGTATCGATGCGATTCGTGCGTTCTTGAATCAGTCGACGGACGACCTGACCGACTACGACGCGGCGCTGGGGCGCCTGCGGGAGGCCGTCGGCGATGACTGACCGCGCACGCGCGTGGCGTATGCTGCGCGACCTGAAGGCGCGCAAGCGGCGGCGGCTCGACGACGAAGCGGCGGCCGCGCGCACTGCGCTCGCCCGCGCCGACGATGCGCTCGCGCGCGCAAACGAACGCGTCGAGGACTGCGACGAGGCGCTGCATGCGCACGCGCAGCGGCTTGCCCGCGCGATCGCGAACGGGCACGCGATCGCGGCGGCCGCGTATGTCGACGACGCGCGCTACCGCGACGTGCTGCAGGAGCGGCGCGACGCCGCGCGGCAGGAGGCCGAGCGCGCGCGCGCGACCCGCGACGCGACGCAGCGCGCGCTCGATGACACGCTCGCGCGGCTTGCGCGCACGCAAGCGCAGGCTGAATGGTACGCGCAGCGCGAAGCGAGCGAGCGGCGCGAAGCGCAGGCCGCGCGCGACGAGGCCGACGAGGAGGAGGCGCTGGAAGGCGTGATCGACGCGGCGCGGCGACGCCGTGCGCAGGCGGCAATCCGATGACCGGCGGATCGTTCGGTGACGCGCTGTTCGCGCTGCAGGGCCAGGGGCTCGGGTTCTTCTATCTGCTCGCGCTGTCGAGCGTGCGCCTGCTAACGGTGTTCACGATCCTGCCGGCGACGAGCGAGGAAGCGGTCACCGGCACGGTGCGCAACGGCGTCGTGCTGATGTTCGCGCTGTTCGTCGCGTACGGGCAGCCCGCGGACGCGCTCGCGTCGGCCGACATGCTGCGGCTCGTGATGCTGACCGCGAAGGAGGCGTTCGTCGGCGCGCTGATCGGCTATGCGGCGTCGACGATCTTCTGGATCGCGGAAGGCGTCGGAACGAACGTCGACGATCTCGCCGGCTACAACAGCGTGCAGATGAACAATCCGATGCACGGCGACGAGAGCACGCCGATCGGCAACACGCTGATGCAGCTCTCGATCACGCTGTTCTACGTGCTCGGCGGCATGATGGTGCTGCTCGGCGCGATCTACGAATCGTTTCGCTGGTGGCCGCTGATGCAAGCGGCGCCCGATGTCGGCGGCATCGCCGAGTCGTTCCTGCTGAAGCGGACCGATGCGATGATGACCGCGATCGCGAAGCTGGCCGCGCCGATCATGCTGATTCTCTCGCTGATCGAGCTGGGCTTCGGCTACATGTCGCGCACGGCCGAGAAGCTCGAGCCATCCAACCTCAGCCAGCCGGTGCGCGGCGCGCTCGCGCTGCTGCTGCTCGCGCTGCTCGCGCAGGCCTTCGTCGCGCAGGTGAAGGCGGAACTCGCGTTCGTGCACTTCGATACCGTGCTGCGCGGCGACACGAGCCGCGACGGCGCGCGCGGCGGCCGATGAGGTTTGTTGAAATTTGTGCTGAAAGTTGGTGAGTATTGCCGGCGCCGTCTGTTCGTATGCTGTCCTTCACTTCCATCCGATGTCTAAAGAAGCGAGGTCAGCGATGTTTCATCTCATCTACTTCGGCGCCGTGTCCGCCCTCGTGCATCGTCACGCACTGCCCGACCATGCGGCCCGGATGCTGGCGGGCGATTTCGACGCCGCGCTACGCGACGCCGAGCGCCGCGCGGAGCGCGCCGGCGCTTCGTCCACGCGCGACGGCTCCGCGCATGACGAGGGCGCGCTGTTCGGTTCGCTGAGCGATGCGCTGCTCGCGCTCGAGTTCTTCGAGGATGCGGAGGAATCCTATCGGCGCGAGCAGAAGGCGCGGCGTGCGCAGGGCGAGACGGTGCGCGTCGCGTCATGCCGCAACACGGGCTGGCAAATGCTCGCGCGCGGGCGCTTCAGGACGGCGCTGAATTGCTTCTCGCAGCTCATGCTCGACCGCGATTGCCAGCCGATCGACCGGCTGCAAGGCGCGCTCGGCGCGGCGTTCGCACACTTTCATCTCGGGCAGGCGGACGCGTCGCGCTCCGCACTCGAGGCCGCCGAGAGCGCGGCGGCAGCGCTCGATCCGCTCGCGCAATGCATCGTCGACGCCGCGGCGCTGGACATCGATGCGCAGTTGCAGATTCGTCGCGCCGATCGGCTGCGCGACCACGCGTTCTGGCAGGCGACGCCGCTGGAGGCGCGCGTGCTGGCACGCCGCGAGCCCGCCGAGTGCGATGCATGCGCGAGTGCGCTGCCCGATGCGGCGCAGGGCCTGCGGCGGCGTCTCGAACATGTCGCCCGCCTGATCCGTCTCGCCGAAGGAAAGGGCCTGCCCGCGGACGCGAGCGCCGCGCTGCTCGTCGCGCTGCGCCCGAACCAGAGCGCCGGGACGCGCCGCATGCAGGCCATCGAGGTCGCGCTCGCGGCGCTCGCCGGCGGCGTCGACGATCTCGCCGAACACGTGATCGCGATGCTGCATCAGGCCGACGAAGGTGCGAATCAGGATCTCGATTATCTGTTCTGCGTCGCGAAAGTGCGCCGCCAGCAGGGGCGCGCGGACGAGGCGCTGAGTTTCTACCACCGCTATGCGCTCGACGCGATGTACTGCCTGCGCAGCGAAGCGATCGCCGCGAAGCCCGACGTGCGCAAGGGCGGCGACGCGGCAGCCGCGCTGAACGACGACGTGGCCGCGCGGCTGCCTGCACGTTACCGGCGCGCGTACCGATACATGGTCGAACATGCGCACCGGCGCGACTTGTCGATCGACGAGATCGCGTCGCATATCGGCGTGACGGTGCGCGCGCTGCAGCTCGCGTTCAAGGCGCATACCGGGCTCGTCCCCACCGAGGTGCTGCGCCGCCACCGGATGCACGGCATCCGCCGCGACCTGACGGGCGAGGCCGCGCAGATCGGCGGCGTGCTCGATACCGCGAACCGCTGGGGGGTGTCGAGCCGCTCGGCGTTGTTGAAGAGCTACCGGCGCTGCTTCGACGAGACGCCGACGGATACGCAGCAGCGCTGACGGAAGAGGACGCGATGATGAGCGGATCGACGAGTTCGGCGCGCCCGGGCGCATGGCGCCGCCGCGGCGCGGGGATGCTGCTGGCCGCGAGTTGCGCGCTGTCGGGCGGCGGTGCGCATGCGGCGGCCGTGCCGTGGCGGGCCGGCGACTTCGACTATGTGGCCGACCACAAGAACCTGAAGGAAGTGCTGCGGGATTTCGCCGCGAGTCAGGGCATTACGACGTGGATTTCGCCGGAGGTGAGCGGCACCGTCAGCGGCCGCTTCCACGAGCCGCCGCAGCGATTCATCGATACGCTCGCGGGCGGCTTCGGCATCGCGTGGTATTACGACGGCTCGGCGCTGCGCGTATGGGGCGCGAACGAGGTGAAGAGCGCGACCGTCTACGTGAGCGCCGCGAGCGTGGCCGACGTGCGCGGCGCGCTCGATCGACTCGGCATCGTTGAGCGGCGCTTTCCGGTGCGCTACGACAACGCCGCGCGCGCACTGTTCGTGTCGGGGCCGCCCGGCTACGTAGATCTCGTCGCCGACGTCGCGCGTCGCGTCGACGACAGCGCGCGGCGTCGCGATGCGACCGAGATCCGCGTGTTCCCGCTGCGCTACGCGTCTGCCGCCGATCGTTCGACGCGCATCGACGGGCAGAACGTGCGCATTGCCGGCGTGGCGTCGCTGCTGCGCGGGATGTATGGTGAGCACGGCGCGGCCGGAGGCGATGCGCAGACGCTGCCGAGCAACGACTTCTACCGGGTGGATTCGCTCGGCGGCACATCCGCCGGGGCACGGGATGGCAGCGGTTCAGGCCCGGGCGGCGGCATGGTCGGGCTGCCGACCGGCTATCCCACGGGCGCCGCCGCGCGCGCCACGGTCCAGAATCCGCCGCTGCCGCCCGACATGCGCGGCGCGTCGAGCACGCGCGATGCAGCCGCCCCCGATGCGCGCCGCGACGGCAGCGATCCCGATGCGCCGATCATTCAGGCCGATCCGAGGACCAACGCGATCGTGATCCGCGACCGGCCGAACCGGATGGCCGATTACGAGTCGGTGATCCGCAGGCTCGACGCGCGTCCGAAGCTGCTCGAGATCGACGCGACGATCATCGAGATCCAGGACGGCGCGCTGCAGCAGCTCGGCGTCGACTGGCGGCTGCATACGGGCCGCGTCGATTTCGAAACCGGCGACGGCACGCGGCAGCAAGCCGGCTTCGACACGTCGCTGAACCCGCAGGGCTTCGGCACGGCCGCGCTGACGCCGCTGGGCGGCACGCTGACGGCCGTGCTCGGCGACGCGGGCCGCTATCTGCTTGCGCGGGTGTCCGCGCTCGAACAGAACAACCTCGCGAAAATCACGTCGAGCCCCAGGGTCGCGACGCTCGACAACGTCGAGGCGGTGATGGACCACCGGCAGAAGTTCTTCGTGCGGGTGTCGGGCTATCAGTCGGCCGACCTGTACAACCTGTCGGCCGGCGTATCGCTGCGCGTGCTGCCGACCGTCGTGCCCGATGCGCCCGACGGGCAGATCCGGCTCGACGTGCATATCGAGGACGGCCAGATCACGTCGCAGACGGTCGACCAGATTCCGGTCATCACGTCGAGCGAGATCGTCACGCAGGCGTTCGTGCGCGACGGTCAGAGCCTGCTCGTCGCGGGCTACGAATCCGATACGGATTCGCAGTCGCTCTCCGGCGTGCCGCTGCTGTCGAAGATTCCGCTGATCGGCAATCTGTTCAAGTACCGGCAGAACCAGGGGACGAAATTCCAGCGGCTGTTTCTCGTGACTCCGCACATTCTGTCGCCGTGAGCGCGGCCGCCGTTTTTTGATGTTCACGCGAACCCTGTATGCTCGCGCTCCGACCTGACCGAGCCGCATGGGATATTTAGCATGTTTAGCAAAAATGAAGTAAACGGCATCGTCGGCCGCTGTTTGCTCGCGAGCCTGTGGTGGGGCGCGGCGGCGCTCGCGTACGGCGACGACGGCGCCATTGCGTTCCGCGTGGCCGGCGGGCCGCTCGACGGCGTATTGCTCGAAATTGCCCGGCAGGCGCATGTGGTGCTGTCGTTCGACGGCGCGCTGGCGAACGGCGCCCGGGCCGGGCCGATCGACGGAACCATGACGGCGGCCGACGCCTTCGCGCGTGCGCTGGCCGGCACGCCGCTCCAGCTGGCCGCTGCCGGCGACGGCGCGTGGACGCTGCGACGTGCCGCCGGGCCGGATGCCCGCGCGCCGACCGCGGCCCCGGCAGCCACGCTGCCGCCGATTCGCGTGCGCGCGCGGGCCGACGGCGACGATTTCGTCGAGCTGCGCTCGTCGGCTGCCGCCCGGCTCGATCTGCCGCTCGCCGAGACGCCCCAGTCGGTCGGCGTCGTGAACCAGGCGGTGCTTGAGAGCCAGCAGGCGGAGTCGGTCGCGGACGCGCTCGCGAACGTGAGCGGCGCGACGCCCGTGTATGACGAAAGCAACGCGAACTACGGCGTCGGGATTCGCGGCTACACGGCCCAGGCGCCGCTCGTCGACGGGATGATCGTCGAATCGGCCGACTATCCACCGCTTGCCGGCATCGAGCGCGTCGAGGTCGTCAAAGGCCCGGCGACGGCGCTTGCCGGCGGCGCGCCGAACGGCGGTATCGTCAATCTCGTCACGAAGCGGCCGCGGTTCGACCGGCACGCGACGCTGCAGACCACGCTGTCGTCGCGCGGCCGGCGCGAGAGCACGTTCGACGTCAGCGACGCATCGCGCGACGGCCGGCTCGGCTACCGGTTCGTCGCGAGCGGCAACCTGAACGGGCGCACTTACGGCGGTTACGACGGACAGCGCGGCTATTTCGTCGCACCGTCCGTGCGCTATCGCGACGCGGACACCGACGTGACGCTGCGCATCGAACGCTACCGGCAGCGCATGCCGGCGTTGCCGTATTCGGTCGGCGGCGACGACGGCCTGCCGCTGCCCCACACGTCGCTCGCGCCTGCCGGCACGCCCGACGATCATCTGGGCAACGACTCGCTGCGTGCGGCGCTGAGTGCCGAGCGCGCGCTCGGCGGCGGCTGGAAGGCGAGGGGGCGCGCGACGTGGCTGAACTACGAGTCGATTTCGCACTGGTACGTGCCGTATGCGCCGCTGGATACGCCGGGCGTTGTCGCGCTCTACGGGCTGCATTCGGTCCAGCGCCGGCACGAGTCGCTGGCCGCCGGCGAACTGCTGCGCACGTTCGACGCGCGCGGCGTGTCGGGCACCGTGCTCGCGGGCGTCGAGCACTGGCGGCTGTCGTCGACCGCCGACATCGCGCCGTATACGTTCGCCGTCCAGAACCTGTATGCGCCGCACCCGTTGCCGCCGATCGCGACCGGCCCGCTCGCGCGCGTGTCCGATTCGGCGATGCGGCAATTGAGCGGCTACCTGCAGACCGAAATGCTGATCGCCGAGCGTGCGAGGGTGCTCGCGTCGTTGCGGCACACGAACGCGCTGCTCGACAAGTCGCTGAATTCGCCGTTGCAGCGCAACGCGGTATGGTCGCCGAATCTCGCGGTGAGCTATGCGATCACGCCGTCGGTCAGCGTGTACGCGAACTGGCTGCGCGGTTTCCGAACGTCGCTCGATACCGTGACGTGGGACGGCAAGCTGCTGCAGCCGACCCGCACCGAGCAGTTCGAGGCGGGCGTCAAGCTGTCGCTGTTCGGCGACGCGCTGTCCGCGACCGCGGCGGCGTATCGCCTGCGCGACGACGGCAAGATCATCGGCGATCCCGTGCATCCGGGCTTTTACGAGCGCGTGCCGGGCGAGCGCAGCCGCGGCGTCGAGTTCGACGTCGCCGGGCGTGTGCTGAAGGGGCTCAACGCGATCGGCTCGCTGAACTTGGCCACGTCGAATTCGATCGCCAATTCCGACGGCTCGCAGATTCGCGCGCCCGGTGCGCCGTCGCGCGCCGGCAGCCTGTGGATGACCTATGCGTTCCAGGGGCCGCCGCTGCACGGCTGGGGCGTCGGCGGCGGCGTGTTCTTCCGGTCGCAGCGCTCGGCAGGGCTGCCCGGCTACGTCGTGCCGGGCGACGCGCGCGTCGACGCGGCGGTGTTCTACCGCGCGGAGAAGTGGGCGATGCAGCTTGGCGTGAAGAACGTGTTCGATCGGCATCTTTACGGCGCCGCGCTTTACCCGAACTTCATTCCGGTGCTGCCGGGCCGCACGTTCGTGCTGACCACGACGCTGGCATTCGGCTGAGCGGCGCAGCGCGTGTGTGCGGCGGTCAGGGCCGCTTGCCGTATACGCGTTCGATCGGCCGGTAGCCGAGACCCTCGAGCGCGCCGCCGAGCTCGGCGTTCGCGGTGCCGATCACGAGCATTTGCACACCGCGCGAGCGCAGTGCGCATTCGGCGGCGGCGATCAGCCGCTGCCCTTCGAAGCCGCCGCGATAGACGGGATGCAGATAGAAGAAGTCGGTGTAGGCGCGCCGTTCGCCAAGCAGCGGCGCGTCGCTGACGGTCGATACGTAGTAGCCCGCGAGCACGCCCGCCGCGCGAGCCGTGACGATGCAGAGGCGCCCTTCGCAGGCGATCTGCCGGTAATGCCCGGATGCGAGACGAACGACGCCGGACGGATCCGGCTGCTTGCCGCTGGAGATCTCGCGCCAGTGCAGCGGCAGCATGGCCGCGATGTCGGGCCATGCCGAGTCGAATTCTTCCTGCCGATATTCGAGGCTCATCGAAGGGGGAATCGTCCCGGTGGAGGGGAAAGCGCCGCGCCGGCATGCCGGCCGCGTTGCCGGCGCGGCCGGCATTACGCGGACATCGTCGAGCCGGACCCCGACTGCATCTGGTTCATCATCAACTGCATCAGGATCTGCATCAGTTCCTGCGTGATGTTCTGGGCGCCGCCGGCTTGCGATGCCGGCCCGTTCGCGCCATTCGCGCCGCCGAAGCCCGGCGTGCCGCCGGTCAGGCCGCTGCCGTCCTGCGAGCCGTCGTTCTGCCCGCTGTTCTGCAGCATCATCATGATCAACATCGCCAGCATCTGGTCGAGCGCTTGCGTGTTGCCGTTCGCGCCGCCGGTGGCGTCGTTCTGAAAGCCGGGGCCGCCCAGCGCGGAGATGTTGCTCGTCGCGAAATCGGTTTGCGGTTGGGAAATGCCGATCGAGATACCCATTAGTCGCCCCTTCGTCAGTCATGGAAAAAAAGCGTCCGCCGCGGTGGGTTCACCGGGCGGACGCCGCGTGATCCGACGAAACGATAGGGCGAACGGCGGGTTGCCGGCGTGGCTGGCCGCGAAGCGGTGTACGGCCGCACGAAATGTCGGGTTCGGCGTGCGCCGATGCGCGCCCGGCGATCAGGCGGAGCGGGGCTTCACGTCTCGAACCGGATGAAGTGCGCGGACGACCATGCCTTGCTGTCGTTGCGCTGCCGCCCGAAGAAATAGACCGGACGATGCCCGAAGCCTGCATTGCCCGGCGCGACCTCGAGGCTGCCCGCGAGATCGACCGGCAGCGGCAGGTCCGTGACACGCTCGATCGCAATGAACAGTTCGGTGCCGCCGAGCGCGTGCGTCGCGGCTCCGCGCGCGAGCAGCTCCGCACCGCTGATCTCGAAACGGAACGCGGGCGCATGAACGAACGGATTGCGCTGCAGCGGATCACCGACCTTCGCGAAGCTGTCGATCGTCCCCTCGATCACGATCGTCGCAGCGGCGAGGTTGCCGATGTCGAGCTCGATGCCGTCCGCGTCGCCGTAGGTGTCGCTGCGGAATTCGACGTCGGTCGCGCCCGTGCGCCATGCCGACTCCTCGACATGCTCGAACCCGTTCGACCCGAAGCGGTGGATCGTGCCGTTGACGACGCGGACCCGGCCGCGCCACGCGGCCCAGCGGTAACGGTCGCGGATGCGCGCGCCGCCCCATCGCACGCGGATCAGATGCTCCGCATAGCCGAGTTCCGCATGCAGGTTGCGTTCCCACAGCAGGCCGTCGTGATCGTACGCGGCCACGTATTCCCAGCCGGACTGGCCGAGCAGCCGGTAGTCGAGCCGCGCGGGCCCTTCGTGCGCAAACGCGTCGCTTTGCCAGTGATCGCCGCAGCGCACCAGCAGCGCACTATGCTCGCCGGTGGTCGCCCATGTGCGGCGCGCGCGCAGCGCCGCGCCTACGCTCTTGCGGTCCAGCGACGGTGCGAGCACGCCCGTCAGCCCGCCGTGCACGCCGAACACCTGCACGCCTGGCGCGCCGCCGCCCGGCCGGCCGCGGTGCTCGTCGCCGCTGGCCGCCACGCCGAGCCGGTAGCCGCGTGCGATCACGTCCTGGTATAGCCAGCCGAAGTGCCCCCACGACGACGCGATCTCGACGAGCCGTTCGAGCTCCGGGTGGTTCCAATCCGGGATGTAGCGGCGGCCGCCCACGTGGGGCATCACCAGATGATGCACGGCGTCGTCCGCATACGCGTCCCACAGTTCCTCGACGGGCCAGCGGCCGAGCTCGACCGCATGACCTTTCATGTCCTCGTTCCAGACCAGCGTACGGTTGTGTTCGCCGCGCGCGTTGTACGGAAAATCCGGCTGCTCGTCCCCGAGGAACACCACGTTATGATCGCCGCCCGCGGTCGAGCTGCCGCACCATTCCTGCACCGGGTAGACGACGAAGCGGCCCGGTTCGTTGAAGCGTTCGACCGCGTCGACGCCGAGCTGCCAGTTCTCGTCGGTGATCTGGAAATCGTTCGCCGTGTAGCCGAGCACGTCGACGCCGCCGATGTCGCGTGCGTAGCGCGCGTTGTATTCAGGACTGTTGGTGCCGACCGTGTCGTGCGCGTGCACATGGAGATCGGCGTACAGCGCGCGCGGCGCGGGCAGCGACGCGTCGACCGTGAGCCACGCTTCGGCCGCGCGTACGTCCGGCCGCGCGGGCACGTCGGCCACGATGCGCAGCGTGCCTGCATCGACCGGCAGATCGTCGAGCGCGCAGCTTGCGAACCCCATGTCGGGCAGCGCGTGTTCGCGCCGGTAGACGGCTTCGCCGCGTGCGTCGTACGCGATCACGCGCGCAACGCCGCCGACATCGCGGCATGCATTGCCCCACCGATCCTGCAGCGACAGCCGGAACTGCGCGCGCGCGCCGGGCTGCACGAAGCGCGGGCCGTTCAGCAGCACGTCGGACGGCGCGCCCGCGCGGATGTCGATCGACACGTCGCCCGGCACCGCGACGAAGCGCGACGTGCCGAGCGGATCGACGTAGAGCCGGAAGCGGAAGTTGTCTTCGGCGAAGGTCTGCACGCGTGTGCCGGGGCCGCGGCGGCGGTCGCCGAGGCGGACCACGATCCGGTCGCCCGCATTCACGTAGCCGTCGACGACATCGACGATCACGGCCTTCTGGAACGGCCGCTCGTGTCCCTTCTGGTCGAAACGCACGTTCAGCGCCTGCACCGTGGCCGGGCTCTGGCCCGGCACGAGCGGCGCGGCGTGGTATTCGGCGCTGATGTAGTTGGCCGCGCTCGGGTCGCTCGTCTGGAACAGCGCCCAGTCGGAGTAGAACTTGAAGGTGGCCTTCAGCCAGCCGCCGTCGGCGATGCCGGACGAGCCGACTTCGAAGTCGAGCACGATCTCGCTCCACTCGCCGGCTTCGAGACGAGTGACGTTGCAACGCACGTGCCCGGCAAACGGCAGGCGCTTGTGGCGTTCATAGAGGCCTGCGGGCGCAACATGCGGGCCCAGGCGGTCGCGCAGCGCGGCGGCGCGGGCATCAACGGTATCGAGGACGTCGTTGGATTCGTTCATGGGGAATTCAAAAAGGATTGCGATGGAATGCGGGCGTTTCAGTGCGCGAACGGCCAGGGCGCGCTCGCCTCCCAGACGGGGATGCCCATGTACGCGTACCACGGCGCGATCACGCAGAGGCTATAGCCGATCGCGATCAGCACCGACACCACGCCGACCTTCGCGTAGTCGGCCGTCGAGAACGCGCCGCTGCTGTACGCGATGACGCCGGCGGTGATCTGCGTGGGCAGCAGGTACGCGAAGCTGTCGGTGTCGCTGACGAGCATCG
The DNA here is from genome assembly GCF_905339595.1 of Burkholderia sp. BCC1977. Classification (NCBI taxonomy): domain Bacteria; kingdom Pseudomonadati; phylum Pseudomonadota; class Betaproteobacteria; order Burkholderiales; family Burkholderiaceae; genus Burkholderia; species Burkholderia sp. BCC1977. The sequence continues at coordinate 40,773 of NZ_CAJPGQ010000054.1, forward strand.
TGAACGCGACCGGATGCAGCCCGAGGCGCGGCGCGAGGGCAAGCGCGATCGGCGCGATCATCGTGACGGCCGCGACGTTGGACAGCATGCCGATGCGGATCACGTGCGTGCCGAGCATCACGATCGCGATCGCAAGCCACCAGCCGTGCCCGCGCGCGGCGACATAGATATGATCGGCGGCCCAGTTCGCGAGCCCGGACGTACTGATCGCCGACGACAGCGACAGCGCACCGGCCAGCAGGAACAGCGTGCCCCAGATCGTCCGCTGCTCGACCTCGGCCCAGCCGAAGCGCAGCACGCCGGGCGCAAACAGCAGCGCCAGCGCGATCAGCGCGACGATTTCCGACGGCAGGTGATGGAGCGGCTCGGTCGCCCACAACACGGCGACGGCCGCGAACAGCGCGAGCACGGCCCAGTCGTTGCGTGCAGCGGGCGGTTGCGTACGGCGCATCGCCGCGATCGCGCCGGGGCCGCCGGGAATCGCGACTGCACGCGAGCGGAAATAGAACTGCACCCAGCCTTGCGTGATCGCGAACATCCCGAGATAGGGCCACTGCAGCTTCAGCCACGTCAGATAGGAGATCCGGATGCCGAGCTGCTTTTCGAGCAGCCCTGACACGACCATGTTCGGCAGATGCGCTGTGAGAATGCACATGGCGCTGATCATTGCGCCGTACACGAGCGTCTGGATCACTATCGCCTTGCGTGCGGCGCGTTCGCGCGGCGATTCTCCGAACAGCCGGACGATGCCGTTCGTGACCGGCAGCAGCGTGGCGGCACGTGCGTTCGCGGCCGGCACGACCAGTGCCATCACGCAGTTCACGGCGAACATCGCCCAGATCACGCCGTTGGCGGTACGCACCTTCAGGCGATCGAGCAGCAGCAGCGCGATGCGCCGGTCGAGCCCGCTCGCCTGCATGATCGCGGAGAACAGGAACGCGGCGAGGCACAGGAACACGACGGGCGCGGCGAAGCCGCTGGCCGCCTTCGGAAACGACGGGCTCGCATGCGACAGCACGAGCAGCATCGGCAGCAGGATGCCGCTTACGCCGACGGGAATCGCATCGGTGATCCATACGATCGCGACCCACGCGACGACCGCGAGCGTCGCCTTACCTTCGGCGGACAGATGCGCGGGCGCGGGCAGCCACCACGCGATCGCGAAGAAAGCGAGCCACGCGGCGGCGAAGCCGATTGCGGCACGCCGCTGCGCGCCAGGCGATCGCCCCGTCGCGTGCGGATCGGAGCGCAACTGCGCTGCCGGTTCGGCCCGTGACGGCCGGCTTGCCTGCGCGCCGTCCAGCGGCGGCGTGCCGATTGCGTTTTCAGTCACTGATATGCTCCCCGTGCGTCGGGCCCTGAAACGGCAGCCTCGACCGTCTGTCGAGATGTCATAATACGTATTAATACAAGTTGAGCGATCCAATCGCTTTTCATATCGATATCGGGAATCGCGCATAGCGCGGGCCGAGTACGGAAGGAAAAAACGATGACGTTGGTGCGCGACGACGTGACGTCGCTTTACGAGCAGATTGCGGCGACGCTGCGCGGCGAGATCGAGCAGGGCCTCTATGAGCCGACCGGCAAGCTGCCGTCCGAGGCGCAGTTGAGCGAGCGTTTTGCGGTGAGCCGCGTAACCGTCAGGCTCGCGCTCGATCGCCTGACCGACGCACGCATCGTCGAACGCAAGCAAGGCAAGGGCACGTTCGCCGCGAAGCAGCGGCTGCGGCATCGGCTCGACGTGCTGCGAGGCTTCCACGACTCGATTGCAGGGCAGGGCGCGCGGGCGCGGATGGAATTGCTGCGCATGGAGGCGTGCGACGTGCCGCCTGGCCTGCGCCATGCGTTTGCCGGCGATGTCGCGCGCTGCATCTATCTCGAACGCCTGCACTGGGTCGACGACGAGCCGGTCGCGCTCGCGCAGACCTGCCTGCTGCCCGGCGCGCGCGCCGTGACTTTCGAGCAGGCCGGAAGCATGTCGACCTACGAGGTGCTGGAGCGGTTGCTCGGCTGGCGGATCGTGGACGCCGACATGTCGGTCACGGCCGTGAGCGCACCGGACGATGTCGCGGGCCGCTTGCGGATCGGCGCGCATCTGCCGCTTCTCGTGTTGCGGCGCACGTCTCGCCTGGCGGATGGACAGACATGCGAATCCACTGTGTTCCATATCCGGCCGGAACGGTTCGACCTTGTGGTGAGCAGCGGCGTGGAGGCGCGGCTCGTCGGCTGACGCGGCGGGCGGCCCGCCAATCAAATTAAATGGCGATTGCCCCGCTTCCTGGAACAATTGAGAATGAAGTTGCAAATCATTATCGTTACGTATATCTTTCGGAGCGGTTTCAAATTATCCGCCGCGCGGGGCGGCGCTCGATAAGGATAGGGGGAGGTCATGCCGTCGGGGCAGCGAATCGATTCCGGCCGTGGGGTCCGGCCGTTTAGTACAACGTACGATATCTGCCGGCCGGTTGGTGTCGCGGTCTGGCCGATCGTCGCGCTGGCCGTGACGATTGCCGGCGCCGGCCAGGCCCATGCGCAAGCGGGTTCTCGTGCCGTTTCGTCCTCGCCCGCGGACGCCGCGGTCCTGCGGGCGGTCGAGGTGCGTGCGTCATCGCTCGATCCGACCGCCGCGTATGCCGGTGGCCACGTGGCGCGCGGCGCTCCTTGGCGACAAGCCGAACGGGGACCTGCCATTCAGCGTGTCGAGCTACACGTCGAGGCACGTCGCCGACGAACAGGCCGTGACGCTCGCCGACGTGCTGAATCGCGATGCATCGACGCGCTTTACCGGCCAGACCGGCGGCATGACCGATTCGTTCTTCATGCGCGGCTTTCCGATCAACGAAGGCATCGTCAGCGAGGTGGCGTTCGACGGCGTCTACGGCGTGTCGCCGAACTACCATCTGTTCAAGGAATACGTCGAGCGCGTCGAGGTGCTGAAGGGGCCGGCAGCACTGTTGTACGGGATGTCGCCGAACGGCGGCGTTGGCGGCGTCGTCAACGTGGTGCCGAAGCGTCCGCTTGCGAAGGATCTGACGCGCATGACTGCCGACTACGCGTCCGACGCGCAGATCGGCGGTGCGCTCGACGTGAGCCGGCGTTTCGGCAGCGAGCGGCAGTTCGGTGTGCGCTTCAACGGGCTGCACCGGCAGGGTGCGACGCCGCTCGACAACCAGCATTCGCGCGCGGAGGTGGGGGCGCTCTCGCTCGACTATCAGGGCGAGCGCCTGCGCGCGTCGCTCGACGTGATCGAGCAGTACCAGTGGATCGACGCGCCGACGCGGCCGTTCCTCGTTGCATCGGGCATTCAGGTGCCCTCGGCAGCGGACGGCCGCCGCAACGTCACGCAGCCGTGGGCCTGGTACAAGTCGAACGACACGTCGGTGCTGTTGCATGCGGAATACGACGTGAACGACAAGGTCACGGCGTTCGCCGATGTCGGCGGCGCGAAATCCGACGTGTCGCGCCTGTCCGACCAGACGCCGACGCTGCTGAATGCGAACGGCGACACGTCTGCGTTCGTACAGAACTGGAAGTTTCAGGTCAACCGGTCGAGCGCGGATACCGGCGTGCGCGCGCGTTTCGGTACCGGCGCGTTGAGCCACGCGGTTGTGCTGCAGGCAAACGTTTATCGCGATCGCATTGCCAGCGCGAGCGTTGGCGGCGCGAAGGTACTGTCGAATATCGATGCGCCGGTGGCGAGTCCCGCGCAAGCGATCGCATCGCCGGGTGCGGTGCCGAAGGTGTCCGATTCGACACTCTACGGCGTCGCGCTTGCCGACACGATCGGTGCGTTCGACGAGCGCGTGCAACTGACGCTCGGTGTGCGCCAGCAATACGTGCAGTCGAACAACTTCAACACGAGCGGCGCGAAATCCGCGTCGTACAACGACAGTGCGGCGACGCCGCTCGTCGGGGTCGTCGTGAAGCCGTGGCGCAACGTCTCGATCTATGCGAACTACATCGAGGGCCTCAGCAAGGGCGACATCGCGCCGTCGGTCGCGTCGAACGCGGGCCAGGTGTTCGCGCCGTACAAGACGAAGCAGCAGGAGATCGGCGTCAAGGCCGACTTCGGCCGTGTGACTGCGACGCTGGCCGCATTCCGGATCACTCGGCCGAGTGGTCAACTTTCCGGCACGGTCTACGCGGTTGACAGCGAACAGCGCAACCAGGGGCTTGAACTGGTCGTGTCGGGTGAGCCGGTACGCGGCGTGCGCGTCCTTGCGGGCGTCACGCTGCTCGACGCAACGCTGACGAAGACGAACAGCGCGGCGACGCGCGGCAATCGGCCGGTCGGCGTGCCGGACGTGATGGCGAATGCCGGCCTCGAATGGGACGTGCTTCCGGCGAGCGGCCTCACCCTCACGGGCGGCGTCAACTACACGGGGCAAGAGTACGTGAATCAGGCGAACACGCAGTCCGTGCCGTCGTGGACCACGGTGGATCTCGGCGCGCGCTACCGTGCTCGGCTGTACGGCAAGGAAACGGTGTTCCGGGCCGGTGTCGCCAATGTGTTCGATCGCAAGTACTGGTCTGGCGTCGCGTCGTACGGCACGATTTCGCTCGGCTCGCCCCGCACGTTCCTCCTGTCCGCATCGACCGATTTCTGATCGAGGTGTGCGTCAACCACGTCCGGCGTTGCTTCGGTCATCGCGCCTTTGCCTGCGACGTCGTCCAGGATGTCGGGGTCCAGCTTCTTTAGCGGCCTTCCGGCGAACCGATCCACGCGACAGTCTGGGATGCGCCGCTGTTCGCGACATCGCAGGAGCGCGCGTCCCGAACAACCGACTGGCTGCTTTTCGCTGGACCGGGGCTGCCTGCCTGCGGCGATACAATACTGAGCATGCTGCTCCACCGTGTGGAGAGAGGACCCGGCCACGACTGCGCCACACGTCAGACTCACCCGAGATCCTGGCCTGCCGGAGAGAGGGAAGGGACGGTGGAACGAGAAAACAGCGCGCTTCCGGCTGGCGGGCAGGCTGAAGCGATACACGCTGTCGGCCCCCCACGCGATGGTGCTCGGCGGGGCAGTCATCGCACTGCTGCTGGTTGGCCTGTGCGCAACCGTGCTGAATCAGAGCCGACAGGACGCGTTCGATCGCGCCCGCGAGACATCGCGCAACGTCGCACTGATTGCCGAGCGGGACATCGAGCGAAATTTCGAGATCTACGCGCTGTCGCTGCAGGCGGTCGTCGACGGCCTCGACCGGGCGGCCAGCGCGGAGTACCTCGGCTCGATGCTGGTGCTCGACGCGGCGGGCAACATCGTCATCGACTCGGGCGGCGACGTCCCGCGCAAGGGTAATTTTGCCGACCGCCGCTATTTCACGATCCAGAGCGATAACCCGAACGCCGGACTTTATATCAGCGATCCCTTTCGCTCCCGGCTGCGGCAAAGCTCGCCCGGCATCGCGCTGAGCCGCCGCCTCTCGCACCCCGACGGCACGTTTGCCGGCATCGTCCTAATCGCCGTCAACCTCGAGTATTTCCATCACCTGTTTGCCGGTCTGTCGCTCGGGCCGCGCGGGTCGGCGGCCCTGATCGGCAAGTATCGTTGGGTGGTCGAACGGACTCACTCTTGGCTCCACAATTTCCGTGGTCTACGCACGCGATTCGATCGTCGCGCTGACATTCACGAAGCATTCTTGAAACTGAGCTGCTCGCTCGTCTGCTGGAATATCGTCAGGCATGCTGATCAGAGTTTTGAACTGACCTCTTACAACTACGCCTATGGCCACTAGGCGGGCGATGATGCGCTGGCCTCGGTCGCGCGTTGCATCAGCGGTAATATCCGGCGGCCCACCGACATTGCGGCTCGATATAGCGGGGAAGAATTCGTGGTGATGCTGCCCGACACCGCGCCCGCTGGCGCAATGTGCCCCGCCCGTGCTCGCCGCGTGGATCAGGACGATTGTTGTCAGTCTAGGTGCGGCGGCAGCATCTGGGCAGGAAAGTGGGTAGGTCGCTGCTGCGGCGTGTGGGCGTCAAACCTGGCGGGGCATTCCGGACGGCAGTTGGCGTGTGGCTGCCTTCCGCCAGTCAAGGCTTCCCGGGCATTCCGGCGACTTCCGTAAACGCGCCGTAGGTCGCTGATTTCAAAGCGATTTGTGGGTAACGGCGTGCTTGCGACTTCCACCGCGGCTCTGCACAATCTCCCCATGAAACATGGGTAGCGAGCTGGGTTTTGTGGGTAGGAAAGGCGGACGACATGGCGGGACGACACTTGCATCGGCTCAGCGCACTGCGCGTCGCGAAGGC
>NZ_CAJPGQ010000055.1:0-45615 GCF_905339595.1 Burkholderia sp. BCC1977
ACCACCGTGCACTACCGAGATAGCCCGGTGCATCCCGCCGGCGGACAGGTGAACTGGTCCGGCAGGACCTTCATGCATTCCGCGCGCTCTGTCGCAAACGGCCGAGTAGCTCGACCCCGCTGTAACCGGCATCTCCGCAGCCAGGGCGGCGCAGTTTTGCGCTATTCGCAGCGCGAGAGTCTGATCGGCGCAGAGTCGTTTGAGCAGATGGCGGTTGACCGATGCATCCCGGTCCTCATCACGGTCGACTGCATCGAACCCGTGCCGCGAGATCTACCGCGTCCATACGCTCTGTCGCCGCAGGCGTCGAACTCCATGTGGCTTCTATCCGCGGAACGACGGACCGCCGGGACGGCAACCGATTACCCTTGCGCACGGCAAAGGCTTCGTCACTGTCGGGCTGTCGTCGATGGGCCGCCTCTTGCTCGGAGTGATCTCGTCTCTTGGTCTTTCTCCCCTGATTTGCCTCCTCGAGTGCATTGCCCGGCAGGTCGAGTCATCGAGCTTCGATATTCCATTATCTTTGGCTTTCGGTTGGTATATTTAGTCTATCTCCGCTCATTGTCGGTTGTTTTGTTCAAGGCGCCGGTGCGTGATTGACGCGTTTCATGACAAATCCACGGTAGCCTGGTCTGTGGCGCGAGGCCGCGAGAGCATGCCCGTCAGCCCCTGAATGGCGACTGAAACTATGATCGGGCGTCCCGCCGGCACCAAGGTGTCGCGGCGGTGAACCCGGTTCGCCGACTCCATCCCGTCAGAAGTCCGCGCTGTTGTTTCTCCCGAGCACCGGCCGGCCCTTTCGAGGGACATAGATTGCTTCGACGAGCGAACAGGCGGTGCCGCCGAAACAGTCGAGGCCTTCCCCCATCAACGCGAAATGCGTATCCGCGCTCAACTGCACAAGGCGTGCATCGAATCGACACGACGGATGTCGCGTGTACAGCGCAGCTTCGCTGCGGTAGGTCGCCCGGACGTTCATGTTGGTCGGCTTGCACGACGGCCAGACGCAACGCGCGCTGCACCGCTGCACGCTCGCTGCGACGGCGACACGCAGGCGATGTGGCAGCCAAGTGCGCGGGCGGAGATCGTCGTGTATCAGCGTCTGCAAGACATCGAGGCGGGCTGGGCTGTCGGCGTCGCTCTGGGAAGCGTTATTGTCGCTGCCGGCCGCGATAAGGTACGTCGACGCGTCGTTCAGCAGCCACGCATATGTGATCGCGCCCGGAGCCATGGCGTTCACGAGCGCCGCCTCGTTGTCGGTGGCGGAGAGGCAACTGGCGTCGACGGCCGGTTTCAGTGTGTCGTACGCCGCACGAGCGGCAGCGCCTTTCGCTCGCCCTGCTGCGTGGCTCTCGGAAAGCGCCTGCTGCCGGATTGCCGGGATCGTTCCCGTGGTGCACCCCGCTTTGTCGGTGCGACCCGCATGCGCCACGGGAGCGGCGAAGATCAACGCGAAGGCAAGAAGGGCGACCGGGTTTTGCACGGGGCAGTCGGGGAGCGGGAGAGGTCGAGATGATTGCGTGACACGGGATGGTGCCGCGTCTGCCTTATATCTGCGGCGGGGAAGGATGCATCGCCCGTGGTGGTTCCTGTCCTGGCGGTTCGATTGCGGTGTCGCGGCGGAGCAGGCGAGAGCTGCGGCGCCTTACCCCGAATCCGGCGTCGGTGTGCGGGAAACCCTCGCGGAGACGCCGGCTGCCCCGGGTCCTGGAGGTGGGCTGATGCCCCGCCATTAATCACCTTCAGCCGGTCCGCGCACTAGCCGGAGGCCCTGCTGATCCCATCGGCACGAAAATTGCGAATTTTTTTCATCTACCCGCTTGGCATTATGCGTAGGAGGTCGTATGATGGCGGTCTTTCGTTTTTAGCGAAGATGCAAATCGACGCGGAAGACGGAGTCTGACGAGGATGTGGGCGCCGATCGGCGATCCTCTCGTGCTTGCCTTAGCCGGGTGAGCGTGGGTGTCGGGTGAGTCGCGCAGGCGCGCTGGAAGAGAATGAAAATAATCTTCCGGATGTGCTTGACAAGAGTGCGATGCACCCCCATAATCGTCAGTTCTCTACGGAGGGGTGCCCGAGTGGCTAAAGGGGGCAGACTGTAAATCTGTTGGCTTACGCCTACGTTGGTTCGAATCCAACCTCCTCCACCAGAACATCAGCGCAGAGAGCGGTAGGGAATCGTTAGTGGCCCGTGCGGGTGTAGCTCAATGGTAGAGCAGAAGCCTTCCAAGCTTACGACGAGGGTTCGATTCCCTTCACCCGCTCCAGTCCGTGTAGTTGAAGCGTAATAGCGCCCATGTGGCTCAGTGGTAGAGCACTCCCTTGGTAAGGGAGAGGTCGGCAGTTCGATCCTGCCCATGGGCACCAGCAGTAAAAAGTCAGTGTCTGTTTGCGCGCGGCGCAACCTGTGAAATTCCTTTTGGGAGTCGAAAATGGCCAAGGGTAAATTCGAGCGGACCAAGCCGCACGTCAACGTTGGTACGATTGGTCACGTTGACCACGGCAAGACGACGCTGACGGCAGCGATCACGACGGTGCTGACGAAGAAGTTCGGCGGCGAAGCGAAGGCCTACGACCAGATCGACGCGGCACCGGAAGAAAAGGCGCGCGGCATCACGATCAACACGGCACACGTCGAGTACGAAACGGCAAACCGCCACTACGCACACGTCGACTGCCCGGGCCACGCTGACTATGTGAAGAACATGATCACGGGCGCAGCGCAGATGGACGGCGCGATCCTGGTTTGCTCGGCAGCAGACGGCCCGATGCCGCAAACGCGTGAGCACATCCTGCTGGCGCGTCAGGTTGGCGTTCCGTACATCATCGTGTTCCTGAACAAGTGCGACATGGTGGACGACGCTGAACTGCTCGAGCTGGTCGAGATGGAAGTTCGCGAACTCCTGTCGAAGTACGACTTCCCGGGCGACGACACGCCGATCGTGAAGGGTTCGGCAAAGCTGGCGCTGGAAGGCGACACGGGCGAGCTGGGCGAAGTGGCGATCATGAGCCTGGCAGACGCGCTGGACACGTACATCCCGACGCCGGAGCGTGCAGTTGACGGCGCGTTCCTGATGCCGGTGGAAGACGTGTTCTCGATCTCGGGCCGTGGTACGGTGGTGACGGGTCGTGTCGAGCGCGGCATCGTGAAGGTCGGCGAAGAAATCGAAATCGTCGGTATCAAGCCGACGGTGAAGACGACCTGCACGGGCGTTGAAATGTTCCGCAAGCTGCTGGACCAAGGTCAAGCGGGCGACAACGTCGGTATCCTGCTGCGCGGCACGAAGCGTGAAGACGTGGAGCGTGGCCAGGTTCTGGCGAAGCCGGGTTCGATCACGCCGCACACGCACTTCACGGCTGAAGTGTACGTGCTGAGCAAGGACGAAGGCGGCCGTCACACGCCGTTCTTCAACAACTACCGTCCGCAGTTCTACTTCCGTACGACGGACGTGACGGGCTCGATCGAGCTGCCGAAGGACAAGGAAATGGTGATGCCGGGCGACAACGTGTCGATCACGGTGAAGCTGATCGCTCCGATCGCGATGGAAGAAGGTCTGCGCTTCGCAATCCGCGAAGGCGGCCGTACCGTCGGCGCCGGCGTCGTCGCCAAGATCATCGAGTAAGCCAGTTATTCGTTGATCGACAGTTTTGGGGCTGGCAGCAGCCGGCCCCAGCATGGTTTAGGGGTATAGCTCAACTGGCAGAGCGTCGGTCTCCAAAACCGAAGGTTGGGGGTTCGATTCCCTCTGCCCCTGCCAAAAAACGCCACGTATCCTACGTGGCATTTGTTTTAAGGTGTTATGGCGAATCCATCCGTCGAAACTGTAAATACCTCCGGCGATAAGCTGATGCTGGCCCTGGGCGTATTGCTGGTCTTGGCCGGATTCGTGGGCTTCTTCTGGCTGGCCAACCAGCAGTGGTATGTCCGCGGTGCCGCATTGGCGGTAGGTATCATCGCCGGCGTGGCCGTCGGTCTGATGTCCGCACCTGGCAAGAGCCTCATCGCGTTTGCCAAGGATTCGTACAAGGAAGTCCGCAAGGTCGTTTGGCCCACCCGCAAGGAAGCAACGCAAACCACACTCGTCGTGTTCGGTTTCGTGCTCGTGATGGCGATTTTCCTCTGGTTGAGTGACAAATCGATCGAATGGGTGATTTTCTCGGCGATTCTGGGTTGGAAATGATATGAGCGATACTCCGGCATCCCCGAGCGGAAAGCGTTGGTACGTCGTGCACGCCTACTCCGGTATGGAGAAGAGCGTGCAGCGTGCGCTTCAGGAGCGTATCGAACGTGCTGGCATGCAGGATAAATTCGGTCAGATCCTGGTCCCGACCGAAGAAGTGGTCGAAGTCAAAGGCGGCCACAAGGCTGTAACCGAGCGTCGTTTTTTCCCCGGCTACGTGCTGGTGGAAATGGAAATGACGGACGAAACGTGGCACCTCGTGAAGAACACGGCGAAGGTCACGGGTTTCGTCGGCGGTGCGCGCAACCGCCCGACCCCGATTTCCCCGAAGGAAGTCGAAAAGATCATGTCGCAGATGCAGGAAGGCGTCGAGAAGCCGCGCCCGAAGACCCTGTTCGAAGTTGGCGAGATGGTACGTGTCAAGGAAGGTCCTTTCACGGATTTCAACGGCACGGTCGAAGAAGTCAACTACGAGAAATCGCGCGTGCGGGTGTCGGTCACCATCTTTGGCCGCTCCACCCCGGTCGAACTTGAGTTCGGCCAGGTCGAAAAAGTTTGATCCCGATTCGGTGGGCAGCCTCGGCTGCCCACCTTCGCGCTTACGGTCCGCGTTATGGCCGTTGAGGAGCGTCAGTAGCCAGCGGCGAACGCGCGTTATCACTCACCGAACGCCGTCTGGCGTTCCAACGAGGTTTACAAATGGCAAAGAAGATTGTCGGCTTTATCAAGCTGCAGATTCCTGCAGGTAAAGCCAACCCGTCGCCGCCGGTCGGTCCGGCACTGGGCCAGCGCGGCCTGAACATCATGGAGTTCTGCAAGGCGTTCAACGCGCAGACTCAAGGCATGGAGCCGGGTCTGCCGGTGCCGGTGGTCATCACGGCATTCGCTGACAAGAGCTTCACGTTCGTGATGAAGACGCCGCCGGCGACCGTCCTGATCAAGAAGGCGGCGAAGGTGGACAAGGGCTCGAGCAAGCCGCACACCGACAAGGTCGGTTCGATCACGCGCGCTCAAGCCGAAGAAATCGCGAAGACCAAGATGCCGGACCTTACGGCAGCTGATCTGGACGCAGCCGTTCGCACCATCGCTGGTAGCGCACGCTCGATGGGCATCACTGTGGAGGGCGTGTAAATGGCTAAGATCTCCAAGCGCCGTCAGGCATTTGCCGCCAAGGTCGACCGTCAGAAGCTGTACGCGATCGAAGACGCACTGGCACTCGTGAAGGAATGCGCGAGCGCGAAGTTCAACGAATCGATCGACGTCGCAGTCCAGCTCGGCATTGACGCGAAGAAGTCGGACCAGGTCGTTCGTGGTTCGGTCGTTCTGCCGGCAGGTACGGGTAAGTCGGTTCGCGTTGCCGTGTTCGCGCAAGGCGAAAAGGCCGAGCAGGCTCGTGCAGCAGGCGCGGAAATCGTCGGTATGGAAGACCTGGCTGAGCAGATCAAGGCTGGCCAGATGGACTTCGACATCGTGATCGCTTCGCCGGACACGATGCGTATCGTCGGTACGCTCGGTCAGATCCTCGGCCCGCGCGGCCTGATGCCGAACCCGAAGGTCGGTACGGTCACGCCGGACGTCGCAACCGCCGTCAAGAACGCAAAGGCTGGTCAGGTGCAATTCCGTGTCGACAAGGCCGGTATCATCCACGCGACCATCGGCCGTGCATCGTTCGAATCGACCGCACTGCGTTCGAACCTGTCGGCACTGATCGAAGCGCTGCAGAAGGCCAAGCCGGCAACGAGCAAGGGCGTCTACCTGCGCAAGATCGCACTGTCGAGCACGATGGGCGTCGGCGTGCGCGTCGACCAGGCTACGCTGGCAGCGCAGTAAGCAAGTATTCGGGCCGCTTCGTTCGCGAAGCGGCCTACATGGGCTTTGGGCGGTTGTTCGTGCAGTCGCGCGGGCAACCGGTTATCAAAGACCGTTGGTGGGACGCAGCAGGCGGGCGATCCCTTAATTCAAGCCAACGCAGATGGCGAACCCGAAAAAGTTTTGCAGTGGTGAAGCCGCAGGTCGTGAAGCGATTCACGGCGTGAGGTGGAAATACTCCTAACGAGGTCGGACGCCGTTGTTGAACGAGGTACGTGAGGTTTCGTGCCGAACGTATCGTTTCTGGAGGCTAACCGTGCCGCTTAATAGAGAAGACAAGCAAGCCGTCGTCGCTGAGGTTTCCGCGCAAGTCGCGAAGGCCCAGACCGTTGTGCTGGCTGAGTATCGTGGAATTGCGGTTGGCGATCTGACCAAGCTGCGCGCGAAAGCGCGTGAGCAACAGGTTTACCTGCGCGTGTTGAAGAACACGCTGGCGCGTCGCGCTGTTGAAGGTACGCCGTTTGCTCCGCTGGCAGAGCAGATGACTGGTCCGTTGATCTACGGCATCTCGGAAGATGCAATTGCTGCTGCTAAGGTCGTCAACGACTTCAGCAAGAGCAATGACAAGTTGGTCATCAAGGCTGGTTCGTTCGATGGCAAGGTGATGGACAAGGCTGGCGTGCAAGCGCTGGCAAGCATCCCGAGCCGCGAAGAACTGCTCTCGAAGCTGCTGTTCGTTATGCAATCGCCTGTTTCGGGCTTCGCGCGCGCTCTCGCCGCGCTGGCCGAGAAGAAGCAAGCGGAAGCTGCGTAATCGAACGTGCATCAGCGTCATTGATCGCTGGCTGTATCCGAATTCAATTTAGGAGTATTTCAAATGGCAATCGCAAAAGAAGACATCCTGGCAGCAGTCGAAGGGATGACCGTTCTGGAACTGAACGAACTGGTCAAGGCGTTCGAAGAGAAGTTTGGCGTGTCGGCAGCTGCAGTGGCAGTCGCTGGCCCGGCAGGCGGCGGCGCTGCTGCTGCTGTTGAAGAGAAGACCGAATTCACGGTCGTTCTGACTGAAGCAGGCAGCAACAAGGTTGCAGTCATCAAGGCAGTTCGCGAACTGACGGGCCTGGGCCTGAAGGAAGCGAAGGACGTCGTTGACGGCGCACCGAAGGCTGTCAAGGAAGGCGTCGACAAGGCTGCTGCTGAAGAAGCCAAGAAGAAGCTGGAAGAAGCAGGCGCGAAGGTCGAAGTCAAGTAAGTTTCGACGCGCTGTGCGAAGGCTGGCGGTATTTTCACCGCCGGCCTTTTTGTGCTTTGTGGGGACGTTATTCTGGCACTCATTCGGGAGCCCGAATAATCGGCCCCAGAAGCCAAAGAAAACCGCCAAATCGTTGTCAATGGTCACGATTGGCGTTTCTCTTTGTCTTCTGAAGCGACTGCAGAAGGCAAGTTTGGTCGGGTAGCGGGCAACACAGGCATCCGCTGCCGTCAGCCAGCGGTTGGTAGCGGCCAACCACCAAGCTTCTCGGCTCGTTCAAGCCGTTGGACGGCCATCGGGTCTCAGTCGGTGAACACTCGGGTTTGAAACGTCCTGGTATTCCGCCTCGACAGCACCCGCCGTGATTCGGAGATCGTATGCAATATTCCTTCACCGAGAAGAAGCGCATTCGCAAGAGTTTCGCGAAGCGCCCCATCGTTCACCAAGTTCCGTTCTTGCTGGCTACCCAGCTTGAATCATTCAGCACGTTTCTGCAAGCCGATGTGCTTGGCACGCAACGCAAGCCTGAAGGTTTGCAGGCCGCATTCACATCGGTATTTCCCATTGTTTCGCACAACGGCTTCGCGCGCCTCGAGTTCGTGAGCTATGCGCTGTCCGCGCCGGCATTCAACATCAAGGAATGCCAGCAGCGCGGCCTGACGTACTGCTCCGCGCTGCGCGCGAAGGTCCGCCTTGTCATCCTCGACAAGGAATCGCCGAACAAGCCGGTCGTCAAGGAAGTGAAGGAGCAGGAAGTGTACATGGGCGAAATGCCGCTCATGACGCCGACGGGCTCGTTCGTCATCAACGGCACCGAGCGTGTCATCGTCTCGCAGCTGCACCGTTCGCCGGGCGTGTTCTTCGAACACGACAAGGGCAAGACGCACAGCTCGGGCAAGCTGCTGTTCTCGGCACGGATCATTCCGTACCGCGGCTCGTGGCTCGACTTCGAATTCGACCCGAAGGATATCCTGTACTTCCGCGTCGACCGTCGCCGCAAGATGCCGGTCACGATCCTGCTGAAGGCCATCGGCCTGACGCCGGAACAGATCCTCGCGAACTTCTTCGTGTTCGACAACTTCACGCTGATGGACGAAGGCGCGCAACTCGAGTTCGTGCCCGAGCGCCTGCGTGGTGAAGTCGCGCGTTTCGACATCACGGACCGTGATGGCAAGGTCATCGTCCAGAAGGACAAGCGGATCAACGCGAAGCACATTCGCGACCTCGAAGCCGCGAAGACCAAGTTCATCTCGGTGCCGGAAGACTATCTGCTCGGCCGCGTGCTGGCGAAGAACGTCGTCGACGGCGACACCGGCGAAGTGATCGCGAGCGCGAACGACGAAGTCACGGAAAGCGTGCTCGAGAAGCTGCGCGAAGCGGGCATCAAGGACATCCAGACGCTCTACACGAACGATCTGGACCAGGGCCCGTACATCTCGTCGACGCTGCGCGTCGACGAAACGACCGATCGTACGGCCGCGCGCATCGCAATCTACCGCATGATGCGTCCGGGCGAGCCGCCGACCGAAGAAGCGGTCGAGGCGCTGTTCAACCGCCTGTTCTACAGCGAAGAAGCGTACGACCTGTCGAAGGTCGGCCGCATGAAGTTCAACCGCCGCGTCAGCCGTGACGAGATCACCGGCCCGATGACGCTGCAGGACGACGACATCCTCGCGACGATCAAGATCCTCGTCGAGCTGCGCAACGGCAAGGGCGAAGTGGACGACATCGACCACCTCGGCAACCGTCGCGTGCGTTGCGTCGGCGAACTGGCGGAAAACCAGTTCCGCGCGGGTCTCGTGCGTGTCGAGCGCGCGGTCAAGGAACGCCTCGGCCAGGCCGAAAGCGAAAACCTGATGCCGCACGACCTGATCAACTCGAAGCCGATTTCGTCGGCGATCCGCGAGTTCTTCGGTTCGTCGCAGCTGTCGCAGTTCATGGACCAGACCAACCCGCTGTCGGAAATCACGCACAAGCGCCGTGTTTCCGCACTGGGCCCGGGCGGTCTGACGCGTGAGCGCGCAGGCTTCGAAGTGCGTGACGTGCACCCGACCCACTATGGCCGCGTGTGCCCGATCGAAACGCCGGAAGGTCCGAACATCGGTCTGATCAACTCGCTCGCACTGTATGCGCACCTGAACGAGTACGGCTTCCTCGAGACGCCGTACCGCAAGGTCGTGGACAGCAAGGTGACCGACCAGATCGACTACCTGTCGGCGATCGAGGAAGGCCGCTACATGATCGCGCAGGCGAACGCCGCGATCGACGAGAACGGCACGCTGGTCGACGAACTCGTGTCGTCGCGTGAAGCGGGCGAAACGATGATGGTCACGCCGGACCGGATCCAGTACATGGACGTCGCGCCGTCGCAGATCGTGTCGGTTGCAGCTTCGCTGATTCCGTTCCTCGAGCACGACGACGCGAACCGTGCACTGATGGGTTCGAACATGCAGCGTCAGGCCGTGCCGTGTCTGCGTCCGGAGAAGCCGGTCGTCGGTACGGGTATCGAGCGTACCTGCGCGGTCGACTCGGGCACGACGGTTCAGGCGTTCCGTGGCGGCGTCGTCGACTATGTCGACGCAGGCCGTATCGTGATTCGCGTGAACGATGACGAAGCCGTCGCGGGTGAAGTCGGTGTCGACATCTACAACCTGATCAAGTACACGCGTTCGAACCAGAACACGAACATCAACCAGCGTCCGATCGTGAAGATGGGCGACAAGGTCTCGCGCGGCGACGTGCTGGCCGACGGCGCCTCGACGGACCTGGGCGAGCTCGCGCTCGGCCAGAACATGCTGATCGCGTTCATGCCGTGGAACGGCTACAACTTCGAGGATTCGATCCTGATCTCGGAGAAGGTGGTCGCGGACGATCGCTACACGTCGATCCACATCGAAGAGCTGAACGTCGTTGCACGCGACACGAAGCTCGGGCCGGAAGAAATCACGCGCGACATCTCGAACCTGGCGGAAGTCCAGCTCGGCCGTCTCGACGAATCGGGCATCGTGTACATCGGTGCGGAAGTCGAAGCGGGCGACGTGCTGGTCGGCAAGGTCACGCCGAAGGGCGAGACCCAGCTGACGCCGGAAGAGAAGCTGCTGCGCGCGATTTTCGGCGAGAAGGCTTCGGACGTGAAGGACACGTCGCTGCGCGTGCCGTCGGGCATGAACGGTACCGTGATCGACGTCCAGGTGTTCACGCGTGAAGGCATCCAGCGCGACAAGCGCGCGCAACAGATCATCGACGACGAACTGAAGCGCTATCGTCTCGACCTGAACGACCAGCTGCGCATCGTGGAAGGCGACGCGTTCCAGCGTCTCGCACGCATGCTGGTGGGCAAGGTCGCGAACGGCGGTCCGAAGAAGCTCGCGAAGGGCACGAAGATCGACCAGGCTTACCTGGAAGACCTCGACCATTACCACTGGTTCGACATCCGCCTCGCGGACGACGAAGCAGCGGCACAGCTCGAAGCGATCAAGAACTCGATCGAAGAGAAGCGTCACCAGTTCGACCTCGCGTTCGAAGAGAAGCGCAAGAAGCTCACGCAAGGCGACGAACTGCCGCCGGGCGTGCTGAAGATGGTCAAGGTGTACCTCGCGGTGAAGCGCCGTCTGCAGCCTGGCGACAAGATGGCAGGCCGTCACGGTAACAAGGGTGTCGTGTCGAAGATCGTCCCGATCGAAGACATGCCGTACATGGCCGACGGCCGTCCGGCAGACGTCGTGCTGAACCCGCTCGGCGTGCCGTCGCGGATGAACGTGGGTCAGGTTCTGGAAGTGCACCTCGGCTGGGCCGCGAAGGGCCTCGGCTGGCGTATCGGCGAAATGCTGCAGCGTCAGGCGAAGATCGAGGAAATGCGCGTGTTCCTGACGAAGATCTACAACGAGTCGGGCCGCCAGGAAGATCTGGAAAGCTTCACCGACGACGAGATCCTCGAACTCGCGAAGAACCTGCGCGAAGGCGTGCCGTTTGCAACGCCGGTGTTCGACGGTGCGACCGAGGAAGAAATGGGCAAGATGCTCGACCTCGCGTTCCCGGACGACATCGCGGAACAGCTCGGCATGAACCCGTCGAAGAACCAGGTTCGCCTGTACGACGGCCGCACGGGTGAGATGTTCGAACGTCGCGTGACGCTCGGCTACATGCACTACCTGAAGCTGCACCACCTGGTCGACGACAAGATGCACGCGCGTTCGACGGGCCCGTACTCGCTCGTCACGCAGCAGCCGCTGGGTGGTAAGGCGCAGTTCGGTGGCCAGCGTTTCGGTGAAATGGAAGTGTGGGCACTCGAAGCGTACGGCGCGTCCTACGTGCTGCAGGAAATGCTGACGGTGAAGTCGGACGACGTGAACGGCCGGACGAAGGTTTACGAGAACCTCGTCAAGGGCGATCACGTGATCGATGCAGGCATGCCGGAATCCTTCAACGTGCTCGTGAAGGAAATCCGCTCGCTCGGTATCGACATCGATCTCGACCGCAATTAATCGGACTACGGAGAGAAGGCAATGAAAGCTCTGCTCGATCTATTCAAGCAAGTCCAACAGGAAGAAGTTTTCGACGCGATCAAGATCGGTCTGGCCTCGCCGGACAAGATCCGTTCGTGGTCGTTCGGCGAAGTGAAGAAGCCGGAGACCATCAACTACCGTACGTTCAAGCCGGAACGCGATGGTCTCTTCTGCGCGAAGATCTTCGGGCCGATCAAGGACTACGAGTGCCTGTGCGGCAAGTACAAGCGTCTGAAGCACCGCGGCGTGATCTGCGAGAAGTGCGGCGTCGAAGTGACGCTGGCGAAGGTGCGTCGCGAACGGATGGGCCACATCGAGCTGGCCTCGCCGGTCGCGCACATCTGGTTCCTGAAGTCGCTGCCGTCGCGTCTGGGCATGGTGCTCGACATGACGCTGCGCGACATCGAACGCGTGCTGTACTTCGAAGCGTACGTGGTGATCGAACCGGGCATGACGCCGCTGAAGGCGCGGCAGATCATGACCGAAGAGGATTACTACAACAAGGTCGAGGAATACGGCGACGAATTCCGTGCCGAGATGGGTGCGGAAGGCGTGCGTGAACTGCTGCGCGCGATCAACATCGACGAGCAGGTCGAGACGCTGCGCACCGAGCTGAAGAACACCGGCTCGGAAGCGAAGATCAAGAAGTACGCGAAGCGCCTGAAGGTCCTCGAGGCATTCCAGCGCTCGGGCATCAAGCCCGAGTGGATGATCCTCGAAGTGCTGCCGGTGCTGCCGCCGGAACTGCGTCCGCTCGTGCCGCTGGATGGCGGCCGTTTCGCGACGTCGGACCTGAACGACCTGTATCGCCGCGTGATCAACCGTAACAACCGGTTGAAGCGTCTGCTCGAGCTGAAGGCTCCTGAAATCATCGTCCGCAACGAAAAGCGGATGCTGCAGGAAGCCGTCGACTCGCTGCTCGACAACGGTCGTCGCGGCAAGGCGATGACGGGCGCGAACAAGCGTCCGCTGAAGTCGCTCGCCGACATGATCAAGGGCAAGGGCGGTCGTTTCCGTCAGAACCTGCTGGGCAAGCGCGTCGACTACTCGGGCCGTTCGGTCATCGTGGTCGGCCCGACGCTGAAGCTGCACCAGTGCGGTCTGCCGAAGCTGATGGCGCTCGAGCTGTTCAAGCCGTTCATCTTCAACAAGCTGGAAGTGATGGGCGTCGCGACGACCATCAAGGCTGCGAAGAAGGAAGTCGAGAACCAGACGCCGGTGGTGTGGGACATCCTCGAAGAGGTGATCCGCGAGCACCCGGTGATGCTGAACCGTGCGCCGACGCTGCACCGTCTCGGTATCCAGGCGTTCGAGCCCGTGCTGATCGAAGGCAAGGCGATCCAGCTGCACCCGCTCGTCTGCGCGGCGTTCAACGCCGACTTCGACGGTGACCAGATGGCCGTTCACGTGCCGCTGTCGCTCGAAGCGCAGATGGAAGCACGCACGCTGATGCTGGCGTCGAACAACGTCCTGTTCCCGGCCAACGGCGATCCGTCGATCGTGCCGTCGCAGGATATCGTGCTGGGTCTGTACTACGCGACCCGCGAAGCGATCAACGGCAAGGGCGAAGGCCTGTCGTTCACCGGCGTGTCGGAAGTGATCCGCGCGTACGAGAACAAGGAAGTCGAGCTGGCATCGCGCGTCAACGTCCGGATCACCGAAATGGTCCGCAACGAGGACACGTCGGAAGGCGCGCCGCAATTCGTGCCGAAGATCTCGCTGTACGCGACGACCGTCGGTCGCGCGATCCTGTCGGAGATCCTGCCGCACGGCCTGCCGTTCTCGGTGCTGAACAAGCCGCTGAAGAAGAAGGAAATCTCGCGCCTGATCAACACCGCATTCCGCAAGTGCGGTCTGCGTGCGACGGTCGTGTTCGCCGACCAGCTGATGCAGTCGGGTTTCCGTCTCGCGACGCGCGCCGGCATTTCGATCTGCGTGGACGACATGCTCGTGCCGCCGCAGAAGGAAACGATCGTCGGCGACGCCGCGAAGAAGGTGAAGGAGTACGACCGCCAGTACATGTCGGGTCTCGTCACCGCGCAGGAACGCTACAACAACGTGGTCGACATCTGGTCGGCAACGTCGGAAGCGGTCGGCAAGGCGATGATGGAGCAGCTGTCGACGGAGCCGGTGACGGACCGCGACGGCAACGAGACGCGTCAGGAGTCGTTCAACTCGATCTACATGATGGCCGACTCGGGCGCCCGGGGTTCGGCGGTGCAGATTCGTCAGCTGGCCGGTATGCGAGGCCTGATGGCGAAGCCGGACGGCTCGATTATCGAGACGCCGATTACCGCGAACTTCCGCGAAGGCCTGAACGTGTTGCAGTACTTCATCTCGACCCACGGTGCACGTAAGGGTCTGGCTGATACGGCACTGAAGACCGCGAACTCGGGTTACCTGACGCGTCGTCTCGTCGACGTCACGCAGGATCTGGTGGTGGTCGAGGACGATTGCGGCACGTCGAACGGCGTGGCGATGAAGGCACTCGTCGAAGGCGGTGAAGTCGTCGAAGCGCTGCGCGACCGTATCCTCGGCCGCGTCGCGGTCGCGGACGTCGTGAACCCGGAAACGCAGGAAACGCTGTACGAATCGGGCACGCTGCTCGACGAAACGGCGGTCGAGGAAATCGAACGCCTCGGTATCGACGAAGTGCGCGTGCGCACGCCGCTGACCTGCGAAACGCGTTACGGTCTGTGCGCGGCCTGCTACGGCCGTGACCTCGGCCGCGGCTCGCTCGTGAACGTCGGCGAAGCTGTCGGCGTGATCGCGGCACAGTCGATCGGTGAACCGGGCACGCAGCTGACGATGCGTACGTTCCACATCGGTGGTGCGGCATCGCGTGCGGCAGTGGCGTCGTCGGTCGAAGCGAAGAGCAACGGTATCGTGCGCTTCACGGCGACGATGCGTTACGTCACCAACGCGAAGGGCGAGCAGATCGTCATCTCGCGTTCGGGCGAAGCGCTGATCACCGACGATTTCGGTCGCGAGCGCGAGCGTCACAAAGTGCCGTACGGCGCGACGCTGCTGCAGCTCGACGGCGCGACGATCAAGGCCGGCACGCAGCTGGCGACGTGGGATCCGATGACGCGTCCGATCATCACCGAGTACGGTGGTACGGTGAAGTTCGAGAACGTCGAGGAAGGCGTGACCGTCGCGAAGCAGATCGACGACGTGACCGGCCTGTCCACGCTGGTCGTGATCGACGTGAAGCGTCGTGGTTCGCAAGCTTCGAAGAGCGTGCGTCCGCAGGTGAAACTGCTCGACGCGAACGGCGACGAAGTGAAGATCCCGGGCACGGAGCACGCAGTGCAGATCGGCTTCCAGGTCGGCGCACTGATCACCGTGAAGGACGGCCAGCAAGTGCAGGTGGGTGAAGTGCTTGCACGTATCCCGACCGAAGCGCAGAAGACGCGTGACATTACCGGCGGTCTGCCGCGGGTGGCGGAACTGTTCGAAGCGCGTTCGCCGAAGGATGCCGGCATTCTCGCGGAAGTCACCGGTACGACGTCGTTCGGCAAGGACACGAAGGGCAAGCAGCGTCTCGTCATCACGGACCTCGAAGGCAATCAGCACGAGTTCCTGATCGCGAAGGAAAAGCAGGTCCTGGTCCACGATGCTCAGGTCGTCAACAAGGGCGAAATGATCGTGGACGGCCCGGCCGATCCGCACGACATCCTGCGCCTGCAGGGTATCGAGGCGCTGTCGCGCTACATCGTCGACGAAGTGCAGGACGTGTATCGTCTGCAGGGCGTGAAGATCAACGACAAGCACATCGAGGTGATCGTTCGCCAGATGCTGCGTCGTGTGCAGATCACCGACAACGGTGATACGCGCTTCATCCCGGGCGAACAGGTCGAGCGTTCCGACATGCTGGACGAGAACGATCGCATGATCGCCGAGGACAAGCGTCCGGCTTCGTACGACAACGTGCTGCTCGGTATCACGAAGGCGTCGCTGTCGACCGACTCGTTCATCTCCGCGGCATCGTTCCAGGAAACGACCCGCGTGCTGACCGAAGCGGCGATCATGGGCAAGCGCGACGATCTGCGTGGTCTGAAGGAAAACGTGATCGTCGGCCGTCTGATTCCGGCCGGTACGGGTCTCGCGTTCCACAAGGCACGCAAGGCGAAGGAATCGTCGGATCGCGAGCGTTTCGACCAGATCGCAGCGGAAGAGGCATTCGACTTCGGCACGCCGAGCGCGCCGGCGGAAGAGCCGCAGCACCCGGCAGCCGAGTAAGCGCGGGCGGCGCGAGCCGCTTGGCGTTGCCGTACTCGCTGTCATCGAAACCGCCCGGTCCGCCGGGCGGTTTTTTTTATCCGTCGTTCACGTGCATGACGGGCTTGCCGCGCGATTGCGCAGGCCCGTCATGCGCGCGCTCGAACCCTGTCCGATTGGCCAACGTTGCACGATTCGACGCGCGCTGCGCGAGCGGGTTGTTAAAATCGCGGTCATCGTTCTGCTGTCCACTTTCTCGTTCATGTCCCGCGCCCTCGAAATTCTCGACGAAGTCTTTGGTTATCCCGCCTTTCGGGGTCAGCAGGGCGAGATCGTCGAACACGTCGCCGGCGGCGGCGATTGCCTCGTGCTGATGCCTACGGGCGGCGGCAAGTCGCTGTGCTACCAGATTCCGGCGCTGCTGCGCCGCGAGGCCGGGCAGGGCGCGGGCATCGTGGTGTCGCCGCTGATCGCGCTGATGCAGGACCAGGTCGCCGCGCTGAGCGAAGTCGGCGTGCGCGCGGCCTACCTGAACTCGACGCTGTCGGGCGCCGAGGCCGCGGCGACCGAGCGCGCGCTGCGCGAGGGCGAGATCGACCTGCTGTACGTCGCGCCCGAGCGGCTGATGACCGGGCGTTTCCTCGACCTGCTCGAGCGCGCGAAGATCGGCCTGTTCGCGATCGACGAGGCGCACTGCGTGTCGCAATGGGGGCATGACTTCCGTCCCGAATACATCCAGTTGTCGGTGCTGCACGAGCGCTTCCCGTCGGTGCCGCGCATCGCCCTGACGGCCACCGCCGATGCGATCACGCGCGACGAGATCATCCATCGCCTCGCGCTCGACGACGCGCGCGTGTTCGTGTCGAGCTTCGACCGCCCGAACATCCGCTACCGGATCGTCGAGAAGGACAACGCGCGCGCGCAGCTGCTCGATTTCATCCGTGCCGAGCACACGAACGCGGACGGCACGACCGACGCGGGCGTCGTCTACTGCCTGTCGCGCCGCAAGGTCGAGGAAACGGCCGAATGGCTGAAGGCGCAGGGCGTACGCGCGCTGCCGTATCACGCGGGGATGGAGTTCGAGGTGCGGCAGAAGCACCAGGAAATGTTCCAGCGCGAGGAGGGCATCGTGATGTGCGCGACGATCGCGTTCGGCATGGGCATCGACAAGCCGGACGTACGCTTCGTTGCGCACCTCGATTTGCCGAAGAGCGTCGAAGGCTACTACCAGGAAACCGGCCGCGCGGGCCGCGACGGGATGCCGGCGAATGCGTGGATGGCGTATGGGCTCGGCGACGTCGTCCAGCAGCGCAAGATGATCGACGAGTCCGACGCGGACGACGCGCACAAGCGCGTGCAGACGTCGAAGCTCGACGCGTTGCTCGGGCTCTGCGAGACGATCTCGTGCCGGCGCGTGCGGCTCTTGAACTACTTCGGCGAGGCGAGCCAGCCGTGCGGCAACTGCGACACGTGCCTCGAGCCGCCCGATTCATGGGACGCGACGCGCGAGGCGCAGATGGCGCTGTCGTGCGTGTTCCGCGCGCAGCGTGCGAGCGGCTTCAATTTCGGCTCGAGCCATCTGATCGAGATCCTGCGCGGCGGCCGCACCGAGAAAGTGTTGCAGCGCGGCCACGACCAGCTCAGCACGTTCGGGATCGGCGCGTCGTTGTCCGAGCCCGAGTGGCGCGCGATTTTCCGGCAGCTCGTCGCGTACGGCTATCTGGCGGTCGACCATGGCGGCTTCGGCGCGCTGATGCTGACCGAGGCCGCGAAGCCGGTGCTGAAGAACGAGGAGAAGGTCACGCTGCGCCGCTACGTGAAGCCGCAGCGCACGCGCCAGTCGTCGAGCCGCAGCGGCACGCGCGTCGACCCGACGGCCGGCATGGGCACGCGCGAGCGCGCCCGGTGGGACGCGCTGCGCGCATGGCGCGCGGAAACCGCGAAGTCCGACGGCGTGCCGGCCTACGTGATCTTCCACGACGCGACGCTGGCTGAAATCGCACGCAACGCGCCGGAGACGATCGACGACCTGCGCCATATCCCCGGCATGGGCGTGCGCAAGCTCGAACGCTTCGGCGACGAGATCATCGACGTCGTCGAATCGGCGTGACACAGGTGTTCCGACCCTTCCGGTAAACCGCCCGCGCGGCTGGCGAATCACGCAAGCCGTTGACTTAGTTGGCATTTCCGGAATATCATGCTGGGTTCCGGTATTCGGTGGGCCGAGTCGCGTTCCAAGGTTCGTGTCCGTATCGCCGGTTCGGAAGTCAACTGTGCGCCGATTCTCGCTTTGCCCGAAATCGATGTGCAGATTTTGTTCAATTTCAGGAATAAACAATGCCAACCATCAACCAACTGGTTCGCAAAGGCCGTCAGTCGGAAACGACGAAGAGCAAGAGCCCGGCCCTGCAGGACTGCCCCCAGCGTCGCGGCGTGTGCACCCGTGTGTACACGACGACGCCGAAGAAGCCGAACTCGGCACTCCGTAAGGTCGCCAAGGTTCGTCTGACGAACGGCTTCGAAGTGATTTCGTACATCGGCGGTGAAGGCCACAACCTGCAGGAACACTCGGTTGTGCTGATCCGCGGCGGCCGTGTGAAGGACTTGCCGGGTGTGCGTTACCACATGGTTCGCGGCTCGCTGGATACCCAGGGCGTCAAGGACCGTAAGCAAGCGCGCTCGAAGTACGGCGCGAAGCGTGCAAAGGCTGCCAAGTAAGCAGTTTTTGATCAGGGATCGCCGCAGGGCGGTCAAGGCGGGAGTGCCGGATTGCCGGTGCTGTCGAGTAAGTGGTCACCCGGCCAAGCTGGTTAGTCGTGAAGATGTGATCGGGTTTGTTGGTGGCCGCGGAGCTGGATACAGCTCCAACTGAACAAGTAAAGGAAGAATCATGCCGCGTCGTCGCGAAGTCCCCAAGCGGGAAGTGTTGCCGGATCCGAAGTTCGGCAACGTTGATGTTGCCAAGTTCATGAACATGCTGATGCTGTCCGGCAAGAAGTCGGTTGCAGAGCGCATCGTTTATGGCGCATTCGAACAAATCCAGACCAAGGGTGGCAAGGACCCGCTGGAAGTGTTCACGGTTGCGCTCAACAACGTGAAGCCGGTGGTCGAAGTGAAGAGCCGCCGCGTTGGTGGTGCCAACTATCAAGTTCCGGTCGAAGTGCGCCCGTCGCGTCGTATGGCATTGGCGATGCGCTGGCTGCGTGAGGCTGCGAAGAAGCGCAGCGAGAAGTCGATGGCTCTGCGTCTGGCAGGCGAACTCTCCGAAGCGGCCGAAGGCCGTGGCGGCGCGATGAAGAAGCGCGATGAAGTTCACCGCATGGCAGAAGCCAACCGCGCGTTCTCGCATTTCCGTTTCTAAGCGCCTGGCTGGGCTGTTTGCGGAAATAAATTCCGGGCGGGTGCGCTTTTCAGGCGCCTCGCCCGTTTGTGTTGAAGCGTGATGCAGCTGAGCTGCATCGCGTCATCCCAGTAGAGGATCAAAGTGGCTCGCAAGACTCCTATCGAGCGCTACCGCAATATCGGTATTAGCGCTCACATCGACGCCGGCAAGACGACGACGACCGAGCGCATTCTGTTTTACACCGGTGTGAACCACAAGATCGGTGAAGTCCACGACGGCGCAGCCACGATGGACTGGATGGAGCAGGAACAGGAGCGTGGCATCACGATCACGTCCGCTGCTACCACCGCCTTCTGGAAGGGCATGGGCGGCAACTATCCGGAACACCGCATCAACATCATCGACACCCCGGGTCACGTCGACTTCACGATTGAAGTCGAGCGCTCGATGCGCGTGCTCGACGGCGCGTGCATGGTGTACTGCGCAGTGGGCGGCGTGCAGCCGCAGTCGGAAACGGTGTGGCGCCAGGCGAACAAGTACAAGGTGCCGCGTCTCGCGTTCGTCAACAAGATGGACCGTACCGGCGCGAACTTCTTCAAGGTCTACGACCAGCTCCGTCTGCGCCTGAAGGCGAACCCGGTTCCGGTCGTGGTGCCGATCGGTGCGGAAGAAGGCTTCAAGGGCGTCGTCGACCTGATCAAGATGAAGGCGATCATTTGGGACGAGGCATCGCAAGGTACCAAGTTCGATTACGTGGACATCCCGGCGGAACTCGTCGAGACGTGCAACGAATGGCGCGAAAAGATGGTCGAGGCGGCTGCGGAGTCGAACGAAGACCTGATGAACAAGTACCTGGAAGCAGGCGAGCTGACCGAAGCCGAGGTCGTGAAGGGTCTGCGTGACCGTACGATCGCGTGCGAAATCCAGCCGATGCTGTGCGGTACCGCGTTCAAGAACAAGGGCGTGCAGCGTATGCTCGACGCCGTGATCGATTTCCTGCCGTCGCCGGTCGATATTCCGCCGGTTACGGGCGAACTCGAAAATGGCGAGAAGACGGAACGCCGCGCTGCCGACGACGAGAAGTTCGCGGCACTCGCGTTCAAGATCATGACCGACCCGTTCGTCGGCCAGCTGATCTTCTTCCGCGTCTACTCGGGCGTCGTCAATTCGGGTGACACGCTGCTCAATGCGACCAAGGACAAGAAGGAACGTCTCGGCCGTATTCTGCAGATGCACGCAAACCAGCGTGAAGAAATCAAGGAAGTTCGCGCAGGCGACATCGCTGCTGCGGTCGGCCTGAAGGAAGCGACCACGGGCGACACGCTGTGCGATCCGGCTCACCCGATCGTGCTCGAACGCATGATTTTCCCGGAGCCGGTGATTTCGCAGGCCGTCGAGCCGAAGACGAAGGCTGACCAGGAAAAGATGGGCCTGGCGCTCAACCGTCTGGCTCAGGAAGATCCGTCGTTCCGCGTGCAGACCGACGAAGAATCGGGTCAAACGATCATTTCGGGTATGGGCGAGCTCCACCTCGAAATTCTGGTCGACCGGATGAAGCGTGAATTCGGCGTGGAAGCGACTGTCGGCAAGCCGCAGGTTGCCTACCGCGAAACCATTCGCAAGTCGGCCGCGGACGTCGAAGGCAAGTTCGTCAAGCAGTCGGGTGGCCGTGGTCAGTATGGCCATGCGGTCATTACGCTCGAGCGCAGCGAACTGGGCAAGGGCTACGAGTTCGTCGACGCGATCAAGGGCGGCGTGATTCCGCGCGAATACATCCCGTCGGTTGACAAGGGTATCCAGGAAACGCTGAAGAGCGGCGTGCTGGCAGGCTTCCCGGTCGTCGACGTGAAGGTCACGCTGACGTTCGGTTCGTACCACGACGTTGACTCGAACGAAAATGCGTTCCGCATGGCTGGTTCGATGGCGTTCAAGGAAGCAATGCGCCGCGCTGATCCGGTTCTGCTCGAGCCGATGATGGCCGTGGAAGTGGAAACGCCGGAAGACTTCATGGGTAACGTGATGGGTGACCTGTCGGGTCGTCGCGGCATCATCCAGGGCATGGACGACATGGTGGGCGGCGGCAAGATCGTGCGCGCCGAAGTACCGCTGTCGGAAATGTTCGGCTATTCCACGTCGCTGCGTTCGCTGACGCAGGGTCGCGCAACGTACACGATGGAGTTCAAGCACTACGCTGAAGCTCCGAAGAACGTTGCAGAAGCGATCATCAGCGCGAAGACGAAGTAATTCGCTATCACAATCGATTATTTTTGAAAGAAGAGAATCATGGCAAAAGGTAAATTCGAGCGGACCAAGCCGCACGTCAACGTTGGTACGATTGGTCACGTTGACCACGGCAAGACGACGCTGACGGCAGCGATCACGACGGTGCTGACGAAGAAGTTCGGCGGCGAAGCGAAGGCCTACGACCAGATCGACGCGGCACCGGAAGAAAAGGCGCGCGGCATCACGATCAACACGGCACACGTCGAGTACGAAACGGCAAACCGCCACTACGCACACGTCGACTGCCCGGGCCACGCTGACTATGTGAAGAACATGATCACGGGCGCAGCGCAGATGGACGGCGCGATCCTGGTTTGCTCGGCAGCAGACGGCCCGATGCCGCAAACGCGTGAGCACATCCTGCTGGCGCGTCAGGTTGGCGTTCCGTACATCATCGTGTTCCTGAACAAGTGCGACATGGTGGACGACGCTGAACTGCTCGAGCTGGTCGAGATGGAAGTTCGCGAACTCCTGTCGAAGTACGACTTCCCGGGCGACGACACGCCGATCGTGAAGGGTTCGGCAAAGCTGGCGCTGGAAGGCGACACGGGCGAGCTGGGCGAAGTGGCGATCATGAGCCTGGCAGACGCGCTGGACACGTACATCCCGACGCCGGAGCGTGCAGTTGACGGCGCGTTCCTGATGCCGGTGGAAGACGTGTTCTCGATCTCGGGCCGTGGTACGGTGGTGACGGGTCGTGTCGAGCGCGGCATCGTGAAGGTCGGCGAAGAAATCGAAATCGTCGGTATCAAGCCGACGGTGAAGACGACCTGCACGGGCGTTGAAATGTTCCGCAAGCTGCTGGACCAAGGTCAAGCGGGCGACAACGTCGGTATCCTGCTGCGCGGCACGAAGCGTGAAGACGTGGAGCGTGGCCAGGTTCTGGCGAAGCCGGGTTCGATCACGCCGCACACGCACTTCACGGCTGAAGTGTACGTGCTGAGCAAGGACGAAGGCGGCCGTCACACGCCGTTCTTCAACAACTACCGTCCGCAGTTCTACTTCCGTACGACGGACGTGACGGGCTCGATCGAGCTGCCGAAGGACAAGGAAATGGTGATGCCGGGCGACAACGTGTCGATCACGGTGAAGCTGATCGCTCCGATCGCGATGGAAGAAGGTCTGCGCTTCGCAATCCGCGAAGGCGGCCGTACCGTCGGCGCCGGCGTCGTCGCCAAGATCATCGAGTAATCTCGACGATCCGCGGATCCCTCCGGGGTCCGCGATTCCACGGTAGGCAGTTGTACCGTCGAAACCGGGTGTCCAGTTTGATCTGGCACCCGGTTTTGTCTTTGTGGCGTGCCGTCCGCACATTGACAAACCCGCACCACCACTTCAGTTTTTCGTGTAGAATCGCGGGCTTAGCAGTGGAAGTACCGTTCGGAACCGGGCGCCTCGCTCCCCGCAGGCAACAGGTTTCGCGTTCTTTTAGTGTCCGGCGATGCAACATCGCCTCGCTCTTTTCAAGGAATCGTCATGCAGCAACAGAAAATCCGCATTCGCCTGAAGGCTTTCGACTATCGTCTGATCGATCAATCGGCTGCCGAGATCGTCGATACCGCGAAGCGGACTGGTGCAATCGTCCGTGGCCCGGTGCCGCTGCCGACGCGCATCCAGCGTTTTGACATCCTGCGTTCGCCGCACGTCAACAAGACGTCGCGCGATCAGCTCGAAATCCGTACCCACCAGCGCCTGATGGACATCGTCGATCCGACCGACAAGACGGTTGACGCGCTGATGAAGCTCGACCTGCCGGCTGGCGTCGACGTGGAAATCAAGCTGCAGTAAGGCTTTCGGCGCCAACCGGCTTGCCGGGCGGTGCTAAGTCTTTGTATTGCTTGCGGAAATCGAGAAGTCGGGCTATACTGCTTGGCTTTTCGCGTATTCGCGTAAAAAAGTTGGGCCTTGCGTGCCCGGCATTTTGTAAATCAGCCCCGACCAATCGCAGTCGGGAATGGAGAAAATGATGAGCCTTGGACTCGTAGGTCGCAAGGTTGGCATGACCCGTATCTTCACGGCTGAAGGGGATTCGATTCCCGTCACCGTGCTGGACGTGTCGGACAACCGCGTGACGCAGATCAAGACTGTTGAAACCGACGGCTACACGGCCGTGCAGGTTGCATTCGGCTCCCGCCGCGCATCGCGCGTGACGAAGCCGCTGGCAGGTCATCTCGCCAAAGCCGGTGTCGAAGCCGGTGAAATCCTCAAGGAATTCCGCATTGACGCGGCCAAGGCAGCTGAGCTGTCGAATGGCGCCGTGGTCGGTGCTGATCTTTTCGAAGTAGGCCAGAAGGTCGACGTGCAAGGCGTGTCGATCGGTAAGGGCTACGCCGGTACGATCAAGCGTTACAACTTCTCCTCCGGCCGTGCCACGCACGGTAACTCGCGCTCGCACAACGTGCCGGGCTCGATCGGTATGGCGCAGGATCCGGGTCGTGTTTTCCCGGGTAAGCGCATGACGGGTCACCTCGGTGACGTTACGGTGACGGTGCAGAACCTCGAAATTGCGCGTATCGACGCAGAGCGCAAGCTGCTGCTCGTCAAGGGTGCGATTCCGGGCGCGAAGGGCGGCAAGGTTTTCGTGACGCCGGCCGTCAAGACCAAGGGGGCGAAATAATGGAACTCAAGCTCCTGAACGAAAATGGTCAGGAAGGTGCAGTGGTCAACGCGTCGGACGTCGTGTTCGGTCGTGACTACAACGAAGCGCTGATCCACCAGGTCGTCGTCGCGTACCAGGCGAATGCTCGCCAGGGTAACCGCGCACAGAAGGACCGTGAGCAAGTCAAGCACACCACCAAGAAGCCGTGGCGTCAGAAGGGTACGGGCCGCGCTCGTGCCGGTATGTCGTCGAGCCCGTTGTGGCGTGGCGGTGGTCGCATCTTCCCGAACTCGCCGGAAGAGAACTTCTCGCACAAGGTCAACAAGAAGATGCATCGCGCAGGTCTCTGCTCGATCTTCTCGCAGCTGGCCCGTGAAGGCCGTCTGTCGGTCGTCGAGGACATCATCCTCGAAGCGCCGAAGACCAAGCTGCTGGCTGACAAATTCAAGACCATGGGTCTCGACTCCGTTCTGATCATCACGGACACGGTCGACGAGAACCTGTACCTGGCTTCGCGCAACCTGCCGCACGTGGCGATTGTCGAGCCGCGCTACGCTGACCCGCTGTCGCTGATCTACTTCAAGAAAGTGCTGGTCACGAAGGCTGCGGTCGCCCAGATCGAGGAGTTGCTGTCATGAGCGAGATTCGCAAGAACGATCATCGTTTGATGCAGGTCCTGCTCGCACCGGTGATCTCGGAAAAGGCGACGCTGGTTGCCGACAAGAACGAGCAAGTCGTGTTCGAAGTCGCACCGGATGCCACGAAGCAGGAAGTGAAGGCGGCTGTCGAGCTGCTGTTCAAGGTTGAAGTTGATTCGGTCAACGTGCTGGTTCAGAAGGGCAAGCAAAAGCGCTTCGGCCGTTCGATGGGCCGCCGTAAGGACGTGAAGAAGGCGTACGTTTGCCTGAAGCCCGGCCAGGAAATCAACTTTGAAGCGGAGGCCAAGTAATCATGGCAATCGTGAAAGTTAAACCGACTTCGCCGGGTCGCCGCGCGATGGTCAAGGTGGTCAACAAGAACCTGCACCAGGGCAAGCCGTTCGCGGCACTGCTCGACTCGCAGAGCTCGACCGCCGGCCGTAACAACAACGGCCGTATCACCACGCGTCACAAGGGTGGTGGTCACAAGCAACACTATCGTATCGTCGATTTCCGTCGCACGAAGGATGGCATCCCGGCAAAGGTCGAGCGTCTCGAGTACGACCCGAACCGTAGCGCGAACATCGCGCTGGTGCTCTACGCAGACGGCGAGCGTCGCTACATCATCGCCCCGAAGGGCCTGACCGTCGGCCAACAGCTGATGTCGGGTTCGGAAGCGCCGATCCGTGCAGGCAACACGCTGCCGATCCGCAACATTCCGGTCGGTACGACGATCCACTGCATCGAGATGCTGCCGGGCAAGGGCGCGCAAATGGCGCGTTCGGCTGGCACGTCGGCCATGCTGCTGGCACGTGAAGGCGTCTACGCGCAGGTTCGTCTGCGTTCGGGCGAAATCCGCCGCGTGCACATCGAGTGCCGTGCAACGATCGGTGAAGTCGGCAACGAAGAGCATAGCCTGCGCCAAATCGGCAAGGCTGGCGCGAACCGCTGGCGCGGTATCCGCCCGACGGTGCGTGGCGTTGCGATGAACCCGGTTGATCACCCGCACGGTGGTGGTGAGGGCAAGACGGCTGCAGGTCGCGACCCGGTGAGCCCGTGGGGTACGCCGGCTAAGGGTTACCGCACCCGCAGCAACAAGCGCACGACGACGATGATCGTCCAGCGCCGTCACAAGCGTTAAGGAGTAGGCAATGGCACGTTCTGTTAAAAAAGGTCCGTTCTGCGACGCCCATTTGCTGAAGAAAGTTGAGGCGGCTGCAGCTTCGCGCGACAAAAAGCCGATCAAGACCTGGTCGCGTCGCTCGACGATTCTGCCGGATTTCATCGGCCTGACGATCGCTGTTCACAACGGCCGTCAACACGTTCCGGTGTACATCTCGGAAAACATGGTCGGCCACAAGCTTGGCGAGTTCGCACTGACCCGTACGTTCAAGGGTCACGCGGCCGACAAGAAGGCCAAGAAATAAGGGGCAATCAAGATGGAAGTGAAAGCAATTCATCGCGGTGCCCGCATCTCGGCGCAAAAAACGCGCCTTGTGGCTGACCAGATCCGCGGTTTGCCGGTCGACAAGGCGCTGAACGTTCTGACGTTCTCGCCGAAGAAGGCGGCTGGCATCGTGAAGAAGGTTGTGCTGTCGGCAATCGCGAATGCGGAGCACAACGAAGGCGCTGATATCGACGAGCTCAAGATCAAGAGCATCTACGTCGACAAGGCTGCATCGCTCAAGCGTTTCACCGCGCGCGCCAAGGGCCGCGGTAACCGCATCGAGAAGCAATCCTGTCACATCACTGTGACGGTCGGGAATTAAGGAGCCATACGATGGGACAGAAAATTCATCCGACTGGCTTCCGCCTGGCTGTCAGCCGCAATTGGGCTTCGCGTTGGTACGCGAACAACAACAATTTCGCGGCGATGCTGCAGGAAGACATCGGCGTTCGTGAATACCTGAAGAAGAAGCTGAAGAACGCTTCGGTCGGTCGGGTCGTCATCGAGCGTCCGGCGAAGAACGCGCGCATCACGATTTACAGCTCGCGTCCGGGCGTCGTCATCGGCAAGAAGGGCGAGGATATCGAACAGCTGAAGACGGAACTGCAACGCCGCATGGGCGTGCCGGTTCACGTCAACATCGAAGAGATCCGCAAGCCGGAAACCGATGCGCAACTGATCGCTGACTCGATCACGCAACAGCTCGAGCGCCGGATCATGTTCCGTCGCGCGATGAAGCGTGCGATGCAGAACGCGATGCGTCTGGGTGCCCAGGGCATCAAGATCATGAGCGCAGGCCGTCTGAACGGTATCGAAATCGCTCGTACGGAGTGGTATCGCGAAGGTCGCGTGCCCCTTCACACGCTGCGCGCCGACATCGACTACGCGACCTCGGAAGCGAAGACGACCTACGGGATCATCGGCGTCAAGGTGTGGGTGTACAAGGGCGACACGCTCGGCCGCAATGACGCGCCGGTGGTCGAAGAAGTAGCCGAAGACAAGCGTCCGCGTCGCAATGCGCGTCCGGGCGACCGTCGTCCGCGCCGTGACGGCGAAGGCGGCGCTCCGGGTGCTCGTCGTGGCGCACCGCGCCGTGGCGCCGGCAAGCCCGAAGACGGCAAGACTGGAGAATAACGATGCTGCAACCGAAACGCAGGAAGTATCGTAAGGAGCAGAAGGGTCGCAACACCGGCAAGGCGACGCGCGGCAACGCAGTGTCGTTCGGTGAATTCGGCCTGAAGGCGATCGGTCGCGGTCGTTTGACCGCACGTCAAATTGAAGCGGCGCGTCGTGCAATGACGCGTCACATCAAGCGTGGCGGCCGCATCTGGATCCGGATCTTCCCGGACAAGCCGATTTCGCAAAAGCCGGCAGAAGTGCGTATGGGTAACGGTAAGGGTAACCCGGAGTACTACGTCGCCGAGATCCAGCCGGGCAAGATGCTCTATGAAATGGACGGCGTAACCGAAGAACTGGCACGCGAAGCGTTCCGTCTGGCTGCAGCCAAGCTGCCGCTGAAGACGGCATTCATCGTGCGCCAGCTCGGCGCCTAAGGAGAAAACATGAAGGCTTCCGAACTTCTCCAGAAAGACCAGGCCGCGCTCAACAAGGAGCTGGCGGACCTGCTGAAGGCGCAATTCGGCCTGCGCATGCAACTCGCGACCCAGCAGCTCACGAACACGAGCCAGCTGAAGAAGGTTCGTCGCGACATCGCACGTGTGCGGACCGTCATGACTCAGAAGGCGAACCAGAAATGAACGATAGCGTGAAAACCTCGCTGAAGCGGACGCTGGTCGGTCGGGTCGTCAGCAACAAGATGGACAAGACCGTCACCGTGCTGATCGAGCACCGCGTCAAGCACCCGATCTACGGCAAGTATGTCGTGCGCTCGAAGAAGTACCACGCGCATGATGAAGCGAACACCTGCAACGAAGGCGATCTCGTCGAAATCCAGGAAACCCGTCCTGTTTCGAAGACGAAGGCCTGGACGGTGTCGCGCCTCGTCGAAGCAGCTCGCGTCATCTAAGCGGGCAGCGCAGTAGGCAGTAACAGGCACTTCTCCTCGAAGTGCTTGAAATCGCAAAGTTTTTGCTTGCGTGACCAGGATTATTTGTTATAATCCTGGTCTTCCCTCTTTATGGGAGCCCCGTCGCGGGCGAAGTTGGTGGGGGAAGCGGACTGGCGCCAGCCTGTCCGAAAGATTCACCGAATTGCGATGGCGGGTTTCGTTTGCCGTCGCTGCTGTTCCAACCCAAGCAGCCGATTGGCTGACGGGACCAAGACTGACCGAATGCATCATGGTGGTGCATCCGGATTAAGTTGGGAAAGACAAACCATGATCCAGACCGAATCTCGGCTCGAAGTAGCCGACAACACGGGTGCGCGTGAAGTCATGTGCATCAAGGTGCTCGGCGGCTCGAAGCGTCGTTATGCCGGCATTGGCGACATCATCAAGGTGACCGTCAAAGAGGCAACGCCGCGCGGGCGCGTGAAGAAAGGCGAAATCTACAACGCCGTGGTGGTCCGCACCGCCAAGGGTGTTCGCCGTCAAGACGGCTCGCTGATCAAGTTCGACGGCAACGCCGCTGTGCTTTTGAATAACAAGCTTGAGCCGATCGGCACCCGTATCTTCGGGCCGGTGACGCGTGAGCTGCGTAGCGAACGATTCATGAAGATCGTTTCGCTGGCGCCGGAAGTGCTGTAAGGAGTCGCGATGAACAAGATTCGCAAAGGTGACGAAGTCATCGTCGTCACTGGCAAAGACAAGGGCAAGCGCGGCGTCGTGCTGGCTGTCGGTGCGGAACATGTGACGGTTGAAGGTATCAACCTCGTCAAGAAGCATGTGAAGCCGAACCCGATGAAGGGTACGACGGGCGGCGTGGAAGCGAAGACGATGCCCCTGCATATTTCGAACGTCGCACTGGTCGACGCGAATGGCAAGGCGTCGCGTGTTGGCATCAAGGTCGAGGAAGGCAAGAAGGTTCGCTTCCTGAAGACGACCGGTGCCGTACTGAGCGCCTGACGCAGCGGAGTAAAAAATGGCTCGTTTTCAAGAGTTTTACAAAGAAAAGGTTGTGCCCGGCCTGATCGAGAAGTTCGGTTACAAGTCGGTCATGGAAGTGCCGCGCATCACCAAGATCACGCTGAACATGGGTCTTGGCGAAGCGATCGCTGACAAGAAGATCATCGAGAACGCCGTCGGCGACCTCACGAAGATCGCCGGTCAGAAGCCGGTCGTCACGAAGGCACGCAAGGCAATCGCAGGCTTCAAGATCCGCCAGGGCTACCCGATCGGCGCGATGGTGACGCTGCGTG
This sequence comes from Burkholderia sp. BCC1977, assembly GCF_905339595.1. Taxonomy (NCBI): domain Bacteria; kingdom Pseudomonadati; phylum Pseudomonadota; class Betaproteobacteria; order Burkholderiales; family Burkholderiaceae; genus Burkholderia; species Burkholderia sp. BCC1977. The sequence goes on from NZ_CAJPGQ010000055.1 coordinate 29,594, forward strand.
GCCAGGCGATGTACGAATTCCTCGACCGTTTCGTGACCGTTGCCCTGCCCCGCGTGCGCGACTTCCGCGGCGTGTCGGGTCGTGCCTTCGATGGCCGCGGCAACTACAACATCGGTGTGAAAGAGCAGATCATTTTCCCCGAAATCGACTACGACAAGATCGACGCACTGCGTGGGCTGAACATCAGCATCACGACGACTGCGAAGACCGACGACGAAGCAAAGGCTCTGCTCGCCAGCTTCAAGTTCCCGTTCAGAAACTGAGGTTACCGTGGCTAAACTGGCACTGATCGAACGTGAAAAGAAGCGCGCCCGCCTGGTCGCGAAGTTCGCAGCAAAGCGCGAAGCGCTGAAGGCGATCGTCGAAGACCAAAGCAAGTCGGAAGAAGAGCGCTACGAAGCACGCCTTGAGCTGCAGCAACTGCCCCGCAACGCAAACCCGACCCGCCAGCGTAACCGCTGCGCGATCACGGGCCGTCCGCGTGGCACGTTCCGTAAATTCGGCCTCGCGCGTAACAAGATTCGTGAAATCGCATTCCGTGGCGAGATTCCTGGCCTGACCAAGGCGAGCTGGTAATAGGAGAAACGTAAATGAGCATGAGTGATCCTATCGCCGATATGCTGACTCGCATCCGCAACGCGCAGATGGTCGAGAAGGTATCGGTTGCGATGCCCTCGTCGAAGGTCAAGGTTGCAATCGCGCAAGTCCTGAAGGACGAAGGTTATATCGACGATTTCGCCGTCAAGGCGGAAGGTGCGAAGTCCGAACTGAATATCGCGCTGAAGTACTACGCAGGTCGCCCGGTTATCGAACGCCTCGAGCGCGTGTCGAAGCCTGGTCTGCGCGTGTACCGCGGCCGTAACGACATTCCGCAGGTCATGAACGGCCTGGGTGTGGCAATCGTGTCGACGCCGAAGGGCGTGATGACCGACCGCAAGGCGCGCGCTACCGGCGTCGGCGGCGAAGTCATCTGCTACGTTGCTTAAAGCCGAGGAGAGAGAAACATGTCTCGAGTAGGTAAGAGCCCGATCGCGCTGCAAGGCGCGGAAGTCAAGCTGGCCGACGGTGCAATCACCGTCAAGGGCCCGCTGGGCACCATCACGCAAGCGATCAATCCGCTCGTGAACGTGGCGAACAACGACGGCACGCTGAATCTGTCGCCGGTCGACGAAAGCCGCGAAGCAAACGCACTGTCGGGCACGATGCGCGCGATCATCGCGAATGCCGTGCACGGCGTGACCAAGGGTTTCGAGCGCAAGCTGACGCTGGTTGGCGTCGGTTATCGTGCGCAAGCGCAAGGCGACAAGCTGAACCTGTCGCTGGGTTTCTCGCACCCGGTGGTGCACCAGATGCCGGAAGGCGTCAAGGCTGAAACCCCGACGCAAACCGAAATCGTGATCAAGGGGATCAACAAGCAACAAGTCGGTCAAGTGGCTGCGGAAGTCCGCGGTTACCGTCCGCCGGAGCCCTACAAGGGCAAGGGCGTGCGCTATTCCGACGAGGTTGTGATCCTCAAAGAAACGAAGAAGAAGTAAGGGTGCGCAATCATGGATAAGACTCAATCTCGCCTGCGCCGCGCTCGCCAGACGCGTATCAAGATCGCTGAGCTGCAGGTCGCGCGTCTCGCCGTGCATCGCACGAACACGCACATCTACGCTCAAGTGTTCTCGCCCTGCGGCACCAAGGTGCTCGCCAGCGCGTCGACGCTCGAGGCAGAAGTGCGGGCTGAACTGGCCGACAAGTCGGGCAAGGGCGGCAACGTTAATGCCGCGACGCTGATCGGCAAGCGTATTGCCGAGAAGGCAAAGGCTGCCGGCATCGAATCCGTCGCCTTCGACCGCTCGGGCTTCCGCTACCATGGCCGCGTCAAGGCGCTGGCTGAGGCAGCTCGCGAAGCTGGGCTCAAGTTCTAAGGAAGGAATTCGTCATGGCAAAGATGCAAGCGAAAGTTCAGGCTGACGAGCGCGACGACGGCCTTCGTGAAAAGATGATTTCGGTCAATCGCGTGACCAAGGTCGTGAAGGGTGGCCGTATTCTCGGCTTCGCCGCACTGACCGTGGTTGGCGACGGTGATGGCCGCATCGGTATGGGCAAGGGCAAGGCGAAGGAAGTGCCGGTCGCTGTCCAGAAGGCAATGGAACAAGCTCGCCGCAACATGTTCAAGGTGCCGCTCAAGAACGGCACGCTGCAGCACGAAGTGCACGGCAAGCATGGCGCATCCGCTGTCCTCCTCGCTCCGGCGAAGGCAGGTACGGGCGTGATCGCCGGCGGCCCGATGCGCGCAGTGTTCGACGTGATGGGCGTTCAGAACGTCGTGGCGAAGAGCCACGGTTCGACGAACCCGTACAACCTCGTTCGCGCCACGCTGGACGGTCTGCGCAAGCAGTCGACCCCGGCAGACATCGCGGCGAAGCGCGGCAAGTCCGTCGAAGATATTTTGGGCTAAGCCCGGGTGGTCACCATGTCTGAAAAAACTGTCAAGGTTCAGCTCGTTAAGAGCCTGATCGGGACCCGCGAATCGCACCGCGCGACCGTGCGTGGCCTGGGCCTGCGCCGACTCAACTCGGTTAGCGAGCTGCAGGACACGCCGGCGGTCCGCGGCATGATCAACAAGGTCTCGTACCTCGTTAAGGTCATCGCGTAAGCGGCCCTACGGATCAAGGAGTTGATATGGAATTGAATAACCTGAAGCCGGCCGCTGGTGCCAAGCACGCCAAGCGTCGCGTCGGCCGCGGCATCGGTTCGGGCCTCGGCAAGACGGCTGGCCGTGGTCACAAGGGTCAGAAATCGCGTTCGGGCGGCTTCCACAAAGTCGGTTTCGAAGGCGGTCAGATGCCGCTGCAACGTCGTCTGCCGAAGCGCGGCTTCACGTCGCTGACGAAGGAATTCGTCGGTGAAGTGCGCCTGGGCGACCTCGAGAAGCTGCCGGTCGATGAAATCGATCTGCTCGCACTGAAGCAAGCCGGCCTGGTCGGCGAGCTGACGAAGAGCGCAAAGATCATCGCGACGGGCGAACTGAAGCGCAAGATCGTCGTGAAGGGTCTCGGTGCCACCAAGGGTGCGCGCGCTGCGATCGAAGCGGCTGGCGGTTCGTTCGCCGAGTGACACGCGTAGCGCGTCGTTACTTGCATTCATCGGAGAAGGTACTTGGCTAACAGCCCGAGTCTTGCAAAACCCGGTCGAAGCACGGCGAAATTCGGCGATCTGCGTCGGCGAGCGATGTTCCTGCTCCTGGCGCTGATCGTCTATCGCATCGGCGCGCACATCCCCGTGCCGGGCATCGATCCGGATCAACTGGCGAAGCTGTTCCAGAGCCAGGCGGGCGGCATCCTGGGCATGTTCAACATGTTCTCGGGTGGCGCGCTTTCCCGCTTCACGATCTTTGCGCTGGGGATCATGCCGTACATCTCGGCGTCGATCATCATGCAGTTGCTGGCGATCGTCTCGCCGCAGCTCGAGGCGCTGAAGAAGGAAGGGCAGGCAGGGCAACGGAAGATCACGCAGTACACGCGGTATTTCACCGTGGTGCTCGCGACCTTCCAGGCGTTCGGTATCGCGGCTGCGCTGGAAAACCAGCCGGGCCTCGTGACCGATCCCGGCATGCTGTTCCGTCTGACGACGGTCGTGACGCTGGTTACCGGCACGATGTTCCTGATGTGGCTGGGTGAGCAGATCACCGAGCGCGGTCTGGGCAACGGTATCTCGATCATCATCTTCGGCGGGATCGCAGCAGGGTTCCCGAATGCCGTCGGTGGGCTGTTCGAGCTGGTGCGTACGGGTTCGATGAGCATCATTTCGGCGATCATCATCGTCGTTCTGATTGCCGCGGTGACTTACCTGGTCGTGTTCATCGAACGCGGTCAGCGCAAGATCCTCGTGAACTACGCGAAGCGCCAGGTCGGCAACAAGATCTACGGTGGCCAGTCGTCCCACTTGCCGCTGAAGCTGAACATGTCGGGCGTGATTCCGCCGATCTTCGCATCGTCGATCATCCTGTTCCCGGCCACGATTCTCGGCTGGTTCAGCACGGGTCAGCCGTCGGGAAGCTGGATCTCCAACACGTTGCATAACGTCGCGGAGGCGCTGAAGCCGGGCCAGCCGGTCTATGTGCTGCTGTACACGCTGGCAATCGTGTTTTTCTGCTTCTTCTACACCGCGCTGGTGTTCAACAGCAGGGAAACCGCGGACAACCTGAAGAAGAGCGGCGCGTTTGTTCCGGGCATTCGTCCGGGCGATCAGACCGCACGATATATCGACCGCATCCTCACGCGTCTGACGCTGGCCGGTGCGATCTACATCGTCTTCGTGTGTCTGCTGCCGGAATTCCTGGTGCTGCGCTGGAACGTGCCGTTTTATTTTGGTGGAACGTCGCTGCTGATCATTGTCGTCGTCACGATGGACTTCATGGCGCAGGTGCAGTCGTACGTTATGTCGCAACAGTATGAGTCACTGCTCAAGAAGGCGAACTTCAAGGGCGGCAACATCCCAATGCGTTGATTAGGACTATGGCCAAAGACGATGTAATCCAGATGCAAGGTGAGGTGATTGAAAACCTCCCGAATGCGACCTTCCGTGTGAAGCTGGAAAACGGCCATGTCGTGTTGGGGCATATCTCCGGGAAGATGCGGATGCACTACATCCGCATCCTGCCGGGCGACAAGGTGACGGTTGAATTGACGCCTTACGATCTGTCTCGTGCGCGGATCGTGTTCCGGGCGAAGTGATTTGAAAAAAGGGTATTATCATGAAAGTGATGGCATCGGTTAAGCGCATTTGCCGCAATTGCAAGATCATCAAGCGCAAAGGCGTCGTTCGCGTGATCTGCAGCTCGGATCCGCGCCACAAGCAGCGCCAAGGCTGACCGCGCGTTTGTTTGCGCTTTTTGTTTGAGGAAAAACAATGGCTCGTATCGCAGGGGTTAACATCCCGAATCACCAGCATACCGAGATCGGCCTGACGGCAATCTTCGGTATCGGCCGCACGCGCTCGCGCAGCATCTGCTCGGCAGCTGGCGTGGAATTCTCGAAGAAGGTCAAGGACCTGACCGACGCAGACCTCGAAAAGCTGCGTGAAGAAGTGGGCAAGTTCATCGTCGAAGGCGATCTGCGCCGTGAAGTGACGATGAACATCAAGCGCCTGATGGACCTCGGTTGCTACCGTGGCGTTCGTCATCGCAAGGGCCTGCCGATGCGCGGTCAGCGTACGCGTACGAACGCACGTACCCGCAAGGGTCCGCGTCGTGCAGCGCAAGCGCTGAAGAAGTAAGCGGAACTGACAGTTACAGGAAAACGTAATGGCTAAGGCTTCGAACACCGCGGCGCAACGCGTTCGCAAGAAGGTTAAGAAGAACGTCGCTGAAGGCGTGGTTCACGTTCACGCGTCGTTCAACAACACGATCATCACGATCACCGATCGCCAGGGCAATGCACTGGCATGGGCGACGTCGGGCGGCCAGGGCTTCAAGGGCTCGCGCAAGTCGACGCCGTTCGCTGCTCAGGTTGCTGCTGAGTCGGCCGGTCGCGTGGCGATGGAATACGGCGTGAAGAATCTGGAAGTGCGGATCAAGGGCCCGGGCCCGGGTCGTGAGTCGGCAGTGCGCGCACTGCATGGCCTCGGCATCAAGATCACCGCGATTTCGGATGTCACCCCGATTCCGCACAACGGCTGCCGTCCGCCGAAGCGCCGTCGTATCTAAGAATGTGCTGGCACGTTCGTGCTGGCGCATTTGCCTGTCGCCGCCTAGCGTCGACGGGCGTTGCTTTTTTGATTGACTAAGCCCACCGTTCGCCCCAAAGGGCGCGAACTAGCGCGGATTTCGATCCGCGTGACTGATTGATAAAGGAATGCAAAGTGGCACGTTATATCGGCCCTAAGGCCAAGCTGTCCCGCCGTGAAGGCACCGACCTGTTCCTGAAGAGCGCGCGCCGCTCGCTCGCCGACAAGTGCAAGCTCGACAGCAAGCCGGGTCAGCACGGCCGTACCTCGGGCGCACGTACGTCCGACTATGGTACGCAGCTGCGTGAAAAGCAAAAGGTCAAGCGCATCTACGGTGTCCTGGAGCGTCAGTTCCGCCGCTACTTCGCTGAAGCCGACCGCCGCAAGGGCAACACGGGTGAAAACCTGCTGCAACTGCTCGAGTCGCGTCTCGACAACGTCGTGTATCGCATGGGCTTCGGCTCGACCCGCGCTGAAGCGCGTCAGCTGGTGAGCCACAAGTCGATCACCGTGAACGGCGTCGTCGCGAACGTGCCGTCGCAGCAAGTGAAGGCGGGTGACATCGTCGCGATCCGCGAAAAGGCGAAGAAGCAGGCGCGTATCGTCGAAGCGCTGTCGCTGGCCGAGCAAGGCGGCATGCCGAGCTGGGTTGCAGTCGATGCGAAGAAGTTCGAAGGCACGTTCAAGCAAATGCCGGAACGCGCTGACATCGCAGGCGACATCAACGAAAGCCTGATCGTCGAATTGTATTCGCGTTAATCCGATTGACGGCCGAGGTACCCCGATTGCGTTATGCAAGGAGGGGCCTCGGCTGTTTATTTTCTGGTTGTTACCGGTCAGCCTTATCGGTGTAACGAGCCGAGGGTATTGAAAAGGAAAGCCCATGCAAACCAGTTTGCTGAAACCCAAGATCATCGCCGTGGAATCGCTGGGCGAGAACCACGCGAGGGTGGTCATGGAACCGTTCGAACGCGGTTACGGCCACACCTTGGGCAATGCGCTTCGCCGCGTGCTGCTGTCGTCGATGGTTGGCTACGCGCCGACCGAAGTCACGATCGCTGGCGTGGTGCACGAGTATTCGACGCTTGATGGCGTGCAAGAGGACGTCGTCAACCTGCTGCTGAACCTGAAGGGTGTGGTGTTCAAGCTGCACAACCGTGACGAAGTGACGGTGACCCTGCGCAAGGAAGGCGAAGGCGTCGTCACGGCCGGCGATATCGAGCTGGCTCACGATTGCGAAGTCATCAACCCGAATCACGTGATCGCACACCTGTCGAAGGGCGGCAAGCTCGACGTTCAGATCAAGATCGAAAAGGGTCGCGGCTACGTGCCCGGCAACGTCCGTCGCTACGGCGAAGACACGGCCAAGATCATCGGCCGTATCGTCCTCGACGCATCGTTCTCGCCGGTTCGCCGCGTGAGCTATGCCGTTGAAAGCGCACGTGTCGAGCAGCGTACCGACCTCGACAAGCTCGTGATGAACATCGAGACGAGCGGCGTGATCACCCCGGAAGAGGCGATCCGTCAATCGGCCCGCATCCTGGTCGACCAGCTGTCCGTGTTCGCGGCACTGGAAGGCACGGAAACGGCTGCCGAAGCCCCGTCGCGCGCACCGCAGATCGATCCGATCCTGCTGCGTCCGGTGGACGATCTCGAGCTGACGGTTCGTTCGGCGAACTGCCTGAAGGCCGAGAACATCTACTACATCGGCGATCTGATCCAGCGCACGGAAAACGAGCTGCTGAAGACGCCGAACCTCGGTCGCAAGTCGCTCAACGAGATCAAGGAAGTGCTCGCTTCGCGCGGTCTCACGCTGGGCATGAAGCTCGAAAACTGGCCGCCGGCTGGTCTCGACAAGTAAGCCTGCTTGTAGCCCGGTTGTCGCTGTAGTTGGCAAAGATGCGGATTTTCCTTTAAAATCCGCATCTTGCTTTTTTCGTTACCGGCCCGTGCACCCCAGCGGTGCGATAGAAGAGCTGGATCAAAACTTTGAATCAAGGAAACTGAAATGCGCCATCGTCATGGTCTGCGGAAACTGAACCGCACGAGCAGCCACCGTCTGGCTATGCTCCGTAACATGTCCAACTCGCTGATCGAGCACGAAGTCATCAAGACGACGCTGCCGAAGGCGAAGGAACTCCGTAAAGTCGTCGAGCCGCTGATCACGCTCGGCAAGAAGCCGTCGCTGGCAAACCGTCGCCTGGCGTTCAACCGCCTGCGCGATCGTGACTCGGTGGCGAAGCTGTTCGACGTGCTCGGTCCGCGTTTCGCGAACCGTCCGGGCGGCTACCTGCGCGTGCTGAAGTTCGGCTTCCGCGTCGGCGACAACGCACCGATGGCACTGGTCGAGCTGCTCGATCGTCCGGAAGTCGACGAAACGGAAAACGTGCAAGAAGCTGAATAAGCTTCCGGTACGCAGCAGTATCTGAAAGGGGCCGAGCAATTGCTTGGCCCTTTTTGTTTCTGGCGGCGCCGCGGCTGCGATCGATTGTCGCAGTTCGATGCCGGCAGCGTCGCGCGGGCTGCGCTACGATATGGAACTGTCCGCGCGGGCCCTCGATGGCGATTCGTGGCGGCGGAAGGCGGTCGAAACCAGCCGGGAGAGCACGTATGGTGGTGGTGTTGATGCTGACGACGGTGCCGGATGCGGCGACGGCCGCGGCGCTCGCCGACGGCGCGCTCGACGCGCGGCTTGCCGCGTGCGTGTCGGAGCTCGGTGCGATCAAATCGCGCTATCACTGGCAGGGCAAGGTCGAGACGGCCGACGAGATCCAGTTGCTGTTCAAGACGAGCCCCGTGCGCTCGCTCGAACTGGAGCGATTTATTCTCGCGCATCATCCCTACGAGACGCCGGAAATCGTCTCGTGGCAGGCGACGGCCTCGGCCGCGTACGGCCAGTGGGTGACCAGCGAAACTCAACGTCTATTTCATGTTTAACGGTATGGCGCTTTCCGTGCGCGTGCGCGCGCTGCGGTTCCTCGCAGTCCTGTTGTCGTTCATGTTCGTGCTGGGCGGCCTGTCGGTCGCGCGCGCGGCCGACGACTTTCTCGATCCGTCGGTTGCGTTCAAGTTCAGCGCGAGCGAATCGCCGGGGCAGGTGGACGTCCGCTTCAAGGTCGCCAACGGCTATTACCTGTACCGCGAGCGGTTCGCGTTCGCGGTGAAGGGCGGGCAGGCGACGCTCGGCGACCCGCAATTCCCGGCCGGCCACGTGAAGTTCGACCAGACGTTCCAGAAGGAAGTCGAGACCTATCGCGACGAGGTCGTGATTCACGTGCCGGTGAAGCAGGCTGCGGGGCCGTTCGAGCTCGCGGTGACGTCGCAGGGGTGCGCCGACGAAGGGATCTGCTATCCGCCCGCCGAGCACGTCGTGAAGGTCGACGGCGCGGCGCTGGGGGCGGCCGCGCCGGCCGATGGCGCGGCGGCTTCGGGCAGCTGGTTCGACAAGGTCACGAGCGCGGATTTCGCGCAGTCGCTGCTCGAGGGGCACGGCTTCTTCACGATCGTTGCACTGTATTTCGTTGCGGGCGTCGTGCTGAGCCTCCTGCCCTGCTCGTATCCGATGATTCCGATCGTGTCCGCGATCATCATCGGCCAGGGCACGCGCGCGACGCATGCACGCGGCTTTGCGCTGTCGCTGACGTACGTGGTCGGCATGGCGCTCGTCTATACGGTGCTGGGCATCGCGGCGGCGCTGGTCGGCCAGAGCCTTGGCGCGTGGCTGCAGAACCCGTGGGTGCTCGGCGCGTTCGGCGTGCTGCTCACAGCATTCGCGTTATCGCTGATTTCGGGCAAGGACATCGCGCTGCCCGAGCGCTGGCAGAACGGCACGGCCGGAGCCTCGAGCGCGCGCCAAGGCGGCCACTTCGTCGCGGTTGCCGCAATGGGCGCGTTGTCGGCGCTGGTCGTCGGCGCATGCATGACGGCACCGCTGTTTGCGGTGCTCGCGTTCATCGCGCACACCGGCAACGCGCTGCTCGGCGGCGCCGCGCTGTTCGCGATGGGGCTGGGGCTCGGCGTGCCGCTGCTCATCGTCGGCATTGGTGCCGGCACGGTGCTGCCGCGCGCGGGCGCATGGATGGACGGCGTGAAGGTGTTCTTCGGCATCGTGCTGCTCGCCGCCGCGCTGTGGATCGTGTGGCCGGTGCTCGCGGGCGGCCTGAAGATGGTGCTCGCCGCGTTGTGGTTGCTCGTCGCGGCCGCGGCGCTCGGCCTGTTCACGCCGCATGCCGGCGCCGCGTCGATCTGGCGTCGTCTCGGCCGCGGCCTCGGCGCCGCGCTCGCGATCTGGGCCGCGACGCTGCTCGTCGGTCTCGCGGCGGGCTCCAACGACCCTGTGAAGCCGCTGGCCGTCCTCGCGGCGCGCACGGTCGCGTCGGGCGATGGGGCGGCGGCCGGTGCGGCGGCGGGAGAGCAGGGGCCCGCGTTCGCGTCGGTGCGCTCCAATGGCGAACTCGACACGCTGCTGAAGACGTCGGGCCGGCCCGTGATGCTCGACTTCTACGCCGACTGGTGCGTGAGCTGCAAGGAAATGGAGCATCTGACGTTCACCGATTCACGCGTGCAGGCGCGGCTCGCGCAGCTTCACCTGGTGCGTGCCGACGTCACCGCGAACAATCGGGACGACCAGGCGCTGCTCAAGCGCTTCAACCTGTTCGGGCCGCCGGGCATCATCTTCTTCGATCGCAACGGCAACGAAATCGGCCGCGTGGTCGGTTATCAGGCGGCCGAGACGTTCCTGCGCAGCCTCGATCGCGCAGCGGTGCCGACGGTGTAACGCGCGCTCGTCGGCGTGCGTCGGCGCCGACCGACGGCAAATAAAAAACGGCGGGACACCGAAGTGTCCCGCCGTTTTTCCTTGTGCCTGCCGGCACGTGCCTCAGCGCTGCGCTTTCAGCAGACGCGCGGCGTCTAGCGCGAAGTACGTGAGCACGCCGTCGGCGCCTGCGCGCTTGAATGCGAGCAGCGATTCGAGCACGACCTTGTCGTGGTCGAGCCAGCCGTTCATCGCGGCGGCCTTCAGCATCGCGTATTCACCGCTTACCTGGTACACGTAGGTCGGGAAGCGGAACTCGTCCTTCACGCGGCGCACGATGTCGAGATACGGCATGCCGGGCTTGACCATCACCATGTCGGCGCCTTCGTCGATGTCGAGGCGCACTTCGCGCAGCGCTTCGTCGCTGTTCGCCGGATCCATCTGGTAGGTCATCTTGTTGCCCTTGCCCAGATTGGACGCCGAGCCGACCGCATCGCGGAACGGGCCGTAGAACGCCGACGCGAACTTGGCCGAATAAGCCATGATGCGCGTGTGGATATGGCCGTCGCTTTCCAGCATCTCGCGAATCGCGCCGATGCGGCCATCCATCATGTCCGACGGCGCGACGATGTCGACGCCGGCTTCCGCCTGCGCGCGCGCCTGGTCGACCAGGATCTCGATCGTGTCGTCGTTGATCACGTAGCCGTTCTCGTCGAGCACGCCGTCCTGGCCGTGGCTCGTGTACGGGTCGAGCGCGACGTCGGTCAGCACGCCGAGTTCGGGGAAGCGCTTCTTCAGCTCGCGCACCGCGCGCGGGATCAGGCCTTCCGGATTGGCCGCTTCGCGGCCGTCAGGCGTCTTCAGCGACGGCTCGATGGCCGGGAACAGCGACAGCACGGGCACGCCGAGTTCGACGCACTGCTCGGCGACATGCATCAGCAGATCGACCGACACGCGCTCGACGCCGGGCATCGACGGGACGGGCTGGCGTTCGTTGGTGCCTTCGACGACGAACACCGGATAGATCAGGTCGTCGGTGGTCAGGCGGTTTTCGCGCATCAGGCGCCGGGAGAAGTCGTCGCGGCGCATCCGGCGCGGACGATGAAGCGGATGGAAGCTCATGGCGATTTGGCAGAAATCAGGGCAAGAAGGACCTTACGGAACCCTTAGGTCATTTTCGAGATCGTTGGTATATGATAGCGATCGAGCGGCACGCGTCGCGTGCAGCTCCCCGCTTCTCCTCCCTGAGCGGGTGCCTGTCGTTATTCGATTAGGCTGTTTGACCCGCCGTTCAACGGCGGGTTTTTTTATGGGCCGGCCGAATCCGCAGGTGCCGTCAGGTGCGCGCAGCCGATCCCGGCCGCGCGTTGCCCGCTCATTGTGCTACAGGCTCGCTTTCTTCGTCGGCGACGGACGGCCGCACCCAGCTCTCGATCAGTTCATGCGCCTCGTCGAGCCCGGTGCGCTTCAGCGCCGAAAACAGCTGGACGGTCAGCTTGCCCTTCACGCCCTGGTCGCGATACGCGTCGAGCCCCTTCTGCGTGTTGCGCAGCGCATTGATGCTTTCCTGCCGCGTCAATTTGTCGCACTTCGTCAGCAGCGTGTGGATCGGCTTGCCGGTCGGCGCGAACCACTCGATCATCCGGCGATCGAGGTCGGTCAGCGGGCGGCGCGAATCCATCATCAGGATCAGGCCGCACAGCTGCGAGCGAGTCGCGAGGTAGGACGACAGCAGCATTTCCCAGTGGGCCTTCGCGGCCCCCGGTACTTCCGCGTAGCCGTAGCCGGGCAGGTCGACGAGGTTCGCGACGGGCTCGGCGGCCGGGCCGACGGAGAAGTAGTTGATGTGCTGCGTGCGGCCGGGCGTCTTCGACGCGAAGGCGAGCCGCTTCTGGTTGCACAGCACGTTGATCGCCGTCGATTTGCCGGCATTCGAGCGACCCGCGAACGCGATTTCCGGTTGCACCGTCGGCGGCAGGTCGCGCAGATGGTTGACGGTCGTGTAGAAGCGGGCTTGATGGAGCAAAAAGGCCATGGGAAACCGGTGGGACGGGGCGGCGCGAGCCGCTTGGTGGAGGCGGGGTAGCCCCGATAGGCGCGGGAGCTTTCAGCGCGATATTGTACAATACGGCGGTTTTGCCGAAGGGCTGCGGGCGCCTGCCTCGCGCTTTTATGCAGCTTCTGCGGTAGACTGGTCGACGTCGTTTTTTGCAGAACCTCAAATTCCCACAAGACGAAACAGGGTGTGCGAATGAATCGACTGTGCAAGTCTCTGATGGTGCTTCAGGTTGCAGCAGGGTTCGTAGGTTTCGTAGCGGAGGCAAACGCGGCGGATGCGGCAAAGCCGGATCTGGACCGCGGCAAGGCGATTGCCGGGCAAGTCTGCGCGTCGTGTCACGGTGCAGACGGCAACAGTGCGTCGGGCAGTTTCCCGAAGCTCGCCGGCCAGCATCCCGACTATCTGGTCAAGCAGTTGAACGACTTCAAGGCCCAGCCGGGCGCGAAGGGGCCGGCGCGGACCAATCCGGTGATGGTCGGGTTCGCGAGCGCGTTGAGCGCGGACGACATGCGCAACGTCGCCGCGTATTACGGATCGCAGGCGACGAAGCTCGGCACCGCACGCGATGCGGCGACCGTGCCGGTCGGCCAGAAGATCTATCGCGGCGGCATCGCGGAAAAGGGTGTACCCGCCTGCGCGAGCTGCCACGGGCCGACGGGGCAGGGGATTCCGGTCCAGTACCCGCGTCTGTCGGGGCAGTGGGCCGATTACACGGTTGCCCAGTTGACCGCGTTCCAGCAGGGTGTCGGCGCGCGCAACAACAACGAGGCGATGCATCAGATCGCATCGCGTCTGTCGGACAACGAGATCAAGGCCGTCGCGGATTACATCGCGGGCCTGCGTTGAACGGACGGTCGCGAATGGAATGACCGGGCGCCCTGAGGGCGGCCGGAGTCAGAACAAGAAAAGGGTGGGGCGCCGCGTGATTGCGGTTGCCTCGCCCTTTTTTGTCAGCACTCGCCGGGCCGTCCCAAGCGTGCTGACCGCCCCCTCGGGGGCAGCGAACATAGTGAGCGTGGGGGCTGTTTCCCCTTAGTCGGAGTTTGAATGAGCGTTACCACGTCGGGGTTGCAGTCGAAGTCGGGTCAAAGTGCGTCCAGGCGCGCGATCGAGCTGCTGAGCTCGATGCGCTTCGCGATCGCGCTGCTGGTGGTGCTGTCGATCGCGAGCATCGTCGGCACGGTCCTGACCCAGGATGACCCGTATCCGAACTACGTGAACCAGTTCGGCCCGTTCTGGGCGGACATCTTCCGCTCGCTGGGCCTGTACAACGTGTACAGCGCGTGGTGGTTCATGCTGATCCTGATCTTCCTCGTGGCGTCGATCTCGCTGTGCGTGATCCGCAATGCGCCGAAGATGCTCGCCGATGCGAAGAGCTGGAAGGACAAGGTCCGCGAGGGCAGCCTGCGCGCCTTCCACCACAAGGCCGAATACTCGGCGTCCGGCACGCGCGCGACCGTCGCGGCCACGCTCGCCACGTTCGTCACCAAGGCCGGCTACAAGCACGTCGTGCGTGAAACCGACGGCGCGACGCTGATCTCCGCGAAGCGCGGCGCGCTGACGAAATGGGGCTACATCTCCGCGCACGTTGCGATCGTCGTGATCTGTATCGGCGGCCTGCTGGACAGCAACCTGCCGATCAAATTCCAGATGTGGATGTTCGGCAAGAGCCCGGTCAACACGAGCGCGACGATCAGCGAGATCTCGCCCGACCACCGGCTGTCCGCGTCGAACCCGACGTTCCGCGGCTACGCGTGGGTGCCGGAAGGCCAGTTCGTGTCGACCGCGATCCTGAACCAGCCGAGCGGCTCGCTGATCCAGGACCTGCCGTTCTCGATCCAGCTCAACAAGTTCATCGTCGACTACTACACGACGGGGATGCCGAAGCTGTTCGCGAGCGACATCGTCGTGATCGATCGCGAGACGGGCCAGAAGATCCCGGCGCGCGTCGAGGTCAACAAGCCGTTCACGTACAAGGGCGTGTCGATCTATCAGTCGAGCTTCCAGGACGGCGGCTCGCAGATGGAGATGACGGCCTACCCGATGACGGGCGACAACGCGAAGTCCTTCGCGGTGAAGGGCGCGATCGGTAGTACGGCGCCGCTGCAGATGCCGGGCAGCGACGGCGACACGATCGAGTTCTCCGACTTCCGCGCGATCAACGTCGAGAACATGGCCGACGCGAACGGCAAGCCGGACGTGCGCGGCGTCGCGAAGACGGAGTCGCTGAAGGAAGCGTTCGACGAGCGGCTCGGTTCGGGCGCGAAGACGTCGAAGCCGATGCAGCTCCACAACATCGGCCCGTCGGTGCAATACAAGATTCGCGGCAAGGACGGCCAGGCGCGTGAATTCAACAACTACATGCTGCCGGTCGACATGGGCGGCACGCGCGTGTTCCTCGCCGGCGTGCGCGCGAGCCCGAACGATCCGTTCCGCTACATGCGGATCCCGGCCGACAGCCAGGATTCGATCGCCGAATGGATGCACCTGCGCGCCGCGCTCGAGGATCCGGCCGTGCGTGCCGATGCCGCCGCGCGCTTCGCGCAGCGTTCGCTGCCGACGACCGAAGCGTCGCTGCGCGGCCGCCTGCAGGACAGCGCGTTCAAGGTGCTGACCCTCTTTGCGGCGAGCGACGACAGCGTCGGCCGCGGTGCCGACGGCCAGCCGGTCGGCGGCTTCCAGGCGGTGGCGACGTTCATCGACCGTTCGGTGCCGAAGGCCGAGCAGGAGAAGGCGGCCAGCCTGCTGCTGCGCATGCTCGAGGGTTCGATGTGGGAGGTCTGGCAGATCGCGCGCGAGCGCGCCGGCGAGCCGGCCGCCCAGCAGGGCACCGATACGATCCGCTTCGTGCAGAACGCGATCAATGCGCTATCGGACAGCTTCCTGTATGGATCGCCGGTCTATTTGCAGCTTGACTCCTTCAAGCAGGTGCAAGCTTCGGTATTTCAGTTGACGCGCGCACCCGGCAAGAATCTGGTGTATCTTGGCAGCCTGCTGTTGGTCGCCGGCATCTTCTCGATGTTCTACGTGCGCGAGCGGCGCCTCTGGTTCTGGCTCAAGGATGCCGGTTCGGGCGTCGATGTGGTGATGGCGATGTCCACGGCCCGCAAGACCTTCGATTTCGAGAAGGAATTCGTGCAGACGCGCGACGCGGCCGGCGCCGCCTTGCGCGCCACACCGCGCGACGCCGCGCCAGCCGGTGCGGCTGCGACTGCCCGTCCGCCTGCCGGCGGCGATTCCAATTCCGAGAATTCCACCCGGTAACATCATGGATCTCACTCAAGTTTCCGCTTCCCGTTCGGGGCCGGTCCAGGCCTCGAATCCGGCGCCGTTGTTCGACGATCGTCCGTTCCTCGCGCGCCTGTCGGTCATCGACTGGCTGTTCGCCCTGGCACTCGTGGTCGGCGCGGGCTATGCGTTCGTGCATTACAACGAACACATGAATTACTACGACAAGGCGGTGATGATCGGCACGGTGCCGGCGCTTGTCGT